>JBGSMX010000105.1:0-8065 GCA_041739935.1 Coriobacteriia bacterium | reverse complement strand
CGTGGGCGGCGCCGTGGTGACCCGCGAGTGGGCGGATTCGATCGGCGCGGGGTACTCGGATGACGCGCCCGGCTGCGTGCTGGCCGTAAGCGATGCGATCGCGAGCAGGGAGGCCCGAGCGACATGATCATCACCCGGCCGCGCGAATGGGCGCGAATCAAAGCCAATCTCGAGGACATCGGCGCCCGGAAGGTCTTCATTATGGGCTGCGGGCAGTGCGCGACCGTTGCGAATACGGGCGGCGAGCCCGAGGTCATTGCGGCCAAGGCCGCGATCGAGGCGACCGGGCGGACGGTGACCGGTTGGGCGATCGGTGAGGTCGCGTGCCATCTGGGCGGCACCAAGCTCGAGGCGCGCAAGCACGTAGGCAGCATCGAAGAGGCGGATGCAGTCGTGGTACTTGCATGCGGAGCCGGGGTCCAGACCGTGGCTGACTCAGTTGGCAAGCCGGTCTTCCCGGGACTCGAGTCGGTGTTCCTGGGCAACGTGATCCGTCACGGGGTGTTCGAGGAGCGCTGCCAGATGTGCGGCGATTGCGTGCTCGACCAGACCGCCGGAATCTGCCCGGTGACCACGTGCCCCAAGGGTTTGCTCAACGGGCCGTGCGGAGGCATGTGGGACGGCATGTGCGAGGTGCTCACGAATCGCGAATGCACCCACGTGCGCATACAGCGCCGCCTTGCCGAGCAGGGCAGGGCGGGGGCCGGCACGCTGCCCGCGAAGGACTTTTCGAAGAAGCTCAAGCCGGGTGCCGTGAATCTGCGGGCGACCGGGACGGGGAAGCACGGCGCAGCGCGCGGGGCGGGCTCCTCGGCGGAGGGGAAAACGAATGAGTAGGCTGCGCGACGCGCTTGCGCGCGGGGAGTTCGTCGTCACGGGCGAGGTAGCACCTCCGCTCGGGACCGATCTGTCGGCGATGAAGGCATCGGTCGAGACGATGGCGCCGTTCGTAGACGCCATCAACGTCACCGACAATCAGGGTGCCACATTGCACCTGTCGAGTCTGGCCGCCTCGCGTGCGGTACTCGACATGGGTGTCGAACCGATCTTTCAGCAGACGTGCCGCGACCGGAACAGACTGGCGCTCCAGTCGGACCTGCTCGCGGCATGGACGCTCGGGCTGGAAAACGTACTGGTAGTGACGGGCGACGACCCGCGCGGCGGGGATCATCCTCAGGCCAAGGGCGTGTTCGATCTGGACTCGACACAGCTGATCGAGATCGCTGCGGGCATGAACGAGGGGCACGACATGCTGGGGCGCGACCTGGACGGAGCCACCGACTTCTTCGTGGGAGCCGCGGTATTTCCGGAGGCGGAGCCGCTCGACATCCAGCTCGGCCGCGCGCTGGGCAAGGTCCGTTCGGGCGCATCGTTCTTCCAGTCGCAGGCCATCTTCGACATGGAGCGCTTTGCGCAGGCCATGGAGGTGCTGCGCCCGTCGGGGGTCAAAGTGATCGCGGGCGTGCTCCTGCTCAAAAGCCCGCGGGTCATCGACTTCATAAACAAGCGCCTTGCAGGCCTCATGGTCCCCGAGGCGATCGCCGAGCGCATCCGTGCTGCCGAGGATCCCGCCGCAGAATCGATACGGCTTGCCGTCGAGCAGGTCATCGCTTTGCGCGAGATTGCCGACGGAGTGCATATCATGCCGCTCGGTATGGATGCGGCCGTTGGCCGTATCGTCACCGAAGCCGGCATCCGCGCTTAAGCCCCAGCTCGCAGCTTCGGACGTGCGAAAGCGCTTCGGATTCGATAAGATAACTTCAGGTGCGTTCAGCGTTTCGTCCGAGGAGAGTGCCTGTTGGTCATTTGCCTCCGCAATTCGTCCACGTCTCGCGTATCCCGTCATCGGACAATGCCGTTACTTGAGCTATAGAGATAAAGTGTTGTTAACGCCTGCTTCGTGGTAGGCGAGAATCGGGGGTGTGATGTGGGCGACGCCGGGATCTCGACGCCTGCAGCTGAAGGGTTCGATGTCACGGACGAGCGGCCCTACGAGGGGCTGGGAGTTCTGCGCGCCCGGAAGTTCCGCGCCCTTTCCGCGCTCTTCCGCCTGAATCTGAATGCCTACGAGGAGTCGATCCAGACGCTTCTGAGCGGCTGTCCGGGCGTCGACGAGTGTCCGGTGATCTCCGGCTCCGTTCACGAGATCGGACTCGAGGCCCTTGAGTGGGTGCGGCACGCGCCTGATTCGACGGCACTGGGCGCCGAGCACACGCGCCTGTTCGGTGGGACGGACCTTGCGCGACAGATGCCCATGGTCTCTCCCTGCGCCGCGATGTACATGACCGAGGAGTACGACGGCAACCCGGCGGACGTGTCTGCCGTCTACAGCGCGCTCGGCTTTGAGCCCAGCAGCGAGCGCGGCATGTGCCCCTCGCACATCTGTAATGAACTCGACTTCATGGCGTACTGTCTTGAGACGGGAAGCCGCGACGCGGCGACGATCGCGTACGCGTTCATCATGTCGCACTTGTTCGGTTGGGGAGTGGTGTTCTCGGCAGCGACGTACGCACGATCGCAACACCCGGTCACCCGGTTCGCCGGCATGATGCTCGAGCACCTGCTTTTCTGCGAGCTGGAGCACGCCCGCGACAGGTCGCGATTCTACGGCCTGCTTGCGGAGATCAAAGCGGTCTCATAGATCGATTCTCGGCTGAGCCACGCCGGGTTCTAGCGCGCTACAATGGGAACGACACAAAACAGCGTACCGACGGCGAGAGCGTGCATGCCAGATACCAATCGCAGTAATCCTCACGAGGTGATTCCCGACACGCGCACCAGCTCGCGGTGGTGGCTCGTCGCCGCTCTGATCGTGACGGCCGTAGCCGTCGTGCTTGCGCTGGTTACCCTCAACGGGTTGTTCCACTGGCAATCGACCAGTGACGGAGTGACACCGACATCTCCTACCTACGACGCCTCGACCCTCACTATTGCGGTTGCACGCACGTCAGGCGGGCCGGGAGAGTGGTCGAACTGGGCGCGCGTCATCAAGTACCTCTCCGAGGAGCTCGGGCGGCCCGTCTCGGTGAGGTATCTGTCAAAAGAAGATGAGGCGGCACAGGTCATCGCCGAGGAAGACGTCGATGTCGCGTTCATCTGCGCGCACCACTACCTCGACCTCCGCGACCAGGGCGAAGTCGTCGCCATCGCCGCTCCCGTGATGGGGGGCTCATCGACAAGTCACATGTGGCTGATCACGCGCGCAGACGACCCGGCGGAGAGCTTCGAGGACCTTGAGGGAGAAGCTGTAGCGGCGTCTGACAAGAGCTCGCTCGGCGGCTACGCCTACCTCTCGTATCTTGCGAACGAACGCGGGGTCGACATGCTCGAGTACTTCTCGGAGGTTCGGCTGGGAGACACTCAAGAAGCGAACATGCACCAGTTGCTCGTCGGAGAGGTGCGGGCAACCGTCGTCAACAGCGCGCAGGTTCTGGCGTGGGACATGACGCAGTTCAAGATCATCGAAGAATCGCCTTCGGTAGGCTGTCCGCCGATCGTAGTTGACGAGAACATGCCGGACGAGCTGCGCGAGAGCATCACCCGCGTGTTCCTCGAGATGGACACGGATTCGGTGCTCGTCGGTGGCAGCAACATTGACGGCTTCCGACCCCTCGATGACGCGGAATATGCGTTTGGCGAGCAGCTCCGCGACGCGTGCGGACATCACGAGCACCAGTGAGTGCCGAGGACACTCAGGCGCCACGAGGCCACTTGCCGCGCGGTCGCACGGGTAGTCTGAGCGTACGCTACATCGCACTCATCCTCGTGATTGTGATCGTCTCCGGCGTGATTCTCGGGCTGTCGGTGACACTGATCTCACTCCGCAATGCCGCCGAGGAGCGTCAGCGAAGTCTCGAGTATGCCGGCACGGTCGTCGCAGCGTCGTTGCTACCAGTAGTCGCGGACCTCGATCCCCAGCGCATCGAGGCTCAACTCACAGGAATTCTTGCGACGAGCAAGCAGCACGAGATCGAGTGCATAGAGATCGTCGATCCTGCAGGCAATGTGATCGCAGAGACCGAGCCCCAGTGCACGTGCGAGACGGTCGAGCCAAGCACGGGACTGATTGACGTCTTCACCAAGCCGCAGGTCGTGGTCGTTCCGATCGAGGTCGACGGGTTGCGCGTTGCGTATGTCTCGATTCAATTCATGCCGGTGGGGCTGGGTGACACGTTGGTGCAGCCTCTGACGACCACATTCGTGGTGCTGGGGATTGCCATGGTTCTTGCGTCGCTTTGGGAGGGCTGGATGGTTCTTCGGACCGTGGTCGAGCCGATCGAGGAGCTGCGCAATGCCGCTGCGCACATTGCCGAGGGGTCCCGGGACGTGGCACTCGACGAGCAGCGCGGTGACGAGATAGGCGAGCTCGCGCGCGCACTCAACCACATGACGGCCCAGCTTGGAGAGCAAGAAGCTGAACTCATGAGCTCCTACCAGTCGCTCGAGACCGCGTTCCACGACAAGGCCGATCTGGCCACGCGACTCGAGCGCACCATGAGCATGAAGTCCGACTTCGTCGCCATGGCCTCGCACGAGATCGGGTCGCCCTTGTCCGTCATCCAGCTCTATTCCGAGATGCTCGAGGACAACGAATTCGGTGACGTCGATCCACAGCTGGCCGATGCGGTCGAGGCCATCGTGGACGCTGTCGGCCGCCTGAGCACCATCGTCGCGAGTTTGCTCGACGTAGCGCTGCTGGAGCGCGGGCTGATGCCGATAGTTTTCGGCGATGTGGACCTGGGAGTGATCATCGAGCAGGCGGTTGCAGATGCCAACGTGGTGGCCCGGCGCAGCGGCGTGTCGGTCGTGCAGCTTGGAGAGACTCCGGACGTTCAGTTGCAGGGCGACTCCGTGAGGCTTCGCCAGGTCATGGATAACCTGCTCTCGAATGCGATCAAGTACTCTGCCGGCGCCGACCGCGTGACCGTTGCTCTTGAGGTCGAAGATGGGGGTGCAGTCATCTCGATAGCAGATCGAGGCCAGGGCATACCCGATGACCGCGCCGACGTGCTCTTCGAGCTGTTCGGGAGGGTCGACACTGCCGACAATGCAGCGGTTCCCGGACTGGGGCTGGGTCTGCCCATCTCCGACAGGATCGTGAGAGCTCACGGAGGAGAGATCACCTTTCGGCCTAATCCTGCCGGGACGGGTACCGTGTTCGTAGTTCGCCTTCCGCTGCGCCGAGATACGACAGGTGCTGTGGACTCGATCAGCGTTGTGTGACAGCACCGTGTCGCAACGCTAAGATTGATGCATGCTCACTACACCAGGACACACCGGGCCGCTACATCCGGCTCCACGCGGGACAATTCTCATCGTCGACGACAACGCCGATCTGGTGCGCGGTCTGACTACCTTGCTGACGAATGACGGCTATAAGGTCGTCGCCCTGGCGAGCGGTGCGCAGGTCGCCGAATCGGTAGCCCTCAACAAGCCCGATCTGGTTGTCCTCGACGTCATGATGCCGGTTGTCGACGGCTGGGAAGCGCTGCGCCGCATCAGAGAAAACCGTGCGAACGATCGCGTGCCCGTGATGATGCTTACCGCCAAGGGCACCGAAGATGCCAAGGTACATGGATTTGGCCTGGGAGCCGATGACTACCTGGCCAAGCCGTTCTCGGTCCGTGAATTCCGTTGTCGCGTTGAGGCCCTGCTGCGCCGGACGCAGCCCCGAGAAGAGGTCGAGGGGCACCGGTTGCCGGTCGTGGCCGACTCAGGCACCGAGTTCGTCGAGATCGGCGACATCTGTTACGTGGAGGGCGTGCGTAACTACACCTATATTCACACCTACGACACGCGGTTCCTGGGCAGGCTATCGCTCGGGCAGATCGAGGCCAAGAGCCTCCCCGGTTTCGTCCGCGTTCACCGCTCGTACATCGTGCGTCTCGCGTCGGTCAAGGGATATCACTGGGCGAGCAAGTCCTCGTTCAAGCTCGTGCTCAACGATGCAGCGGGCACGCAGATTCCTGTGAGCCGCAAGCTCGTGACCCAGGTCAAGCGGCAGATCGGCTCTTAAGGCCGGCTGCAATCTAGAACACGGGAGGCACCCCCATGCGTATCACCGTCCTCGGCGGCGGCCCCGGCGGCTACACTGCGGCGTTCGAAGCCGCGCGCCTGGGCGCGACCGTCACGCTCATCGAGAAGGAACGTCTCGGCGGTACCTGCCTGAACTGGGGCTGCATACCCACCAAGACCATCCTGCGTTCCGCGCATATCGTCTCCGATACCCGCAACGCCGAGGAATTCGGGCTGTATGCCGAGGTCGCGAGCGTCAATGTCGATCGGCTGAGAGCCCGAAAGCAGGGGGTTGTGGACGAGCTTGTGGGCCAGGTAGAGGGCACCGCGAAGCGCCTGAAGGTCGAAACGATTTACGGGAACGGCCGTCTCGACGGCCCCGGCTTGTGTGTGGTCGAGACAGCGGAGGGCGAGCGCCTGGTCGAGCACGATGCAGTGATTCTCGCCTCGGGCTCTGCGGTCTTCAAACTCCCGGGAATCGACCACGAGATGGAGGGTGTCTGGACGAGCGATGATGCCGTTGCGCTCTCCGAAATCCCCAAGGACATCGTCATCATCGGCGGTGGCGTGATCGGACTCGAGTTCGCGTGCGCCTACGCGGCGTTCGGCTCGAAGGTCACCGTCGTCGAACTCATGGAGCAGGTCCTGCCCGGCAACGACAAGCGCGTCGTCAAGTCCGCGCAGGCCTCACTCGAGGAAATGGGCGTGGAGTTCCATCTGGGAGATGCGGTCGAGAAGGTGGAGCGTGTGGGCGACCGCATGCATGCGACCCTGCGCAGTGGAAGCGTTCTGGATACCGGGATCGTGATGAGCGCGGTGGGTCGCATACCCAACTCGGCAGGCCTGGGCTACCCGGAAGCCGGGATCGAGATGGACCGCGCCGCCGTGAAAGTCGACGAGTACTTCCGCACCAACGTGCCCGGTGTGTACGCGATCGGCGATCTGATCGGCGGCATGATGCTTGCGCACGTGGCAGAAGCAGAGGGCGAGGCGGCCGCGCGTAATGCAGTGGCTTTCCTGAGCGACGCGCAGCCGAGCAGCACCGTGCGGCTCGACTGCATCCCCGCGTGCGTCTACACGTTTCCGGAGATCGCGGTCGTGGGGTCGTCGCGCGACACCGCGAAGGAGCGCGGTCTGGACGTCGTGCAGGCCGTGGCCAAGTTCGCCGCGAATGGCAAGGCGCTGGGAGAGGGCGACAGTGACGGGTTCGTGCAGCTAGTTGCCGAGAAGGGGACCGGCCGCATCGTTGGCTGTCAGATCGTCGGGCCGCACGCCGTGGAGATCATCCACGAGGTCGCGCTGGCGATGGCCCGAGATATCGACGTTTCCCAGATCGCCCATACCGTGCACGCACACCCGACCGTGAGTGAGGTCGTGAAGTTCGCCGCTCTCGATGCGGCTGCCAAGTGCGGGTTCTAGAGCCCGGGATTTCGGAGGCACGTCATGACACTATCGCCCCCATCGATCGAGCAGTGGTTGGCCGAGGCGAAGGCTGCGGCGAGTGCGGCCGGCGTTGGCATGTATCTCGTCCACAACGGCGTCGTACGCGCGCATTCGCGTGGAGGAGAACCGGTCAAGGGTATGGGGCTGTCGGTGGATCGCGACCGCCTCGAGGCCGTGCTCGCCGAGACCCGAACTCGCGACGGTATCTCGATAGTGCGCGCGTGGGTGAACGAAGGTCAGCTCGCCGTAGGCGATGACATCATGTTCGTCCTGGTAGGAGGCGACATCCGCGAGCACGTGTTCGACGCCCTCATGGAGTGTGTCCGTGCGATCAAGACCGGAGTCGTCACCGAGGTGGAAGCGCGCCCGTGACCTACGAGCACGGTACGCAGTCCAAGCGGCTTCCCGGCTGGCTACGCCGGCCCCTGGCCACGCCGGGGCAGTTCTCGGCAGTCGAGGGGCTACTGGGCGAGCTGCGGCTCAACACGGTGTGCCAGAGCGCGAAGTGCCCTAATCGAGGCGAGTGCTTCTCGAGCGGCACCGCGACCTTCCTCATAATGGGCGCTGCGTGCACGCGGGGGTGCCGCTTCTGCGCGGTCGAGACCCG
>JBGSMX010000077.1:0-7883 GCA_041739935.1 Coriobacteriia bacterium | reverse complement strand
GGCAGCAACCGCAAAGCCGGCCGCGATCGTCAGGGGCAACCCGATTGACAGCAGCCTGACAGGGATCCCGAGCTGCGATCGAAGTGACCCGAGGTCGATGCGCGCGGCATCGGCAAACAGCGCGAGTGCGAGGGTCACCTCGGCAAGTACTTTCACGGACTCGGACTCGAGTTCGATGTCGATCAGACCCAGAACGAGCGGGCCAAGGAGAATACCCGCGGCCGTGAACAGGATTGCGGGGGACAGTACCGATTCAGAGAGTCGGGTCGTAAATGCTGCGTAGCCCAGCAACAGGAGTGTGAATATCGCAAACGCCCATGCGGCGTGCATGCGCCACCTCGCCCTCCGCCACCCTCCGAGTCAGCACCGCGATGACGCAGCCTCTGGATCCACCGCTTCAAAGATACCATTCATCGAGCACGTGCTCGCGCAGGCTGATGGCGCACTCGACGCACGGAGGCTTCTCCCATACGCTGAGTGCGAGCGACACACACAGCCCGATGCGTTCGATACGACTATTCAGGGGGCACCAATGGCGCGACTCGGTGACAAGATCCGTGATGCCGGTGATCAGTTCGCCGGTTCGACGCCTGATCTTATGCCAGGCTGGGTCCTCAACGTGGGCATCGTGAGCTGGGCGTTTATCGGTGCCGTCGGCGCGCTACTCGCAGTCGCCTGGTTCGTCGTCGCGAGCGCTTCGATCACAGTCCCGCTGATACTCGCGATGGTGATCGGTATGGTCGCGTATCCGCTCGTGGAGAAGATGGCCGCCCGCAAGATCCCGGTACCGGCAGCGGCGACGATCGTGTTGATAATCCTGGTCGCAGTGATGGGTTTGGCGGTCTGGGTCACCTTCGAGGGCGTGCTCGCACAATGGCCCAGTATTCGAGTCCAGATCGAGGAGGGCCTCACGAAGGCCGCAGAGGGTCTGGATGCTGCCGGCTTCGATGGCGAAGCAGTGCGAAACGCCCTCACAGACTCAGGGTCGGCTGCGGCAACGGCCACGGGTGGAATCACCGCCTCTCTGGGCTCGAAGCTTGCCAGTGGTCTGAGCGGCATCTTCTCGGCCTTCTTTGGCCTGTTCATCTCCGCGGTTCTGCTGTTCTATGTGCTGACTGATTTCCCGAACATCGCGACATGGATCGGCAGCCACATGGGCGGCCTGCCCGTCGCGGTCGGTGAGGGAATCGTCAGCGACGCTGTGGGTGCGATGCGTGGCTATTTCCGCGCCACGACGATCACGGGCATGGTGGTCTCCGTCTTCATCGGGCTTGCGATGCTGCTCATGGGAATTCCACTGGCGTTCTCGGTGGCTATTGTCACCTTCCTGACCTGCTACATTCCGTTCTTTGGGGCCATAATCTCGGGGGCCTTCGCGTTTCTGGTCGCACTTGGCGCCAACGGGCTGCCAACGGCGATCGGGATACTCGTCGTGGTGCTGATCGCGCAAAACCTGCTGCAGACCATCATCAACGCGCGGGTCATGGGCGACTCGCTCAACCTCAGCCCGCTGGTCGTGCTCGTGGTGACCATGCTCGGCGGCACCTTCGCTGGCCTGCTGGGCGCGATGCTCGCGGCACCGGTCGCGGCACTGCTGATCTCTGCGGGCAAGCGGCTGTCGGCGGTGCAGTTCGATGCGCCTGCAGCAGCTGACTCTGGCGGGGCATCCGAAGCCTGAGCCGATCTACCGAAATCAGGGTCCCAGCAGGAATTCGCAGACCGCGTCACCGACCCGCGGCTCGAACAGCACCGAGAGATGCCCCAGATTGTCCAGCTCCAGCGTCGTGACCTGCGCGCCTTCGATCCGCGAGGTCGACGGCGGATGCACGAGATTATCGTGTGCCGAGTAGACCGACAGCACGGGCCCGCTATCGACGCGCTCGGGACGCTGCTGCGTGTAGCGTGAATCAGCGCGAAGCTCCGAACCTGACTGCCCTATCACCGGTCCGCGCCACGTGACGCCGCGCAGGGGGATTGCGATGAGCGCGACCCTGCGCACCCACTCGGGATGCTCTGCAATCAGGTCGAGCGCGAGCAGACCGCCCGACGAGTGGGTCAGCAGATCGATTCTCTCGGCGCCGGTCTCCCTCCTTACCCTGTCGACGAACCCGGCAACCGTCACCGCCGACGCCTCGAGCGACTGAGGCCAGAAGAAGTTGCATGCGTAGAGCGGACCACACCCCCCGGCGCGCAACCGTCTGGCCAGGTAGATGAAGTCCACGCGATTCTGGAAGTACCCGTGGACGAGCACGATTGGAACCTCGCCCCCACCCGTGCCCATCCGCCGGGCGGCGATCTGGAACACGAGCAGGAGCGGTTGCGTCCACATGATCAACCACGTTTCGCGCAGCGCCGAGCGCACAGTCTGGCCCGCACTGCGCGGCGGCACGTGAGAGACCGCCTCGATGTAGGTCGTGACGACGTAGCCAAGCCCCGCCAACCACACGGCCGCTACCCACACGGCCACGCCGAGAACGGCGAGCCGGCCGCCTGTCGCGAAGTCGATCATAGCCCGCCCTGCGCCCGGTATGCCTCGCGCACGGAAGCGCTACTCTGCCACTGCAGCGTCAAGGCGGCCGCTATGACTTACCACCCTGCATGCGCACGTAGATTGCGGCGATCGCGACGGCGCCGATGGCAGAGGCGACCATCCCACTGGGACGCAGCGTGAGCCCGTCACCCATGAGCAGACTCACGACCAGGCCACCCACGAACGAGCCGCCAACACCGAACGCGAGCAGCAGTGCCCAGTTCGGCCTGCTGTTCTTGCTCAGTGCCTTCGCCTTGCCGAGTACGACCCAGGCGACGTAACCCCCCGCCATGCCGACGAGCAGCATGTAGAGGAATGCCCACCAGATAGCCAATACCATGAAGGACTCCCTTGCTTCGCTGAATGAATCTGCTTGTAGGTCGACCGCTCAGTCGGCCGGTTCCCGACGCCGCTCGTGCAGCACGTACGTCAGTATTCTGCCCGAGGTGAACGGCGGTTACTCCTTGGTAGTGCAAGAAGTAGCCGTGCATGCAGAAGGACCGCCCTTTCGAGCGGCCCTTCGGTCATTACGGTGGTGGCCAGAGACGGACTTGAACCGCCGACACGCGGATTTTCAATCCGCTGCTCTACCATCTGAGCTACCTGGCCAGGTCAGTGCCGGACAATAGTACCGACCTGCTTCAACACGGTCAACCCGAGACACGCCGTCTGCACGGCGCGCTCTTCACTACGGCATCAGGTTCTGGATGCTTGTCGCCACTCCGCTCGAAACCGCAGCCGTGCCGCCGAAGATCATCACCATCTTCGGATCGTTGTCAGTGATCGTGTCCGACACCTCCGCACGCAACGTCGTACTCTTCGTGAGAAGGAGCGACCCGCCACGCCTACCGCACGCGGCCCCACCGGAAAGCGCATCGGGGAACGACTCGCCGGTCGCGGCACCCATGAAGTCCCACGACGCCCACGCCATGTCGTCGATCGCATAGTCAGCAACCGCCTTGGCTGTCGCGTAGCGCGTTGTGCCCGCGCAACGGACCACGTTGGTCGCGCCACCGTTGAGCGCTTCGAGTTGCTCGACCACGGCGTCGCTCACCGCGACCTCACCGCCGGCAACCACGACGTTTGCGATGTTGTGTTCCTCGATGAACGCGGCAGTCGCGGGAGGCAGCTCACTGGACTTGGTGAGCAATACCGGAATCCCCTGCGAGAACGCATACGGTGACACGGCGAGCGCATCGGCGAAGTCATCGCCGCGCGCCATGAAGGCTGTATCTGTCGCCGCGGTGGAGAACAGTTCCTCGGCAACTTCGACGGCCGTGAGGTACCTGTTGGCGCCGGACACGCGGTGCACGCTGTAGCCGCGTTCGCTCAAGTAGTCATCGACCTCGGGTCCGACTGCAACATCCCCGCCCACGACATACACATCTGAGCAGCCAAGACGCTCGAGCTCATTGCAGACGTCGAACATGTTCTGTCGCCATCCACCGTAGTAGTCCTGAGGCACGACAGATACGACCGGAGCGTCGAGCGTTCCGGCGATCGCAGACGCGGCCAATGCGTCAGGGAACTCGACGCCCGTTGCCAGTACCACGCTGTCAGCAGTCGCCCAGTTGCTGCTGCTCACGGCCAGTGATGTCAGAAAGCGGTTGTCGCCGCTCACGCGCGGCATGTTCGGCTGCGATAGCGACGTGTCGAGCCCGTAGGTCAGCGACTCAGCGCTGGAGAACGCCTCCACGTAGTAGCGACCATCTCCGCCCGGCGGCACGAGATAAGTGAAGTCCGCGAGGTCGACCTGTGGCGTGTGCCGCACCAGACCCTGCGAGCCCCAGACAGTCAAAACGTCCGGTCCCCATAGGTTCAGTCCGGCGCCCGCGTAGCCCAGGCTGTGGGCGGCTTGCACGACGATCTGGTCACCCTCGACCAGATCGAGGTAGTACACGTCGTTGACGTCGTTGCGCCAATCGAGTGCATCCGTTTGTGATGCGGCCAGCAACCGTGCCGTGCCGACATCGCTATAGTCACCCGGCAAGGCGACACTCATGCTCACCGTGTACGGTAGATCGCCATCACCCGGAATCGACCCATCCACCAATCTGTCCGCAAAGACCACGACGTAATACGTCCCGCCGCTCAAGGAGTACTGAGAGAGACGCAGCCCCGTAGTCTCACCCCAGGATTGCGGTGCCACGATGTCAGCTGCCGCGTCCGTCCACACATGGGTTGAACCCGGCACGAGAATCGCGCCTCCCACGGTGTCACCCAGCGTATAAGTCACTTCCGCAGTGAGAACCCGTCCCGCCGGGACGTTCACTTGCAGAACATCGAGGTAGTCGTCGTTGAGCAGATCAAGAGCCCCCGAATAGGGCGACACGACAGAAATCCCGGGAATCTCATCATCTGCAGCGGGAGCCGAGGGTGCCGCTTCGAGCGTCGTTTGATCACCGACCGAGAACATGAATGCTGCGTAGTCCATTTCCGGCGCTCGCCAGGCGACCGCAGCCGTTGGCATCACCCCGGCTACCAGTAATATCGAAACGACGGCGGCGAGCAAGCACCGCTTGAGCGAGGCCGCAGGTGAAGGCTTCATGGATGTCCCCCAGACACCGCGCCAATAGTGTGCGTTGCATATACCCACTACGAAGGGCAACACCGCCCGCTGATCAGTGCGAACGGTGCTGCCCCGCACTACTGTCGAAGTGGGAGTCCCCTATGGCATCAGGTTCTGGATGCTCGTCGCCACTCCGCTCGAGACCGCGGCCGTGCCGCCGAAGATCATGACCATGTCGGGGTCGTTGTCCGAGATGCTGTTCGCGACCTCGTCACGCAGCGAATCGGTCTTGGTGAGCAGCAGCACGCCGCCCCGCGAACCACAGGCCGCGCCGCCGGACAGCGCGTCGGGGAAGGACTGGCCGGTCGCGGCACCCATGAAGTCCCAGCTCGCCCAGCCCATGTTGTCGACCGCGTAGTCCGCCACGGCCTTCGCTGTCGCGTAGCGCGTCGAGCCTGCGCGGCGGACCACGTTGGTGGCGCCACCGTTGAGCGCCTCGACCTGAGCCACGACCGCACCGCTTACGGCAGCCTCGCCGCCCGCGACGATCACGTTGGTGATGTTCTCGTCTTCGATCACCCCGGCAGCAACACTCGACAGGCTGGCGGTCTTGGTGAGCAGCACCGGAATTCCCTGGGAGAACGCGTAGGGCGACACCGCCAATGCATCGGCGTAGTCGTCGCCGCGGACCAGGAACGCCGTGTCACTTGGTCCGCCGTAGAACAGCACCTGCTCGACGATTCGTCCCGCCGTGATGTAGCGGGTATCGCCCGAGATGCGCTCGACGCTGTAACCCATGTCCTCGAGGTCCGCGTCGATCCACGGATCGACGGCGGCGTCGCCGCCTATCACGTAAACGTCGGAGCAACCCAGACGGTCGAGTTCGTAGTACACGCTGAGCAGGCTCGAGAACTTGTCGTACGCGGGCACGAGGATGACGGGCGCATCGAAGACCCCGGCCAGCGCCGACGCGGCAAGCGCGTCCGCCGGATCATTGCCGGTCGCCAGGACCGCTACGTTTGACGTGGTCCACGTGCTCTTGCTGATCGCGGTCGAGGTCAAGTAGCGGTTGGCGCCGGAAACGCGCGCCACATCGGGAGTAGAGATCGCGCTGGTCATAGAGTAGGTCCCGCTGTAGATCGAGGTGTAGACCTCCAGGTTGTAGGTTCCGTCGCCGCCCGGCGGCACAAGCCAGGTGATCTCATCGGGCGAATCGGTGCTCAAATCGTACTGCGCCAGACGAGAACCGCTCCACACCGACGGGCTGTCGGGGCCGTAGAAGAGCAGGTCGAAGTCGGAACTCGCGTTGGGCGTCATGGTGACGCGGAGCTGCTGGCCTTCGACCAGGTCGACCTCGTAGACGTCGTTCACGTCAGTCTGCCAGTGCAGGCTGTCCGCACGCGATGCTGGCAGCGCGGTGGCCGATCCCACGTCGTAGTCACCGGTGAGCGTGTTTGACTGGAAGGTCACGGTGTAGTTCAGATACCCGTCACCACCAAACTCGACTTCATCCGGGGGGAACAGCACCAGATAGTACGTTCCGCCGCCGGCCGAGTAGTACGACAGACGGTCGGACGTCTCGCTGTAAATATCCGAGTAATCGACCGGGACTTCCTCGCCCCATACGCTTCCGGTGCCGGGCGGGAACAGCGCCCCGGCGACCCACTCGCCTGGGGACATGGCTATGTCGGCCGTGAAGACGGTGTTCGCGGGAATCGCTACCCTCACAACATCGAGCCAGTCCCCGGTGTTCAGGTCGATCGCCGACGAGTACGGCGACACCTGCGCGACACCCGGGATCTCGTCGTCGAGCGCCAGAGCGCTCACACCGTCGAGCCGCTGGCGTGACACCGCCGAGGCCAGCGCCGCTTCCTGCGGTGACGAGGGCGCTTGCACGGCGACCTGGTCGCTTATTGCCCCTGCCGAGATGGGCAACACCAGTGCGAGTACGAGCGTTGCGAGCAACGATTTGGCGATACCTGCGAGCAGAGAACCTGCCAGTCCACGACGACGCATTACCCCTCCTCAGAAGAACCCCGGATTCTTGACGGACTACTCGAGCAGATCGGCCAAATCCCGGACGACGTTCTCGCCCAGCGCGGCCTCACCGCCAAAGATCAGCACCTGCGATATCTGCGGCGCGTGCGCCGTCACCGCGTCCCCACACGCGGACGACAGAGCCGTGCCCTTGCTGAGCAGCAGCGGGCCGCCGTACATTCCGGCCGATGCTCCGCCAGACAGCGCGTCCGGGAACGAGACTCCGGTCGCGACGCCGACACTGCTCCAGCCGTCGGCAAACCCCGCGAGGACGCCTTGCTCGGCGACCTGCGCCGCCGTGGCGTACCGGTTATCCCCGGACCAGCGATAGACGTCGTCTTGCACTACCGGGAGCAAGTCCTGGTACACGTCAGCGCTCACCGCGGCCTCGCCGCCGGCGATGTAGACATCTTGAACGTGGTACGTGCTCAGAAACGAGCTCGTGTAGCCGCTCAGTACCTCCGGCTTGGTGAGCAGGACCGGGATCCCCTCGGAAAACGCGAACGGTGAGACGGCCAGCGCGTCGGCGAAATCGTCGCCGCGAACCACGAACGCCTGATCCATGTAGATCGGCGACCCTGTCTCACGCCAGACTTCCTCGGCGACCTTCTTGGCTGACTCGTAGCGATCGCGCCCGGACAGGCGCTCCCAGCTGCTCACGGCGCCGATGCTCTGGAGCTGCAAGTACACGCTGTCGCTCACCGCTGCGGAGCCTCCGACGACGTAGATCTTCGTGGCGCCCAGGCGCACGAGCTCGCGGACGAGGCCAAGTGGCACGCTCGTGGGTTTGGTGAGCAAGACCGGGCC
>JBGSMX010000022.1:0-2167 GCA_041739935.1 Coriobacteriia bacterium | reverse complement strand
GGCGGACGGCTTGCGGTTGGACCGCAAGCCGTCCGCCCAGTGCCTTCACATCAGGTGGGCGGACGGCGCTAGCAGATCGCATGCATCATCACACGACCCATTTGACGCGGAATCAGAGAGTCGCGCCGGTCCAGAAGAACCCGCGATAGAAGCCGTTGAGGGCGTCCGGTGCGATCTCCATGCTCGACCTGGCAGCCCAGATCTCACGCAGGTCGAATATCGGGATGACGGGGACCTCCTCCAGCACAATCGTCTGAATCTGGTCGTACATCTCCTGCGCCTTAGCTGGATCCGTCGCGTCAGTTGCCCATGCTTCGTCGAGCATCTTGTCAGTCTCCGGTGAACTCCAATAGCTCGTGTTGTATTCAGGCGGAACGAACGTGTAAAACTGGTAGTTGAGGTGATCGTAGGCGTGGGCGAAGGAGCCATACGCCCGCTCGGAGAAAATATCGTGAAGCCCGGGCTCGGGATAGGGGTCGCACACAGTCGCCGTCCACTGACTGGCGAGAATGGGCACAATCTCAATCTTAAGCCCGATGTTTTCGAACGCTTCCTTGACCAGCGGCGTGATCTTGCTATGCCCCGCCACATCACTGCAGTAGTACATTTTGAGCGTGGGCACACCTTCACCGCCTGGATAGCCGGCCTGGGCAAGCAGTGCCTCCGCCTTGGCGGGGTCGTACTCGTACTGTGGAAGATCAGTAGATGAGCCGTACATGCCCTGTGGCACGAAACCAATGGCGCGCGGCGATAGCGTGTCGCCGCCGACGGCAGCAATGATGTCGTCGTAAGGTGTCGCAAAGGCAAGCGCCTGCCGGAAGGTCTTGTCATCGAGAGGTGCACGCCGTGTGTTGAGGCACAGGTCATACTGGTAGATCGACGGCACGGAAAAGACCTGCAGGTCAGAATTGGCCTCCATGGCTGATACCGCATCGCGGTCCACCTGGTAGGCGAAGTCGATTTCGCCGGCCTCCAGCGCCTGCCGCTGAGTGGTGAACTCCTGGATAACCTTCAGCACCACTGTCTCGGCGTTGCCATCCTTCCACTCGCCCCACCAATTGGGGTTGCGGACGAAGACATACTCATCGCCCTCTCTATACGATTCAATCATGTATGGACCGGTGCCGAACGACTTGCCTCTCCAATCCTCCGGCTCGAGGCCCTCGGTCGCCGGACTGAAGATGTAGGTCGCGTCGCAGGCCGAGAGCACCCTGTCCAGAGGGTAGGCGTACTGCAACTTGAAATCCACCGTGTACTCGTCGACAACATTGACCGACTCGATGCCGCTCAGGATGTAGGAGGCGCCCTCGCCGAGCTCCATCGTCGAGTCGAATGAGTACTTGACGGCGTCAGCGTTGAACGGCTCGCCGTCGCTGAATATCACACCCTCGCGCAGCTTGAAGGTCCACGTCAGGCCATCGTCGGAGACCTCCCACGACTCAGCGAGTTGCGGTATGAAGTCCTCGTCGCTGCCGGGCGCTGCGGCGATGAGCAGGCCGTCGTACATGTTGCGCAGGTAGGCGGCCTCGGCGAAACCGCTGACGCGGGGGTCCCAGCCGGTGGCGAACTCGTAGGCGGAAGCCAGACGAAGAATCGTGGGTGTTTCTGCCTGACCCCCGCCGCTCTCGTCGTCTCCGCCGCAGGCCGCCACCACACCCGAACCGACGACAAGGAGAGCGAGCAGGGCCAAACCCAGCAAGGCGAGCCGGCCTGCCCCCGTGCTCTGACCACCAACGGTACGTGACCTCATGGGACCTCCCCGCTAGTCGCTCTGCAATGGCGCACAAGGCACGCCTCTCGCTGGCCGCGATGCTGCCTGTACTCACAAGCAAGACCGAGTCTAGCGACTACGTCCTGCCTGTCAAGGCCGCGCATTGCCTCACCAGGAATGTACTCGAACGCGATTCGTTGCCTCACGTAAGAGAGTGGTCGAGGGACGCCGAACTCCGAGCCCGGCGCGCGGGCGGCAAGTAGGTCGGCGACGGCGGCCCTGTCAATGCGAGAGAGCAAGCGATCACCAGGGAGATGGCGCACCACTGCCGGTGCTCCGGCACGCGTGAGCGACGGCTGCTGCTGGACGAACTCTGCGCGCTCACCGGCCACGACAGAAGCTACGCCAGCTCCACCAGGTCGAGCGCGGCTGGCGCGACCTGAAAGGCGCGCTCAA
>JBGSMX010000008.1:0-10518 GCA_041739935.1 Coriobacteriia bacterium | reverse complement strand
GCAGCCGCGTCGGAGCGCTGAAGCTCAAGCGCAACCGCCTGGGCGCGGCCGTCTCCGACCTCGCCGACACGCTGCGCGACACGCCGGACCGGTCGCTCGACGAACGGCTCGACACCGCATACGACCGCATCGCTGAGATCGTTGACGACTTCACCCTCGCCACTATCGAGTCAGCCCGCGAGCACATGTCCACAGGCGATGTGGCCGCATTCGCACGAGATGCTTCCGCCGCGCTGCCGGCACTGTTCATGGCCGCACCGTTCGCCTCGACGATGCGGCTGCTCAACAAGGGGCGGTCGGTCGCCGAGCAGACCGCCGTGCGCCTGGGCGTCTCACGACGCACCGAGCCGCGACGGCTGCTGTGGTTCACCGACACGCTCAGCGACCTCAACGGCGTATCGGTCACGCTGCAAAGCATGGCCCGCGCGGCACAGCGACGTGGGGACCGCGTCCAACTCGTGGTGTGCGGCGACTGCAGCCGCGACGACCTTCGGCTGCTAACGGTCCCCGCGATCTTCTCGGCAACCTTGCCCTACTACGATCGCCAGCCCGTGCATATCCCGTCTATTCTCAGAGCCCTGCGCGTGATTCAGGATTTCGAGCCCGACGAGATCATGCTTTCGACTCCAGGGCCGGTCGGCTTGCTGGGGCTGCTCGCCGCACGACTGCTCGACGTGCCGGTTCGCTCCGTGTACCACACCGACTTCGCCGCGCAGCTCGAGCAGATCGCAGGGCCAGACTCGCCAGTCGAGCTGGTCGACGCATACGTGCTGTGGTTCTACGGCCAGACCGATCAGGTGCTCGCGCCGTCGCGGGAGTACGCGCGCATCCTGGCAGAGCGCGGGATTGCCGAGGATAAGCTCGGCATCTTCCGTCGGGGCGTGGATACCCGCGTGTTCACCCCGCGCCACGGCGAACAGGCGCGTCTCAAGGCGGCGCTCGGTCTGGACAGCGGCCCGGTACTCGGCTACGTGGGGCGGCTGTCGGGTGACAAACGCCTCGACCTTCTGCTCGACGCTTACGCACTGATCGCGCACGTGCGACCCGACGTGCAACTGCTGCTTGTGGGAGACGGACCGCTGCTAGGAGAGATCCGGGAGCGGTGTGCGGGTATGCCCCGCGTCGTCATCACCGGGCCGCGGGCGAACTCCGAACTCGCACAGGTCTATCCGGCCATCGATGCGCTCGTCTTCCCGAGCACTACCGACACCTTCGGCATGGCCGTGCTCGAGGCGCAGGCCTGCGGCATCCCGGCCATCGTCAGTCCGGTCGGAGGTCCGCGAGAGGTGATCGTACCGGACCGCACCGGACTCGTGGTCTGCGCCGACGACCCGCAGAGCTGGGCGTCAACCATCGCTGACCTGCTCGACCTGCGCGAATCCAACCCGCGCGCGTTCGCGACGATGCGTTCCTCGGCACGAGACAACGCGCTTTCACATTCCTGGGACGACGTGCTCGATGAACTCACAGGGAATCCAACGCCCTTGCCGGGCGGTTCCTGGCGCGCCGCCGCGCGTCCGGCACTTCAAGGATAGCCGCCTGATGACACGTACGGGAGCTGCAATGGGAGACCTCTACGATCTATGCTCGCGTGTCACGGCGCATCTCGAGCGCGCGCACGCCGGCGATCCGATGGGCCTGATCCGCGCCAAGGGCGAACTCGCCACGCATACCGGCTTCCTGGTGTCGATGGTGACCCGGGGCGAGGCCGACGACCCGATCAAGATCGCGCGGTTGCGCGACGCGCTGGACGACCTCGGCATCAGCGCCTGACATAAGGGAGCACGCATCGATGAAACTCAGTGTGAAAGTCCGGATCGCGATTGCGATGACGCTCGTGCTGACCGTCAACGTTGCCGCCGGCGCCGTCTCGTGGGCCCTCAACGCTCGTGCGGCCCAGTACGCCGAGGCCTCCCGCGAGGCCTCGGATCGGGCCCGCTGGGTCGGCGGGCTGTCGGGTCTAGTGACCACGTTCGTGAGCGAGGCGAACGACCTTGCCTTCGGCGTGGGCTCCGACCTGTCCGCCGAGGGCTCCGCCGAGTACGGCGACGTCATGGGCGTAGACGGCGAGATCGATCACTGGGTGCGTACGCCGGAGCCAGGCCTGGACCCCGACGAACTGGAGCAGATCGAGACCGCCTGGTCTGAACTGCGGATCGCTGTGTTCGTGTGGGTGAACGCCGAAGCGGTCGAAGCCGGGTCGCCCACACGACTCACGCTCACTGACGACGGCCGCGTCCGCGCGAGCGTCGACACCAACATCGAGGCGCCCGTCGCACTGGCTTCGCTTGGGACTGGAGAGCTGCGTCGTGAGGTGAGAAGCGAGGCAGAAGCGTTCGGCGACGGGCTGTTGCGTGGAATCGAGCGCTCGGCACAAGAGGAAATGGCGGCCGCGCTCGTAGGCGAGCAGCAGGCACGTGACCTGGCGACCGTCGTCACCCTCGTGCTCATCGCAGCCAGCATACTCATGGCAGCGGGCGCAGCGGTGTGGCTGTACCGGACCATCGCTTCGCCGCTCAACCGGGCACGGGCCGTGGCCGATGCTGTGGCATCCGGCGATCTGGATGCCGCGTTCGGTCGCCATTCCGAAGACGAGATCGGCAGTCTGATCCACGCTGTCGAAGCCATGCGTGACGCGGTGGTCACCCGCATCACGATGATGCGCGAGATGGCCGGCGCGGTGCTCGTCACCGCCGATGGCGTCGCCGAGGCGGTCTTGGAGGCCGGCGATCACGTTGGCGACGACGCCGCACCCGAGCTCCTCGGCGCGCTCGATGACGTCGGAGAGCGGACCCGGGTACTCGGCTCACTCGCAGGGCAGATGCTGGACAGCTGAGCGCTCGCCACCCGGCTCGACGACCTGCGGGCACCCGTCACACCAAGACGGCCCCTCCCTTCCGGGACGGGGCCGTCTGCTAGATTCCTGGTGCGGGTGAAAGGAGTTGAACCTTCACGGGGTTGCCCCCACATGGACCTGAACCATGCGCGTCTGCCATTCCGCCACACCCGCGTAGCGCGAATATGAATACTAGCACCCCTGCTCGGATAGCGTAAAGCCAGGTATCGGGGTGTTGTGGAGGATGAGTATTGGCGGCGGCCTTCTCGCTACGCCTCGATGATGCGCTTCACGAGTTCGGCGAGTTCACCGGCGTCCGCATGGGCCGAAGCGAGACTGCCATCAACCTCGTCGCTGGCACCAGCACCCTTGGACAACGCCTTCTGAGCAGCGTCGACATGCTGCTCGACGGACTCCGCTGTGACGAGCACCAGACCGGCCATCTCACGCATGGTGTCGATCCTGCCGAGTATGGCCGACCTCATGCGTTCGACGGCCTTTGTCAGCGTCCCGATCTCGTCGGACCTGTGGTGCCCGAAGGTCGCCGCGAAGTCACCCGCGGCGACAGTGTCGGCGTACTCGGTCGCGCGCGTGAGGGGCACGGCGATCGTGACGCTGAGCCACAGCCCCGCCATGAGGGCGACGATGATGCTCACAGCTGCGCCCACGACGCTGACGGTCCGCGTGAGCTGGCGGCTCTCCTCGGCGGTGTCGCGAGCCGTCATCTCCGCCTGCAGCGCCGCATCGGAGACGTCCGCGATCGTTACGACCTTCAAGCGCTCGATCTGCTTCCGGACCGTGTTGCGCAGGTCCAATCCCGACAAGCCGGCCAGCTCGTCCGGAGGCTCGAGGTTCGTGACGACGCTGTTGCGATACTCGCCGTCCTCGTTCTGCGTGATCCGGAACTGCGATCCGGAGGCCTCACCCTCGGTGTTGATCATGGTGTAGACGCCCAGGCGGATAGCGTCCCATTCCGGAAGCACCGTTTCGGCTGACGGCTCCAGCTCGATGAGGTGCGCCGCGGTCACCGAGACGACGTCCTCGGAGCCGAGGATGCCCCCGTACTCCCAGTACTCCTCCTTTTCGTCGGCCTTGGAGACTGCGATGAGCAGGTCGTTAGTCTCCGAGACCCACTCCGTGAGTCTCGCGGCCAAGTCCGACGAGACACGTGCCACCTGCGCCGCGGTCGCCGCACGCTCCGCAGCCTCGTCCGCCTCGGCGTTGTAGTACAGCACCGCCGCCCCGGAGACCAGGCTCACGGCGACGACGAGCGTCATCGCCAGCGCGATTCGGATGCGCACAGACAGACTCATAGCATTTCTCCCGTCATACGCTGATCCCCAAGGCGGTCGCCGCCTGCCTGAGGCGGGCGATCTGATCGGGGTTGTCGGAATCGTGCGGGCCGACCATCGTGACCATGAATCCCGCCTGCTTCGCGAGATCGCCCTTGGCGCGGATCAGGCCCATCGGGTCTCCCGCGTACTTGGCCTCGAGCGCCTGCGCCGCCCGCGAGCATGTGTCGAACAGAACTCCCACAGCGCCTCCCACAACGACCACCGCAACGCGGCTTGCCCACTGCATTATCGGCAAGCACGCCTTCCTGAAGGACCCTGAAATGCAGAAGCAACCGGCAGTTAACAACCGCCGCACGCGAGGCGCTGGCGCGGGCTCCCGGACGCCTCGGCGGGACTGGTTCACTCCCAGGGGGAACACACTCCCTATGGTCGATCACAGCGAGCGCAGAGGCGAGCACGGGCAGTTCATGCCGGAGATTCGCGAATGGCGCGGCCGTACAGATGAGCCGAGTCGGGCATGACGCATCCCACCCACACGGCGAAGCTTACCGACCTCAGATACGTGAGCGATTCTCTGCCGGGCATTCGCAGGGTGGATCTGCCTGGTGACCGAGGCTTCGCGTACGAGACAGCTGACGGCCGACGCGTGGATGCCCAGACCGTATCCCGCATCGAGGCTCTGCACATCCCGCCTGCGTGGCGCGACGTCTGGATATGCGGAGACCCTCTCGGCCATCTTCAAGCTACCGGCCGAGACGCCCGCGGACGCAAACAATACCGGTATCACGACGATTGGCGGCGTCTTCGCGATCAGACGAAGTTCGATCGAATGGAGAGCTTCGGCTCCCAACTCACCCGTATTCGCACATCGCTGGACGACGGTCTTTCGGGTAGAACGTTGAGCCGAGAACGCGTGCTCGCAGCGGTTGTCAGCATTCTCGACGATTCGTTGATCCGCGTGGGCAATCAAGACTACCAGCGAGACAACGGGTCTTACGGGCTGACCACCCTGCGAGATCGCCACGCGGATATTGCCGGCGCTCGCATCCGCTTCGAGTTCAGGGGTAAGTCCGGCAAGGAGCACACCCTCACGGTGAACGATTCGCGCCTCGCCCGAGTGGTGAAACGCTGCCGCGACGTGCCCGGCCAGACGCTCTTCCAGTTCGTCGACAGTGAGGGCGTGGTTGGTCACATCGGTTCGGAGGACGTGAACGCATACCTCCGAGAAACCACCGGCGAGGACTTCACGAGCAAGGACTTCCGAACATGGGGTGGCACCGCGGCCTTCGTGAGAGCGTTGCTTGCGATGGATCCGCCTGAGAACCCCCAGGCGGCCGAGAGCAACGTGATCGAGGCGGTCCGCCAGGCGGCCTCCGCGCTCGGAAATACGCCGGCGGTATGCCGACGGAGTTACATCCATCCGGGGGTCATCGAGCATTACTCGGCAGGCAAGTCCCCAGCACTTTGGGAAGTCGCAAAAGGATGTCGCTCGGCCAACTGCAAGTTGCTCGCCGAGGAAGAGCGCGCGCTGCTACAGCTGCTGAAGAAGTTGGCGTGACGCCCCGAGTCCGGACAGGGGAGCCGTTCCGCTAGTTACGTGATGTGGCGTCCGCAAGCGACGTAGAGCTAGCCTGCGAGGATCTTGGCCTTCTGCGCGGCGAACTCCTCCTCGGTCAGGATGCCCTGTGCCTTCAGCGCGCCGAGACGCTCGAGCTGCTCGAGCACATCGACTCCGGAGTCCACCTGCGGAGGCACCAGGACGCCTGGTGCAGGACCGGCGGCAACAGCCATAGCTGGCGGCTGCTGGGCGGTTTGCTGCTGGTATTGCTGCTGGGCGTTGCCGTACGCAGCAACGTTCTTCTCGGCCTGCCGGCGGTTCACCGCGTTCGATGTAGCCGTTGCGGTACCGGCGATGACGGCGGTACGTGCCATGCCTCTCAGAAGTCTGGCCATTTGTGTCTCCTCAAGTCAGCTACTCGGTGAGCGCGGCGATCGCGTCGTTGACAACGACTGCGGGGATGCGGGTGTGGGCGGCGATTTCAGCGCCAGCGGCCGAAAACGCGTTCATGAGTCCGACTGCCCACGTGTTTTCTATGGCCAACGCGACGATGCTCGAACCGGGGACCATACCCTCCCACAACATATCCGCATCGTCTGAGTCGAACAGCCCGCGGGTGCCACTCTCGATGAAGCCGAGCGATGCACGACTCCCCGCTTCGAGGTCCTCGATGTCGAGGCTCGTGCGCGTGCCGTCCTCGGCCATCACGAGAACCATCGCGTCGAGCACCCGGATTGTTCCGGCGGATGCGAGAGCCTCGAGCTCCTTCAGAATCACACCGTCGAACCGCGGCTCTCCGATCGCCAGCTCTACGAGGTCAACTGGTCCATATTTCACGGAACGCTCCTCTCCCGGTTGGATTGTTTGGCTTCAGTAAGACGACTCTACCCGTTTGTTGTGCTGGCATCCTCATCGTCGATTCCGGGCTCGTCCACAGGGGGCCGACGTGTGCGGCGAACGAACAATCCCCGGCCCGCCCTTATCGCACCGCGCGGGATCATGATCACCCGGTCAGTGAGGTCGACGGGTTCGGGGGACTCCCAGCCAAACCACACCGATCCCATTCGCATTGTCACCGCGATGACAGCCGCCAAGAGAAGGGCGAGCGGCTTGGTGATGGCAAGAAACGTGACCATCACCACGTAGGCCGTCGAGCCGGCGATGGCGGCAGTGCTGTAGAGACTGCCCCGACGCAGGACCTCGGGCTCGACGTCGCACAGGATGTCGCGCATGATTCCGCCGCCCACCGCGGTTATGCCTCCGAGCATGATTGCGGCGAGGGGTGAGAGTCCGGCAATCAGCGCCTTGTCGGCCCCCACGAGGCAGAACAACCCCAGCGAAAGAGCGTCTACGCCCAACAGCAGGGGGCGCAACTTCGTAGCTGCCTTGAGGAAGTACGACGCTGTGGCAGCGCCGATGACCACGGCGATCAGGGCGCGCGGATTATCGAGGGCGAAGATTCCGTAGTCCTGTAGGAGCAGGTCTCGGATGATACCGCCGCCGAGGCCTGATACGACCGCCAGCACTATTACGCCACTCACGTCGAAGTGGCGGCGCGCAGCCGTCATTCCACCTGCGAGGGCGCCGGCAAAGATGGCGACGACCTCGAACCCGACGGGCAGGAAGATGCGTCCCTCGGTGACCGGCACCGTGGTCGTCGCAGCAGATGGCAGCACTGACGCGACCAGGCTCTGCACGATACTCTCGAGCGGAATGGTGGTGGCCGCGCTCTCAGTGGCCTCGGCCGTAGCGGTCGCTACCGCAGACGCCGTCGCAGCCGCCGACGCGAGCAGCATACTGGCGCTCATACTCGCTCCTCGAGAAACACCGCTTGATCCCCTCTAGCCCCGGGCCCGCTCCGCCAGTTTCTGTATCAGCAACGCCTGCGCGACTATCATCCGCTCGATCTCGTCGGGGTGAACGCTCTCGTTGGCACCGTGTATGTTCGCCTTCGCGTCCTCGGCGCCAAGGAGGATGAACTCAGCCTCCGGAAATGCCTTCATGAGCGTCTCGAGCAGCGGGATGGAACCACCGCTACCCACCTCTGACGGCGCAGTGCCATACGCTTCCTCGAGGGCTTCGGCGGCCGCGGTCATGGCAGGTCCGCCGGTGGGGGCCGTGAAGGCGTCGGAGTCTTTGACCCGCGTCACTTCGACCTGCACGCCCCACGGCGTGTTGTCATGAAGGTACGCCATGAGCTTGTCGAGTTCGGCGTGCGCATCGGCGCCCGGCGCGATGCGCATGGCCACTTTGGCGCGAGCTACCGGCAGCAGCACATTGCCCGCTTCCGCAATGCGCGGCACCTCGTCGATGCCGATGACCGTCGCGTTTGGCTTGCTCCACATCATGCTCGCAATGGATGCGTCACCAACGATCTCCACGCCGGGCAGCACGCCCGCCATGTCGCGCAGGAGCGGCTCGGGGTACTCGGCGCCCGGCCAGTCGAAGCCGTGAAGGTCGGGGACAATGGTGTTGCCACGCTCATCCCAAAGCGAATTGAGCAGGCGGATCAGCGACACGAACGCATCCGGCACCGGTCCGCCAAAGACGCCCGAGTGCAGCGGATGATCGATGGTTCTGACCTCAACGATGCACTGCACGTGCCCGCGCAGCATCGTCCTGAGTACCGGCTGACCGCACTCGATGTTGCCCATGTCGGCCACGATCATGCAATCGGCCTTGAAGCGCTCCGGGTACTTCTCGACGTAGGCTGCAAGGTGCGAGAGCGTCTCTTCCTCGCCTTCGATGATGACCTTCACGCCCACGGGAGGCTTGCCGCCGAAGATTCGGAGGGTCCCGGCGTGTATCGCGATACCGCTCTTGTTGTCGGCCGCGCCGCGCCCGTAGAGGCGGCCATCGTCTTTTGTCACCGGGGTCCAGGGGTCGGTCTGCCACCCTTGGTCCATCGGGGCAGGCTGCACGTCGTAGTGCGCGTAGAGAAGCACCGTCGGCGCGCCCTCGGGGGCTGGGATCTCACCCCAGACGGCCGGGTAGCCACCACCTTCGAGATCGAGTTCCTCGGCTTCGAAACCGACGTTGTTGAGCATGTGAATCACCTGCTCGCGAGCAGCGTGCACGGGCTCGGGCGGAAAGCCCGGGAACGCGCATGACGCGTGCGACACGAGCGCGCCGAGTTCGTCCATGATCTCGGGCATCATCGCCCGCGCTGTTTCTTTGATCTGTGAAGCATCCACGTGCAGCTCCTTGTCCCGGCTAGCGACGAATGCGCGATGAATAGACCGACGGCGATGGCGACAACAGTACTGACCAGTCGGTTTCTGGCAATCGCGCTTCCAGTCTAGGATTCCCTTGCGACATGACCTCTGACACAAACGAAGGAACGGACCGGGCGAACCGGTCCGTTCCTCGATTCCGATATGTGCACCTGCCCGCCGCGCGGGCGCGCAGGCTCGTGGGTGCTACGCGAGCGCTTTTGCCTTGATGCCGTCGAACTCGGCCTGCGTGATAGCGCCTTTCTCCAACAGCTCCTGCGCCTTGGCGATGTCGTCAACTGCAGAGCCGCCCACAAGCCGGGCCTGAGTCGCCTGAGCCTGGGCCAACAGGCGCTGATCCTGCTCGGTGTTCTTGGGACGCGCGATCATGTAGATCAGGATTCCCACCAGCGGGAAGAAGAACAGCACCAGAATCCATCCGGCCTTGCCCCATCCCGACAGATTCTCGCGACGGAAGATGTCGGCGAAGACCTGGAAGAACATCAAGATGATCATGAACCAGATGTAGAACACGAATATCGCCCAGAGAAAGTCGATTATGCCACCGTCAAACATGTGGTGCTCCTATCGTCGATTCCGCTGAATACCTTCGGAGGCGGCTCTCAACGAGCCATGCGCCTCTCCGCTCTCAACCCATCGCGCAGTTTATGCCCCAATCGCCTGCGAAGCGAACGCACACCGCTGCGCGCCGTCACCCGGCGATACGAGCGACCTGGTGGCAGGCCTGCTCTCGGTGACGTCCGCGCGCCTTGGGTAGCGGCTCGGATAGAATGCGAGAAGAGCCCTCACGTCCGGGAGTGTAGTTGGACCAGCCGCTCATCCTCGACCGATACCGGCCGCTCGAAGATCTCGCGAGCGGAGGCTTCGGCGACGTCGTGCTGGCCTTCGACACCCGCATCCAGCGCAGGGTCGCCATCAAGCGCCTTGCCCTGCCGAGGAGTCGCTCCGGCAAGTCCATCTCGACGGTCGGCCTTGCCGAGGCACGCACCGCCGCCCTGCTCAACCATCCCAATATCGTCACGGTGCTCGAGTGGGACACCGATTCGGACGAGGCCTTCATCATCATGGAGTACGTCGAGGGGCCTTCGCTCGCCGACCTGCTCGACGAGTACGGCGCGCTGGAACTCGACGTCGTGGCCGCCGTGCTCGAGGGTGTCTCGGCAGGCGTCGAATACGCGCACGAGAACGGCGTGCTGCACCTGGACATCAAACCGGAAAACGTGCTCGTCACCCGCGACGGGCGCGTGAAGGTCACGGACTTCGGGGTCTCGGCGCTTTCGACCGTCACAGGACACGGCGCGGCCCCGGGCGGCACGCTGGGCTACATGCCCCTCGAGCAACTGCGCGGTGAGGATCTCGACGAACGCACCGATGTCTGGGCGCTCGCCGCGCTGACCTACGAGATGCTCACCGACGCCAACCCGTTTGCCTCGGACACCCTCGAGGGGGCGATCTTCAAGGCCGAGGGGGGCGCCGCCCCCGCGCCACGCGAGTTCGCCGCGTCGTTCGGGCCCGCGATCGACGACATCATGCTCGCGGCGCTTGCCACCCACCGCCTCGACCGCTACGCCACGATCGCTGACTTCTCGCACCGGC
>JBGSMX010000006.1:0-2466 GCA_041739935.1 Coriobacteriia bacterium | reverse complement strand
CGGCGCTGGCCGGGGCGGTCGAAACCACGGAGCTCGAAGCCGGCCCTGCAAGCGATGCGGTTCTCGCTGCGGCTCTGGACCAAGAGGCTCCGGCAGCAGCGCGTGCTGTTGCCTCGTTCGATGCCGAGCCGGAGTTCAACGTGGAGCAACCGGACGCAGGCGGCAATCTCGCCGCGCTCGCTCTGGCGCTGGGCGAGGGCGCATGGGTCGACGCGAATGGTGCTCCTCAACGGTTGACGGACCAGGAGTGGACGGCCTATCGGCGTGCTGATGGGGCGGTGTTCTGGCAGGGGTCGGTCAACAGCGAGCTGGCACTCACCGACGCGTCTGTGCGCGGGTGGGCGTTCATGCGCATGCAAGTGCACGTGGTGGATGCCGGGAACGTCGGCGTCGTTCTCGGCACGATCCGGTTGCCTGGAATCATCACCCAGGGGGCTGAGTGAGCGTGGCTGACGGCTCAGGCAAGCAGCCACACCGCTCCGTCGCTGAGCAAGTCGCGCAGGTTCCCGACAAGCCGGGAGTCTACCTGTGGAAGGACGCGGGCGGCGAGGTCTTGTACGTCGGTAAGGCCAAGGCGCTCAAGAAGCGCATGAAGCAGTACGTGAACCGGCACGACGACCGCGAGATGGTGCCGCTCATGATGGAGCAGGTCGCCGGATTCGACTACATCGTGACTGAATCGGAAGTCGACTCCCTGGTGCTCGAGAAGAACCTGATTCGTCAGTTCAGACCCCAGTACAACGTCGACTACCGGGACGACAAGAGCTATCCGTTCATCGCGGTCACGGTCGGCGACCCGTATCCGGCGATCAAGTTCACGCGGGAACAGCATCGGGCGGGCACCCGCTACTTCGGCCCCTACACCGATTCGCGGGCAGCGCGAGCGACGCTCGAGGCCGTGCGCAAGGTCTACCCCATCTGCAGCTCGCAGTGCGTGGAATGGAAGCGGCTCACGCGAAAGGCGGGGGAGCCGGGCGGCAAGGCGTGCTTCGACTACCACGTCGGCAAAGGCCCCGGACCGTGCGTGGGGGCGATCACGCGCGAGGACTACGCGGTCAACGTGGCTCACGTCCTGGAGTTTCTTGGCGGCAAGCATCAGGGACTTGCCGAGGAGCTTTCGGCGCGCATGCGCGATGCCTCGGACGAGCTGGACTACGAGCTTGCGGCGCGCTTCCGAAACCGCCTCGAAGCGGTCCGCGCGATCGAGCAGCGTCAAACGGTCGTCTCGCAGCATCCGCTCGACGTGGATGTCGTGGGGATCGTGCGCGAGGAGACAGTGGCGGGCGTGCACGTCTTCGTCGTACGCGAGGGCCGCGTGCTGATCGGCAACGAGTTCGTGCTCGACAAGGGGCTGGACGTGCCGCTGCCCGAGCTGATCGAGGGCTTCTTGCTGCGCTACTACGACGATGCGTCTCACGTTCCGCGCGAGGTCTTGCTCCCGGCGTTGCCTGAGGGCCCCGATCCTATAGAGACGTGGTTGTCCGGATGTCGGGGCACGAAAGTGCATCTTGCGGTTCCGCAGCGCGGCGAGAAGCGCGATCTACTCAAGCTCGCCGAGACGAATGCTCGCCACACGCTCATGCGCTACAAGGTCCGCACGCGCTACGACGAGGACCGGCTCAACTCGGCGCTGCTGCAACTGCACAGCGCACTCGCTCTGGACGCGCCGCCTCTCAGGATCGAGTGCTACGACATATCCACGTTCCACGGGGCGTTTTCCGTGGGTTCGATGGTCGTGTTTACCGGCGGGCGTGCCGATTCCTCGGCATATCGGCGCTTTCGCATACGCGCCGAGAGCACAGAAGCCAACGACATCGCCATGATGGGCGAGGTTCTGCGGCGCCGTTTCGCGCCCGAACGCCTGGCGGACGGCCGTTTTGGCACAGCTCCCGATCTCGTGATCGTTGACGGCGGTAAGCCGCAGCTCACAGCGGCGCGAGAGGCATTGGCGGCCGTTGGAGCGACCACGCCGGTGGCCGCGCTTGCCAAGCGCGAAGAGGAGCTCTATGTGGAATGGTCGGACGTGCCGATCGTGCTACCTAACGGATCACCCTCTCTGTACCTGATCAAGCGCCTGCGCGATGAGGCGCACCGGTTTGCGATCGCATATCACCGCGAACTGCGCGGCAAGTCGATGACTGCGTCAGTCCTCGACGAGATTCCCGGAATCGGACCCAAGCGCAAGAAGCTGCTTCTGCGCACGTTCGGCTCCGTACGCAAGCTTCGCGAGGCGACCGCCGAGCAGATCGCCGGCACCCCCGGGATACCCCGTGAGCTTGCCGGGCAGATCGCGTCGACGCTGGCCGCATTGCGCTCCAGTGACTCGAACGGGGACAATACACGGCAGGACTGACACGCAAGGCGCGTGACGTTGCGAGGGGAGCGACATGCCGAACGGGCACGACCCGGTCTGGAGCGAACTCGGCAACGTCGACTACTTCCTCGACCAGTTGGCGCGCGCGGTCG
>JBGSMX010000267.1:0-4720 GCA_041739935.1 Coriobacteriia bacterium | reverse complement strand
CGCCGCCTCCGGCTCGGCGCGTGTCCCCCTGGCAGATCCCGATGCGTTCCACGCGCATGCCCGCGCATGGTCGGCCTCGCTCAAAACGCACCCGCTCGTCGGCACGCTGTCGACCTACGGCACCGCAGGCATGCTGCCGGCCATGCAGCAGCTCGGGATCGTCGCGACATCCAACTACCGCTCCGGGCGCTTCGAGGGCTTCTCGGCAATCTCGGGTCAGACCATGGCCGAGGAACGGCTGGTCAGAACGACGGGGTGCCTGAGCTGCCCGATTCGCTGCGCACGCGTGGTCGAGGTCGACGGCGTGAAAGTGAAGGGACCGGAACTCGAGACGCTGGTGCTGCTGGGCAGCAACCTCGAAAACGCCGACCTGGGCGAGATCTGCCGGCTTAACGTGTTGCTCGACGAGCTGGGCATGGACACGATGACCGCGGGCGTGACGCTGTCGCTGGCCATGGAACTCGCGGAGCGCGGCATCGTTGACTGGCCCGTGCGATTCGGCGACACCAGCGGGCTTGCCGCGCTGTTCGAGGACATCGCGTACCGCCGCGGGATCGGCGACGAGCTGGCCGAGGGCTCGCGCATTCTTGGCGAGCGCTACGGCGCATCGGACTACTCGATGAACGTGAAGGGACTCGAACTCGCGGCCTACGAGCCGCGCGGCGCGTTCGGTCACGCGCTGGGTTACGCGACGTCGAACCGGGGCGGGTGTCATCTCAACGGCGGCTACATGGTGGCGTTCGAGGGACTTGGCCTGCACATGAAGGGCCGGGGTCGCGCGGGCAAACCTGAGCTCACCGCGATGTTCCAGGACCTTATGGAGGCGATCTCTGCCTCGGGCTCGTGTCTGTTCACCAGCTATGCGGTCATCCCCGGCCCACTAGCACGCGCCGGTAGCGGCCCGCTGGGCACGATAGTCGCCGGCGTGCTGGCCGTGTCAGGTGGAGTCCTGCGGTTGCTCCGGGTGCTGCCTCGCGGCTGGCTTCGCATTCCTCTGCCGCTGGTCCCGCACATCCGCTCGATCGAGCTCGCCACCGGCGAGCGTCTGGGCTTCGGCGGGTTTTGGGAAGTGGGCGAGCGCGGCTACACGCTCGAGCGCGAACTCGCACTGCGCTTCGGGATCTCCGGTGCCGATGATACGCTGCCCCGCCGCTCGCTCGAAGAGCGGCTCGAACCGGAAGCGTCGGACTCCGTGGTGCCGCTTTCGACACTGGTGCCGCGCTACTACCGGCAGCGCGGGTGGGATGCGACCGGTAGACCGGACCGCTCGCTGCTCCGAAGGCTGGGTATCACCCCGAGGCCCGACGCGACAGTGGAGGAACCCTCGTGAACTGGTACGAGGAGCTCGCAAAACCATCGTGGGCGCCGCAGGCGAGCCTGTTCGGTACGGTGTGGAGCATTCTGTACCCGATCATAATCGTTGCGTACGGCTACGTGGTCTGGCGGGCGCTTGCCGACGACATCCCCCGCGCAGTTCTGCTGCCCATCGCCATCAACGTGGCCGCGAACCTGGCGTTCACGCCCATCCAGTTCGGGCTACGCAATCTGACGCTCGCATCGATCGACATCGTCATCGTGCTCGTGACCATTGTGTGGTCGATCGCGGTGATCTGGCCGCACGCGCCGTGGGCGGCGGTCGCGCTCGTGCCGTACCTGATCTGGGTCGCGATCGCGACGGTGTTGCAGCTGAGCATCTCCGCGATGAACCGGTAGGCGGGCCGTGAAACCTGGAATCGTCAGTTGGAATCCGCTCGCCAAGCTCGCTGTCTGGACGGGCTGGCTCCCGACACCGCTGATCACCGGCTACTGGGGCATGATGTCGAGCCGCGCGCTTATCGCAGCAGTCGAACTGGGCGTCTTCGAGCTGCTTGCCGAGAAACCCCGCACCGCCTCTGACCTTGCGCTTGAGCTTCAAACAGACCCCATAGGCACCGAGGCGTTGCTCAATGCGCTCAACGGTTTTGGCTATCTGCGGCGACGCGCAGGCATCTACCGCAACGGCCTGGCCGTCAGGCGCTGGCTCACCCCCGGCGGCATCGTGCCACTCGACGGAGCGTTCGGGCTCTACCGCGTGCTGTGGGACGAGTTAGACGACCTTGAGGGACGGCTGCGCACCACCACCGCTCGTGACTTTCACGCGGACCGGACTCCGGAGTTCTGGGCCCGATACCAGACCGGGCTGGCCCAGTTCGCACGCCTGGCCAGCCCCGAGATCGCACGCAAGGTCCCGGTGGACGGGAAGCCACTTCGCCTGCTCGACATCGGCGGCGGCCACGCGATGTACTCGGCACGGTTCTGCAAGCAATACCCCGGGCTCTACGCCCGCGTGATCGATTTGCCGGGCGCAGTGGAGATCGGACGGGGGCTTGTAGCGCGAGAGGGGCTCGGCGACAGGATCGAGTTCGCCGAGGCGGACCTCGAGACAGCAGACTGGGGTGACGGTTACGACATCGTGCTGCTCTTCAATGTCGTCCATATCTTCTCGCCGGAGCAGTGTGTGGAGCTGTTCTCAAAGGCCCGCGCAGCGTTACGCCCCGGCGGCACATTCGCGGTGCTGGATTCAGCGCACCGGGGAGGTACCGGCGACGTCGATGCCGCGGGCGGATCGAACGAGCTGCTGTTCTGGACGATCAACAACACGCGCGCGTATCCCGAGAAAGACATCGCTGACTGGATGAGCGCAGCCGGTTTCTCATCAGTTCGCGCGAAGCATCTGCTCACGGTCCCGCAGGCAGCACTTACTAGCGGTCGCGCGTAAGGCTCGCCTCGCTTAGTAGCCGCTCGTCATGATGTTGTTGCCGTCGGCGAAGCGCACGGTCCAGCCGCTCGTGCCGGCGGGTGCGGCCAGGATCAGCACCTGACCGATCACCTCGGCCTGCTCGCGGTCGGTCATCTTCTCGAAATCGAGATCGGTGACGACCTCGACGGTGGCTCCGTCCGCGCTCGGCCCGGCGCTCAGGATTCGCGGGTACCAGTCCTCGTCGACCGGATCGCCGCTGCCCGGGCCGTAGGCCGCGTCGAGCCAGCGCATGAAATCATCGGCACCGCTCGCAGGTGCCGGGACCGAATCAGCGAGCTGCGCCGACAGCGGCATCCCGCCCTGAATGATCAGCCCGTCGTTTGAAACCCAGCGCACGAGCAGCTCTGATCCCTGCTCCGAGTTCGCCCATTCGTTGGCGACATCGTTGATCACTGCGGACATGTCGGTCGCGTTGAGGTCCGTGTACACAACGACGGCGGGCTTGCGCAGCCGCTCCAGGTAGGCGAGTCCGTTCACCTTGGGATACCACGCCTCGGCGCCGTAGTTCTCCTCGAGCCACGTCTCGAAATCGGCCGTCAACGCCGCCTGTGCATCGGCTTCCTGTCCGACCGTGTTCTCTGAGCTGCCGCCGCTTTGGGCGGCGTCAGTCGTGTCCGCATCGCCGGAGGAGCATCCAGAGCCCAGCAATGCCATCGCGACCAGCATCGATACACCCGCAAGCAGAACCGAGCGCTTCATCCCAGCCTCCCGTTGCCGAAGTCCAACACCTCACGACTGTAGCGCACGCTGACCCGCGCGGCACGCAGCTCCGTGCGTAGAGTGTGCTGTTTTTGGTCAGAATACCTCTATGCGAATCCGACAGGAGTTTCCCCGCAAGACACAGCGCCTCGACAACGTGTGGATCCCGCTCGATGACGGGACGCGGCTTGCCGCGCGCATCTGGCTCCCCGTCGACGCCGAGAATACCCCCGTCCCGGCGATACTCGAGTACCTGCCGTACCGCAAAGACGACGGCACCGCCGCCGACGATGGTATGCGCCACCCGTATTTCGCCGGCCACGGCTACGCATCCGTGCGCGTCGACCTGCGGGGCACGGGCGACTCGAGCGGGCGGCTCGAAGGCGAGTACCTGCAACAGGAGCAAGACGACGCGCTCGAGGTGCTCGCCTGGCTCGAGGCCCAGGAGTGGTGCACCGGACTGGTCGGGGTGATCGGCTACTCGTGGGGCGGCTTCAACGGCCTGCAGATCGCAGCGCGGCATCCCCGGCAGCTTCGAGCAGTCGTGACGCACGCTTCGACCGACGACCGCTATCTGGACGACTGCCACTACATGGGCGGCTGCCTGCTCGCCTCGGACATGCTCAAGTGGGCGACCTCGATGCTCACCTACCCGCTCTCGCCACCCGACCCGCGCTACGTGGGCGACGAGTGGCGCGCCATGTGGCTGGAGCGACTCGAACACGCCCCCGAACTGGCCCGCGACTGGGTCAGCCACCAGCGGCGCGACGAGTTCTGGCGCCACGGCTCGGTCATCGAGGACTACAGCGCGATCCGCTGCCCTGTGCTGATTGTCGGCGGCTGGGCCGATGCCTACACCAACGCCGTCCCGCGCCTGCTCGATGGCCTGAACGTGCCCCGAAAAGCCATCGTCGGGCCGTGGGGTCACATGTTGCCCTACGAGGGCGTCCCGGGACCCGAGATCGGCTTTCTCCAGGAGTGCCTGCGCTGGTTCGACCGCTGGCTCAAGGGCACCAAGACCGGCGTGGTGCAAGAACCCGCGTTGCGGGCGTGGATCCAGGAGTATGTCGAGCCCGCGACGTTTTACGCCATCCGACCGGGTCGCTGGATCGCCGAGGAAACCTGGCCACTGCGCGCCTCGGACCCGCTCGTACTGGTGCTCGGCACCGCCGGGACGCTCGCGACGTCGGTCGCGGGGGCAACCGCGCCTCCGGATCCGGC
>JBGSMX010000261.1:0-4385 GCA_041739935.1 Coriobacteriia bacterium | reverse complement strand
CTGAGCGGTTAGACCGCGCTGATTACGCGACCGACATCTCTGGGTGATGCACCGACGGACAACAGGGACTTCACGAGCAGGTCCACCGTCACGGACGAATCCGCAAGTTCCATCTTCGCGACTCGAGACTGACTCGATCCGATGCGCTTGGCGAGCTGGGTTTGCGTCCAACGGCGGGTGCGTCGGATATCACGCAGGTAGGAGCCGAGGGCGAGCTTGAGTTCGACGTATTCAGCCTCTTCAGGAGTCAGCTCGAGGAACTCCGAGGCGTCACCGACCTTCCAGCCGGCGGCCTCGAGACGCTTCTGCTTGTGCTTGTCCATCTCTATCACCTCTTGTTGCCGACTATCTCATCATAGGCGGCGTATCGTGCCTTGCAGGTAAGGATCACGCGTTGCGGTGTCTGAGGGGTCTTCTTGCTGAACACCTCTGAAATGACGATCGCATCGCCATCTACACGATAGACAACTCGCCATGTCGAGTCCTCGTCAGGTATCCGCAGCTCGTGAACCTTGCGACCGATGGAGGGCATGGGACGTGAGTGCGGAAGGCCGAGGGCCTCGCTATGCAGCCACACCAGCGGTTTGTCGTTAGGACTCACGAGAACCAGTGTATGTCAGACCTGACATATTTGCAAGCTGTCCCGTGACGGTCTAGAACCTTCCAGGGTGGGCACCGCGAACCCCCCTGCACAACGCAAACGGGCCGTGCACGAGGCACGACCCGTCGATTGCGTGCACACTATCTGTCAGGGCGTCTACCCGATCCCGCAGTCGTCAGGGTGGACCGGCTCGATCAGCGTGTCGGTGTTCTCGATGATGCTCATCATCAGGCGCGCCACCAGGTCGTGCAAGATGATGGTGTGGCGGTTGTTCTGCTCGACGAACGATTCCTTCAGCACGCGCTTCACCTTGGGGTCGCCGCAGACCTCGACGATGATGTCCACGTACTCACCGGGATCGCAGAAATCCGTCGCGGTCGGGGTGTAATGGATGCCGTTGTCGCGGGCCAGCTTGGCGCCGGGGCTTTCCGGATCGACGTCTGCGACTCCGACCAGTTCGATATACGCACGCTTCATGAAGTCCTCGATGAGCGGCGTGCCGGCGCGGCCCCCTCCGACCACGGCTACTCGGACCTTCTCGGCCATGGGTCCCCTCCTTGTGACATGTGTTCCGGTGCAAGAACGCGACGGCGCCGCGTCCGGTAACGCGCGAACAGCACGCATACGGCGCGCTGCTATTACCTTCGACACATGCAGGCGCTACCCCTGCGACTCGAGTTTGTCGATCTCGTCCATGAGCGCGTCAACGATTTCCGCCTCCGGTACGCGGCGAAGCTCCTCGCCCTTCGCGAAGATCAGCCCCACGCCTTTGCCCGCGGCCACCCCTATATCGGCTTCGCGCGCCTCTCCCGGCCCGTTGACCACGCAACCCATGACCGCGACCTTGATCGGCGTGGCTCGCTCCCTCAAGCGGCGCTCCACCTCTTGCGCGATGGGAATCAGGTCGATCTCGCAGCGGCCGCACGTGGGGCAGCTGATTAGCTCGGGGCCGTGGCGGCGCAGGTCGAGCGCGGCAAGGATCTCCCACGCGACGAAGATCTCATCTACCGGGTCGGCGGTGAGCGAGACGCGCAGGGTGTCGCCGATCCCCTCGGCAAGCAAAATGCCCAGGCCGACGCTCGACTTCACGGTGCCGGCAAGCGTGGTGCCCGCCTCGGTGATTCCCACATGCAGCGGGTACGGGATCTCGGCGGCGAGCCTGCGGTAGGCAGCGATGGTCGAGCGCACGCCGCTGGCTTTCGCCGAGACGACGATGTCTTCGAAGCCGCGCGACTCGAAATGCGTGCAAAACGCCACGGCGCTCGCGACCAGTTTGTCGGGCAAAGGCCAGTCTTCGTCGCGGTACTCGGGCGCGAGCGAACCCGCGTTCACGCCGATCCGGATCGGGATGCCTGCGGCGCCGGCGGCCTCGATGACGGCATCCACGTTCTCGGTCGCGCCGATATTGCCCGGGTTGATTCGCAGTTTGGCAGCGCCCCGCTCTACCGCTGCGATCGCGAGGCGGTGATCGAAGTGGATGTCGGCGACCACCGGAAGGCGCGACTCCGCGCAGATGCGCTCGAAGCTATCGAGCACTCCCGCTCGGGGAATCGCCACGCGCACGATCTCGCAACCTGCCGCGGCAAGCCGCCCGATCTGCTTGAGGGTCGCATCCGCGTCGAGCGTGTCGGTGCAGGTCATGGACTGCACCACGATAGGCGCACCGCCACCAATGGCAACGGTTCCGACCATCACGGGACGCGTGTCGTGCCTGGGTTCCACGGGCGACTCTCCCCTGTTGTCGCGCGGGCGGGCTTCTCGGCCTCTTGCTAGCTGCCGTTCACGAAGTAGCGCATGACGTCAGCGTACATAACATAGCCGATGAACGAGAACAGCAGCAGCGCCCCGGCGAGCGATACCGCGAGCGAAACGCGCCGCTCGATGGGCTTGCCCATCGCCTTCTCGATCAGCTCCATGAGGATCTTGCCGCCATCGAGCGGAGGTATCGGCAGCAGGTTCATGACGCCGAGCGATAGCGAGAGCAGGGCGATCCACCACGCGTAGTCGATGGGACCCGCCGCCGCCGCACGTGCGACCTCGACCGAGACACCCACCACGCTGCGAGAACCCTGCATCGTCTGCTGGAAGAGATCCGCGTTGAAGAACATGCCAAAAATTGTGGAGAACACGAGTCCGGTCCACGTCAGGCTCTCGACGAACGCCTCGGGCCAGGTCACATCGACCTTCTGTATGATCGCGACAACTCCCAGGTACGCGGCACCGTCTTCGTTCTCGCCGAGCGTGGCCTCGAGTTCCAGCGTGGAATCATCACGCTCGACGCCTACCGTGACCGCCTCGCCCGGATCGTAGGTGCCAAGAGTCTGGGTGAAGGTAAGCCATTCTTCGACCAGCTCGCCGTCGAGCGAAACGATCGTGTCGCCTGCCTCGATACCTGCAAGGGCGGCCGCACTTCCTGCCTGAACGTCGTCCAGGGTGAGAGACTGCTGGTAGTAGCCCCACATGGCGAGCACGACCGTGAACACGAGAATCGCGGTCAGCAGATTGACCAGGATGCCCATGAGCAGTACCGCGATGCGCTGCCAGGTGTTGAGTCCGCGGTAAGTCACGAGCCTGGCCTTGTCGAGCAACTCCGTCGCGCCCAGGTCCTGGTCCTCTTGCATGGTGGCCAGATACGACACCTTGTCGTTGTCCGCGGGGCTCACGGCTCCCCAGTCGTTCAGGGTGTAGAGCAGGCTCGCGGCACGTTCCTCATCGGTTCCGAGTTCCTGCGCGAGCAGGTGAGCGTCCATGCGTCCTGCGGTTGTAACGGCTTTGAGCGCGCGTGCGAGCAGCTCGTCCTCGGCACCGGGCTCCATGCCTGCGATCCGCACGTACCCGCCCAGAGGGATCGCGGTGATGCCGTAGGTCGTGGACTTGGTCTTGATGGCGATTCGCGGGCCAGGAAGTCCGATCATGAACTCGTGGACCTTCACGCCGAATGCGCGCGCAGCCAGAAAATGCCCGCCCTCGTGCAGGAGCACGAGGATCGAGAAGGTCAGTACGCCCCAAAAGACGATATCGAGAACGTTGAACATAGGTTGCGAGGCTCCCTTTCAGGCGGGCACACGTACGTTTCGAATCGGTATGTTCCCGGTGGGGACACAAAAGCAAAGCATGCGCCACGACGGATTGTGGTTCTAGATCACGCCGAGCGCATGGGTGCGGGCCCATGCGTCTATCTCCATGACGTGCTCAACAGACTCGAGCGGCTCGGGATCGTGAGCATCGAGCGTTGCGGCCACCGTTCGCTCGATATCGAGAAAACCTATGCGCCCCTCGAGGAACGCGGCGACGGCAACCTCGTTGGCGGCGTTGAGAACCGCCGGCGCCGTCCCGCCTGTACGGCCTGCACCAAACGCGAGCGACAGGCACCCGAACGTCTCGAAGTCCGGTTCGCCAAAATCGAGCGACCCGATGCGGGTGAAGTCCACCGGCCGAAGCGGCGCGCCCCATCGGCGGGGCTGTGAGAACGCGTATTGGATCGGGATGCGCATATCGGTGGCGCCCAGGTGGGCTTTGACCGACCCGTCGCTGAACTCGACCATCGAGTGGACGCATGACTGCGGGTGGATCAGCGCTGTGATCTGGTCGTAGCCGACTCCGAACAGATGGTGTGCCTCGATGACCTCGAGACCCTTGTTCATCAGCGTCGCCGAATCGATCGTGATCTTCGGGCCCATTGACCAGGTGGGATGCGCCAGGGCCTGCGTCGCGGTGACGTCGGCCAGCTGCTCGCGGTTCCATCCGCGAAACGGGCCGCCGGAGGCGGTGAGCCAGATGCGGG
>JBGSMX010000250.1:0-4140 GCA_041739935.1 Coriobacteriia bacterium | reverse complement strand
CTGCTGTTCGTCTACGGCCTGGGCAAAGGGGTGCCGCTGCTGATCCTGGGTGTGGCTTCCGGCTCGCTCACGCTCATGCGGCACTTCACCCGTGCCAGCGACGTGCTCGTCAAGGTCGGCGGCGCGAGTCTGCTCGTCGCGGCCGCCTATCTGATATGGATCGCCTGAGCGTTGTGCCGAGGCGCGCTATCATTCGCAGCATGAACGCTCCGCGAACCGACATCGCCGCGCTGCTGCGCGAAAGCAACGTGCTCCTGGCCCCCATGGCGGGCATCACCGAGGCGCCGTTTCGCGCGATCTGCAAGCGCATGGGCGCGGGACTCACGTACACCGAGATGGTCGCCGCCAAGGGGCTGCACTACAATCCCGACTCGCGGATCTCGAAGTCGCTGCTCACGCTCGATCCGGGTGAGACGCCCTGCGCGGTGCAGGTCTTTGGGTCGGATCCGGAGATCGTCGCCGAGCAGGCGCGGGGCATCGTCGAGCGTCTGGGTGCCGACGTCGCGCTGATCGACATCAACATGGGCTGCCCGGTCACGAAGATCGTGAACCGGGGTGAGGGCAGCGCGCTCATGCGCACCCCCGAGCTGGCCGCGCGCATCGTCTTGGCGACCGTTGAGGCGTGTCCGGTCCCCGTCACGGTGAAGTTCCGCACTGGCTGGGATTCGACCTCGGTCAATGCCGAGGAGTTCGCGCGCACCATGGAGGAGGCCGGCGCCTCTGCCCTGGCGGTGCACGGGCGAACGCGCGCGCAGTTCTACCGCGGGCGGGCGGACTGGGATGCGATCGCGCAGGTAAAGGCGGCAGTGAGCGTGCCGGTGATAGGTAGCGGGGACGTGTTTGGCGCCGCTGATGTCAGAGCCATGTTCGATCATACGGGTGTAGACGCGGTGATGATCGCTCGTGGCGCCCAGGGCAATCCCTGGATCTTCCGGCAGGCACGTGCACTGATCGACGACGGAGAGCAGATCGCGCCGCCTACACCGTTTGAGCGCATCGAGGTCGCCAGGCAGCATGCCAGGGCGCTCGAGGCGTTTGCCGGAGAGCGTTCGTACGTACGCATGCGTAAGCATGTGGCCTGGTACATAACGGCGACTCCGGGAGCCACGTATCTGCGCGAGCGCGTGAAGACGGTCGCGAGCTATGCCGAACTCGATGCACTCCTGGTGGAGTACCGGGAGTTCTTGCTGGCGCGGGATCCACCCGGATGACGCCGCGCGCTCAGGCGCGTCCGGCGTAGAGGACGTTTGACAGACAGTGCATAGTTTGTATACTAACTAGATAATGAGTATACAAACTATCACGGAAGCGGCTCCGGCCGAACCGAAGGACGACCTGGGTTATCTCACCAACCGTGTCGCGCGGTTGCTGCGCCAGCGGCTGGGTGAGCGGGTTTCGGATCTGGGACTCACGCCTGTACAGGCGGCGGTGCTGCTCTCGCTGGGGGCGGGCGGTCCGTTCACGGTGTCGCAGGTTGCGGACCGTCTGGGCATCGACCGGCCCACCATGACCGGCCTGGTCGAGCGGCTCCTGCGCGACGGGAGGGTGCAGACACGGCCCAATCCGGCCGATGGGCGCTCTAAGCTGCTGCTGCTCACGGATAGTTCGCGTGCCGAGCTGCCGCGGCTGCGCGAGGCTTCATCGGCGGTACAAGGGGACCTTGCAGCCACGCTCGGGGTGCCGGGTGCCGCCGAACTCGCCCAATTGCTGAGAGCTGCTGCGGATGCGCTCGCAGCACCCGAGGTGGTCACGGGTGACTAATGCGGTGCTTGTGACTGGAGCGACCGGGACTGTGGGCTCGAACGTGGTACGTGGGCTGCGTGCTCTCGGCACGCCCGTCGTTGCGGCCGTCAGATCCGATCCCGACGCGTCCCTGATCGCTACCGGCGCGGTGCCCGTCCGGTTCGACTTCGAGGATCCCTCGACGTTCGCTGCGGCTCTGGACGGCGTCGATCGCGTCTTCCTGGTACGGCCACCGCACATGAGCGACGCTTCGGCGTTCGAGCCGTTCCTCGGTGCTGTGGCGAGTGTCGGCGTGTCGCAGGTGGTGTTCATGTCGCTGCTGGGCGTCGAGCGCAATCCCATTGTCCCGCACCACGCGATCGAGAAAGCAGTCAAGGCCAGTGGCGTTCCCTGGACGATGCTGCGTCCGAGCTTTTTCATGCAAAACCTCTCGACCACCCATCTGCCGGGGATCATCGAGCGTGGGGAGATTATCGTTCCGGCCGGAAACGGACGCACGAGTCTGATCGATGCCCGCGACATCGCCGATGCGGCTGTGGCCGTGCTGACGGAACCCGGCCACCTGGGGCTGGCATACACGCTCACAGGCGCCGAGGCGCTCACCTACGGTGAGTGCGCCGAGGTCATGAGCCGCTTGTTAGGGCGGGAGATCCGCTACACCGCCCCGAGCCCGCAGGCGTTCGCCCGCTTCATGGCGGGCTGCGGGCACCCACCGGCGTTCGTCGCGGTGATGCAGAGTATCTACCTTGTCGCCAAGTTGCGGATGGCGGCAACTATCACGGGTGACCTCGAGCATCTGACCGGGCGCCCCCCGCGCACGTTCGAGGAGTTCGTGCGAGACCACGCGTCGGTCTTCGGAAGCGCTGACTAGCGGTCTTGACGTCAGACCATGGTGGTACCATCACCCTAGGACGGTTCATCAGCGCCGTTAAGCAGCCCAAGGGGGAGAGAATGGCCGAAGAAGCACACTCGCTGGCCGTATTCATAGACTTCGAGAATCTCGCGATCGGCGCGGAGCAGGCCGCGCGCAAGGGCCGAGGATCGCGATCCTCGTCGAAGGGACAGTCCAAGCCGCTCAACATGAAGATCGTGCTCGAGCGCCTGGTAGAGAAGGGCAAGCTCGTTGCCAAGCGCGCGTACGCGGATTGGGGCCGCTGGTCGGAGTTCGTCACGCCGTTGCACGAGCTGGGTATCGAGCTCACCGAGATTCCGGAGCGTGGGGTGACCGGGAAGAACTCGGCCGACATCAGGCTGGCCGTCGATGCCATGGAGATCAGCTACACCAAGGAGCACATCGACACGTTCGTGATCGTGTCCGGAGACAGTGACTTCACGCCGCTCGTGAGCAAGCTCAAGGAAAACGGCAAGACCGTGATCGGGCTGGGCATGAAAGACTCCACGAGCGATCTTCTCGCTGCCAACTGCGACGAGTTCATCTACTACGAGGACCTGGGGGCGGGTCCGAGCACCAGCGCGCCCGCTTTGGGCGACCGCGTTGCCAAGCAGAAGCAGCCGGCGTTCAAGCTGCTGTTCGAGACGATCGAGGCGCTCCAGCGCGAGAACGTGGACGCGATCCACTCGTCGCTGGTCAAAGACACGATCAAGCGCAAGCAGCCGCAGTTCACCGAGTCGGCATACGGCTACCGCTCGTTCACCCAGCTGCTCGAAGACGCGCAGAATCTGGGATTCATCACGCTTCGCAAGGACCAGCGCTCGGGCACGTATGTGGTCGAGGGCTTCGCCGAGAACAGCCGCTAGCATCCGCCTCGTGGAACTCGTGCTGTTCGCCCCCTGTGCGCGGGGCCTCGAAGACATCCTTGCCGAGGAACTGCGCGCCCTGGGTGCCTCACGTGTGCGCGCTGCGCGGGCGGGTGTGTCGTTCGCGGGGCCACTCGAGATCGCATATCGCGCCTGCCTGTGGTCGCGGCTTGCTTCGCGCGTGCTCGTTCGGTTGGTCGAGATCCCGGTGCGATCGGAAGATGAGCTCTACGACGGTATCCGGGCGCTGCCCTGGGAGGAGCACCTGGGTGTGAAGTCGACGCTTGCGGTCGACTTCACCTCGAGCGGCTCGCCGATCACCCACACGCAGTACGGGGCCTTGAAGACGAAAGACGCGATCGTGGACCGCTTCCGCGATATGACAGGCGAGCGGCCAAACGTGGATACCGAGGCTCCTGACGTTCGCATCAATGTGGCGGCTCGCACGCGTAGCGCGGTGGTGAGCATCGATCTGTCCGGCGATGCGTTGCACCGCCGGGGCTATCGCGAGCAGGGAGTGCAGGTCGAAGCACCTCTCAAAGAGACGCTCGCTGCCGCCGTCCTCGTGCTCGCGGGTTGGCCACAGGTCGCTGAGCGCGGCGGTTCGTTCCTCGACCCGTTCTGCGGTTCGGGCACCCT
>JBGSMX010000236.1:0-13035 GCA_041739935.1 Coriobacteriia bacterium | reverse complement strand
CGGGTGCGACCGCATACGTTACGCTCGAGCCGTGCAACCACGAGGGACGCACGCCCGCGTGTTCCGAGACGCTGATCTCCCGTGCCGTGGCCGGTGTCGTGATCGGCATGCGCGACCCCAATCCGGTGGCCGTCGGGGGCGCCGTGCGCCTACGCGAGGCCGGGGTCGAAGTCGAGTTCGAGGTTGACCCCACGCCCTTCGAGATCCAGAACGAAGCATGGCTACATTTCGTGCGGACCGGCAGGCCGTTCGTACAGGTGAAGACCGCGCTTACCCTCGACGGACATGCGAGTTGCGTCAAGGGATCCCGGTGCGCGATCACCGGTGAGGGTGCTCGCGCCATCACCATGCAGATGCGCGCGGCGGCCGATGCGGTGGTCGTGGGTTCTTCGACAGCTCGTATCGACGATCCTGCGCTACTCGTGCGCGACGCCACCGGTGCGCCGACTGCCCGACAGCCGGTGCGTGTGGTTCTGGGTAGGCAGCAGATCCCGGACGTCGCGCTCTTCCACGATGGCCTGGGTCCGTCGCTGGCGCTTGCACCAGCAGGAGTCGGGATCCCGGCAGGTGTTGACGCTCTCACATATTCCGCCGAGGACGGAGTTCGCGGAGCTCTGGAGGTACTGGCGCAGCGCGGCGTCGTTCGGGTCATGGTAGAAGCGGGGCCCATGCTCATGACGTCGCTGTGGAGCAAAGGCCTCATCGATGAACTTGTCTGCTTCCACGCCGGAGGCATGGCCGGGGCTCAGGCACCGGCGCTTTTCGCGCGCGAGCTTGAAGGGGTCGACCGCCTGAACCGCGAGATGGTTGCGTTCGAGACGGGCATATCAGGCGAGGTTGCCATCACGGTATGGCGACCACGCCGTTAGTGGGGCTGAGCCGGCCGGGCAGGCCGGGAGAGAGACGGTGAGAGCGAAGATGTTCACAGGGTTGATCGAGGCGCAGGGAATCATCACCCGCGTCGAAAAGGCGAGCGGAGGGCTGCGACTCGAGGTCTACGCACCCGAGTTCGGTCGGGACATGGCAATCGGCGATTCGATCGCGGTTGACGGGGCGTGCCTCACGGTCGTGAAGTTCATCCGCGGCGCGTTCCTCGCCGACGTGAGCGAAGAGACGGCGCGTCGCACGACGCTCAGCACTCTGCGTCAGGGAGCGAGCGTGAACCTCGAGCGTGCGATGCGACTTTCGGATCGTTTCGGCGGTCACATCGTGACGGGGCACATCGAGGGCATCGGGTCGCTCGTCATGCGCCACGCGGCCGGCAATTCCACCATCTATCAGTTCCAGGTGCCGGGCGAATTGATGGACTACATCGTCCCCAAGGGCTCTGTCGCCGTGGACGGAATCTCGCTCACCGTGGCCGACACGAAGCCGGACGGCTTTGCCGCCGCGGTCATTCCCCACACGGAATCGCTCACCACTCTGGGAGCCAAGCCGATCGGCGGGGGTGTCAACATCGAGGTCGACATGCTCGGCAAGTACGTCAAGCGCTTCGTGTCGCTCTACATGGGTGCCGATGACGAGATCCCGGCTCCGGGTCGGCGTGGGCTGGGCGATCTGCTGCGCGAATTCTCGGAAGGCCGATGATGTCCACACACCACAGCGAGACACCATCACCGTTCGCTTCAATCGAGGACGGGATTGCCGACATCCGCGCAGGTCGGATGCTTATCGTCGTCGATGACGAGGATCGCGAAAACGAGGGCGATCTGGTCATGGCGGCCGAGAAGGTCACGCCCGAAGCCATCAACTTCATGGCGACTCACGGCAGGGGCCTGATCTGCCTGCCCCTTACCGCGCAGCGGATCGACGAGCTGCGCATACCTCCCATGACGCAGGACAACACCTCGGAGCAGGGAACCGCGTTTCACGTCTCGATCGGCGCGAAGGGCAAGATCACAACGGGTATCTCGGCAGCTGATCGTGCGCAGACGGTGCTTGCTGCGATCGACAAGGCCACCCGCCCCGACGATCTTTCACGGCCGGGACACGTGTTCCCGCTCAAAGCCAAGCCGGGCGGCGTGCTCGAGCGTGCCGGGCACACCGAGGCGGCGGTGGACCTTGCGCGGCTTGCCGGCCTGTACCCCGGCGGAGTCATCTGCGAGATCATGAACCAGGACGGGACCATGGCGAGGCGTCCCGAGCTCGAGGAAGTTGCCGCACGCCACGGGCTGAAGATGATCACGGTCGCCGACCTGATTCGCTACCGGCGTCGCAACGAGCGGCTCGTCGAGCGCACGTCAACGGTGAACCTACCGACCCGCTACGGCGATTTCGTCGCGCACGGATACACGTCTGCGCTCGACGGGTCGACCCACATCGCGCTGGTCGCCGGTGAGGTTGCAGGCAAATCCGACGTGCTCGTGCGCGTGCACTCGGAGTGCCTGACGGGCGACGTGTTCCATTCTCTGCGTTGCGACTGTGGTTCCCAGCTCGAAGAGGCGATGCGCCTCATTCAGGAGGAGGGCGAGGGAGTCATTCTCTACATCGTCGGTCATGAAGGCCGGGGAATCGGGCTTGCGAACAAGCTCAAGGCCTACGAGCTACAAGAGGCCGGCGCAGATACGGTCGAGGCAAACGAAGCTCTGGGTTTCCCCGCAGATCTGCGAGATTACGGCATCGGGGCGCAGGTTCTTGCAGACCTGGGGCTGACCTCGATGCGGCTGCTGACCAACAACCCAACGAAGATAGTCGGACTTGAAGGCTACGGGCTCGAAGTGAGCGAGCAGGTTCCGCTCGAGGTGCCTTCGTGCCCGCAGAACATCGCGTACCTGACCACCAAGCGCGAGAAGATGGCTCACAGCCTGATACTCGATGGCGTCAACACAGCTGAAGGAGAGACATCATGAGCGTGTTCGAAGGTAACCTTATCGGGACAGGTCTGAAGGTCGGAATCGTGATAAGCCGCTTCAACGAGCTCCTCAGTTCGCGGCTACTCGGTGGGGCGCAAGATGCGCTTGCCCGTCACGATGTAGCCGAGAAAGATGTTGACGTCGCCTGGGTACCCGGCGCTTTCGAGGTCCCGCTTGTTGCCAAGAAGATGGCGGACTCCGGCCGCTATGATGCGGTCATCGCATTGGGCGTGATCATCCGGGGTGGAACGCCGCACTTTGACTTCGTCGCCTCGGAGGCCAGCAAGGGGATTGCGAAGGCATCGCTGGATTCGGGAGTCCCCGTGATGTTCGGCATAATCACCGCCGACACCATCGAGCAGGCGGTAGAGCGCGCGGGCACCAAAGCAGGGAACAAGGGTTGGGATGCAGCGCTCGCCGCGATCGAGATGGCGAATCTCGCCAAAGCGCTGGGGTAGACGTGCAGCAAAACAGCAGGTAGAGCATGAGAAAGCCCCGAACGTCGTTCAATTGGGCGTCGGGGCTCCCTCGTGCAAAGCCCAGTGGGTTCTCGCCACCCCGTGGCTGTCAACCGTGGACCAATAGCAACCTCCGCCCCGAAGGCGGGCTTACACCCTATCAGAGCCCGAGGGGTCCAACAAGCGATAGTTTGTTCGATTTGACGAAAGGGAATTCGAGGCGAGCGGGCGGCCACTGCGACGCGTCGTGCGGTAGGATATGACCGATGGCTCCGAGTCGAAGCAGAGTGAGAGGACTCCGATGAGCGACGAACGTCCGAACCTGGAAGTACCCGTCGATCCTGACAGCGAGGCCACAGTCCTCGAACTCTTCGGAGTGAAGCTCACCGTCAACAATCCGCGACTGGCCGAGATACTCACCATGGATGCCAAGGAGGCGCTCGCAGCCGACATCAAGGACCTGGTCGAGCCTGCGGCCTCGATCCAGCAGCCCGAACTCAGGGGATCCGTGCCCGACATAGTCGTGACATCGCAGGCCCCCCAAGACGCATACGACCAGCAAGCTGCCGCTGATTTCGAGGCCAGCGTTGAGGTCCTGGGATCACAGCTCGGGTTCGATGTGGAACATGACGGCGTGTGGAACTCGCCTACAGGCGCAACTGTCGTGGTCCGTGCCATCGACCAGCAACTTCAGTACGCGGCGGCGACCGACTTCGTTCAGAAGCTTGACGTGTTGCGTACATCGAAGGGCGGTCCCGATGCGGCGGGGCTGTTCGTCACCGCAGATCAGCCCAGCGCCGATGTCTTCAAAGTCGCGATTCGCCAGGCACGACTCTACGGGTTCGTCCGGACCGTGACCGTCGATTCACTCGTGCGTTTGTCTGCGCTCGTGTCCGCGGGAAGCCTGGATCATGCAGGCGTGCTTGTCGTGCTTCTCCCGTTCGCCTCGGCCGACGCGAACGAGATCGTCTCGCTGTTGGAGAGCGCCGAGGGGCACGTCTAGCTCACGTCCGGTCGCCGGGCCCATCAGTCCGACATCAGCTCCAGCAGCCTCGCTTGACGTGCGGCATCTCGGGGAATAGCCTATATCATACTGGTTTGGTAAGAATTAGACCGATAGGGCGATTCCATGCGATTGAGCGCGAAGAGCGAGTACGGACTGCTCGCCATGATCGACCTGGCGTCACGCAGCGATCGAGAGCCGGTGTCGGCTCGCGAGGTTTCGGAGCGCCAGTCGATTCCCGGCAAGTTCCTCGAGCAACTGTTCGTCAATCTGCGTCAAGCCGGCCTCGTCTCGGCAGTTCGTGGTGCGCACGGTGGGTTCGTGCTCGAGCGCGACCCGTCGTTGATCAGCGTGCTGGAGATCGTAGAGGCGCTGGAAGGCCCGCTGGTCAGCACCGTGTGCGAGGGCGATCGTGCCGAGATTTGCGGCCGGAGCGGTGTCTGTGCTGCGGCTCATGTCTGGGAACGGGCGACTGCCGCGCTTCGTGGAGTTTTCGTCGACACGACGCTTGCAGATCTGGTGGACGTACAACACACCCTGGACGATGCAAGGCGTCTGACTACCTGATAGGAGCATCCCGTGTCTACCTACGATTCACGCGTCTACCTGGACAACGCCGCGACCACCCGGCTCGACGAGCGCGTCCTCGAAGCCATGCTGCCGCATATGACTCAGACCTGGGGTAACCCCAACTCGCTGTATTCAACCGGCCGAGAAGCGTACACCGCACTGGAGTCTGTCCGGGAGCAGGTTGCCACGGCAATCGGTGCCGCGCACCCCAACGAGGTCATCTTCACCTCGGGCGGAACCGAATCGGACAATGCGGCCCTTCTGGGAATCGTGCCGCGCAAGGCCCCGCACGGCGGACACGTGATCGTCTCGGCATTCGAGCATCACGCGGTACTCGAGCCGGCTCACGCGCTCGAGAAGCGAGGGTACGCCGTGACGTTGCTCGCTCCCCGCGAAGACGGGCACATCCATCCAGACGATCTGAGCGCAGCGATGCGTGACGACACGGCTCTGGTTTCGATCATGCACGGCAACAACGAGATAGGCACCCTGCAGCCCATCACCGAGCTGGCCCGGGTAGCGCACGACCGTGGCGCGCTGTTCCACACAGATGCTGCTCAGACGCTGGGCAAGGTGCCCTTTGATGTTGACGACCTGGGAATCGACGCGGCCAGCTTCTCGGCACACAAGATCTACGGTCCGAAGGGCGTGGGCGTGCTGTATCTGAAGCGCGGCACGCCGTTCGATCCGCTCATCAAGGGTGGAGGCCAGGAGTTCAAGAAGCGCAGCGGCACCCAGAACGTAGCCGGTGCTGCCGGGTTCGCGACGGCGCTGGAGCTCATGCTTGCGGATCTCGAGACCGAGGGTCCGCGTCTCGCCGCACTGCGGGACCAGGTGATCGAGGGCGTGATCTCGCGCCTCGAGAACACGGTTGCGACTACTACTGCAGAGCCGCGCATGCCCAACATCGCGTCGCTGCTGATCAAGGGCGTGGAGGGTGAGGCCATGCTGCTGCAACTCGACGCGCAGGGCATTGCGGTCTCAACCGGATCGGCGTGCAGCAGTGGCTCGCTCGAACCAAGCCACGTGCTGCTGTCGATAGGATGCCCACCTGAGATCGCTCATGGTTCGCTGAGGATATCGCTTGGGCGGTTTACCACCCAGGCAGATATCGACCGGTTCCTTGAGGCGTTCCCGCCGATCGTCGAGCGCCTCCGCTCAATGTCACCTGTCTACGAGAAGATGTACGGGTCCCCGGCACGCTAGAGGTGTACCGGACCCATCGGGAAGGGATTTGTGCCGTGCTCTACAGCGACAAGGTCATGGACCACTTCAACAACCCGCGCAACGTAGGCGTCATTGCCGATGCCGACGGTGTGGGCGAGGTCGGCAATCCGGTATGCGGGGACATGATGAAAATATCGATCAAGATCGAAGACGATCGGGTCGAGGACATCAAGTTCCAGACGCTTGGATGCGGTGCCGCGATCGCGACCTCGTCGATCGTCACCGAGATGGCACGAGGAATGACGCTCGAGCAGGCTGTTTCGATCACCAAGAAGCAAGTTGCAGACGAGCTCGATGGTCTCCCGCCCGCCAAGATGCACTGTTCGATTCTTGCGACGGATGGACTCAAGGCTGCGGTCGATGACTATCTGCTCAAGAACGGTCGCGACCCGATCTCCGGCGGCCTGGCTCATGACGACCCGAACTTCGACCCGCACGCGGTTGAGCCCGACGAGGCGTGCGACGTGGAGGAGTAGCACCGCGCTATGTCCCGCATCTGGGTTGCCATGAGCGGGGGAGTCGATTCGGCGGTCGCCGCACACATGATGCTGGCCCGGGGTGACGACGTTACCGGTGTCACAATGCGTCTCGTGCACGCGCACGGACTCGCCGGGGATGACCCGATCGATGCAGCGGGCGCGGTGTGCGCAACACTCGGGATCCCTCACCTCGTTCTCGACGCGCGACAGGTCTTCAGCCAGCGGGTCGTGCTCCCTTACCTGGCGGCCTATGCTGCCGGCCACACGCCGAACCCGTGTGTCGCATGTAACGAGCACGTCAAGTTCGCGTGGCTCCTGGATCGCGCGATCGAAGGGGGCGCCGAGGCGCTCGCCACAGGCCACTACGCGCGCATTGTCCGCTCCGGGCAGCTACTTCGAATCGCCAGGGCGGCCGACCCGACCAAGGATCAGAGCTACTTTCTCTACGCTCTGACGGCCGGGACGTTAGAGCGCGTGCGCTTCCCGTTGGGGGCTTCCACGAAGGCAGACACGCGTCAGCTGGCCGAGGAGCTTGGACTGCCGGTAGCGCACCGGGCAGAGAGCCAGGACGCGTGTTTCGTTGGGACCGGCGGCACGAAGGCGCTCGTCACAGCTGCCTACCCCGCAACCGGAGTCCCCGGTGAGATAGTCGACTCGGCAGGGGTCGTTGTGGGCACCCACACGGGCATCGCCGGCTACACGATCGGGCAGCGTAAGGGACTCGGAATCGGCGGTCTGAGCGAGCCACTGTTCGTCACAGGGATCGACGTATCGGCGAATCGCGTAATCGTGGGTCCGGAGGCTGAGCTGCGTGTGAGTCGAGTTGTCGCCACGAATCTGGTTCCCGGATTCGATCCCGCGGAGCCAGTTGAGGCGATGGTTCGGTACCGAATGACACCGATGCAGGCGAGCATTTCGGAGGCCGTCGATAGGCTTGTTGTCGAGTTCGATGTGCCGGTCGCTGGCGTGGCGCCCGGCCAGTCAGTCGTATGTTACCGTGGTGACGAGGTCGTCGCAGGAGGGGAGATCGTGTGCGCGAGCTGATCGACTGCCACTCACACACGGCTCGCTGCGGCCACGCCACAGGCACGGTCGCCGAGTACGTCCTTGCTGCGCGCGTCGCAGGCCTTTCTGCGCTGATCATGACCGAGCACCTGCCCTTGCCCCCGGGTCTCGATCCCGCCGGATGCTACGCGATGCCACGCGACGACATTCGCGACTACGCACGAGAGATCGCTGCAGCGTCAGAATCCGCCGGGGACGTTCTCGTCATCGCCGGTGCGGAGTCCGACTGGATTCCTTCCCGCGCTGCGGAGACCCGCGAGATCCGCCGAGAAGCCCGTGCTGCGGGCATCCGGGTTGTCCTGGGCTCGGTGCACTTCCTCGGCGAGTGGGCGTTTGACGATCCGGACCTGATTTCCGAGTGGGATACGCGCGACATCGCGCAGGTCTGGGAGGCGTACTTCTCCCGCTGGTGCGACGCTGCCAGAAGCGGTGAGTTCGACGTGATGGCGCATCCGGATCTGGTCAAGAAGTTCGGACACCGCCCGGCAGGCTCCGCGGCAGACCTCTACGATGCTGCGGCGGCGGCTGCCGCTGAGTCAGGCGTGCTCATCGAGGTCAGCACCGCAGGTCTGCGCAAGCCGGTCGCGGAGCTGTATCCGGGTCCCGAGCTGTTGTCCGCCTTCCGGCGTCACAACGTGGATGCGACCGTTGGTTCGGACGCCCACACTCCCCTCGAGGTCGGCCGCGACATCGAAAGCGCCTACGGCGCACTTGCCGAGGCGGGCTACGACCATGCCACGCTGCCTCTTGGCGATGGCGAGACCAGGAGGATAGAGCTGTGAGCGTCCGCGTCGGAGATGTGGTGGCTGCAATCGACAGCCGGTTCCCGGAATCGTGGGCCGAGTCCTGGGACAACGTGGGACTGCTCGTGGGCGATGCCGACGCTGAGGTCGCCGGTGTGCTCGTCACGCTCGATCCGACGCTTGAAGCCCTCGAATCTGCACGCTCCGTGGGCGCGACGATGCTTGCAACCCATCACCCGGCGACGCTGACTGGCCACGAGAGACTGCTGGCGACCGGACCGTCACGGGTGCTGTTTCGCGCGGCCGAGTACGGAATCGCTCTGGTGTGCGCCCACACGAATCTCGACCGCGCGCCGGGTGCCGGTGCCGCGCTCGCCGGGGCGATCGGGCTGACACCGTCAGAAGGCCTGGAGCGCTCTGCGATGCCGGTCGATGTCATCGTCACGTTCGTTCCTTCTCAGGCTTCGCCCACCGTTCGTGCCGCTATGGCTGCAGCAGGAGCCGGGCACATCGGAGACTACACGGAGTGCAGTTTCACCGGCCCGGGTGTGGGGCGATTCACGCCCGGTGCGGGGGCCCAACCTCATATTGGCTCGGGCGGGGACCCGGCTCAGACGGATGAAGAGCGGATCGAGATGGTCGCGCCCGCGGGCCGGGGCGGGATTGTCGCGGCAGCTGCAGCTGCAGCTCATCCGTACGAAGAGCCCCTCGTGCTGGTCGCACCAGGTCAGGTACCCCGAGGCGCTGCCGTCATGGGGTGCGTCTGTGCTGTCGGGCCTCTGGCGACATTGGGGGCGATCGCGGCGCAAGCGGCGGGCGCATTGAGTTGCACCCCGCGGGTCTGGGGCGATGCCGATACGCCTGTAGCCCGCGTGGCGTGTGCGACCGGCTCGGCAGCGTCTCTGATCGGCGATGCGATTGCGGCAGATGCTCAGGTCATGATCGCTGGAGAGGTGCGCTATCATGACGCTCTGGCTGCACGCGAGTCGGGGCTGGCGATCATCGAGGTCGGCCACGACGTGAGCGAGTGGCCGCTCGTGCCGCTGCTGGCCGGTGCTGTTGAGACGACGGCGGGCCTGGGACATGAAGACGTGCATGTCGACCGTCCCGGACGGGGCTGGTGGACGCCGTGAAGGAGGGGCTGATGGATCAGGGAGCCATCCTGCTGCGCTTGCAGGAGACCGATATCGAGATCCGTCGTGCTGAACGGGAGCTTGATGAGCTGCCGGTCAAGCGCAAGATCATCGACACCCGTCACAAGATCAAAGACGTTGCAGAACTCAAGGCGAAGGCCGAGCACCTGGTCGCCAGACTCGATCGGGCCATCTCGAAGAACGAGGATGAGACATCGCAAGTATCCGAGAAGCTCGAGGCTGAACAGGCGAAGGTCATGTCGGGTGACATCACGAACCCGAAAGAGGTGCAGCACATCACGCGGGAGATGGACGCGCTGCGCCGGCGCAAAGAGAAGCTCGAGATGGAGAATCTCGAGTTGATGGAGCGTCAGGAGAAATCGAAGCTGCAGGTCGGCAAGGTCGAGGTGGCCTTACAGCAGCTTGCGTCGCAAGAGGCGAGCCTGACCCAACGCTTTCGAGCCGAGGGAGGCGAGCTGCAGGTGGGCCTCGAGAACCTCGCGGTCGAGCGTAAGAAGCTGGCTACTCAGCTCGACGCACAACTGCTCCAGCGCTACGAGCGTGTTCGGGAGTCGAAGGGCGGCGTGGGGGCGGCGACGCTCGCCGGTCCGGCATGCACTGCATGTCACATGGAGCTGCCTGCCCAGCGCCTGGAAGAGCTCCTCGCCGGTCCTCGGATCGCATCGTGTCCGGCGTGTCGACGCGTGCTCGTGATCCCGGTGCTCGAGGCAGAGGCGGGGGAGCAGTAGGTGAGGGCCGTTCTGCGCACAGACGGAGGTGCCCGGGGCAATCCCGGTCCCGGCGGGGCGGGCTTCGTCTTGGAGGATGCGGCTGGTGGGCGAATCGCGACCGGTGGGAAGTTCCTCGGCCAGGTAACGAACAACGTAGCTGAATACGAAGCGCTGCTGTGGGGCCTACGCGTTGCTGCGGATCGCGGCGTGAGTCAACTGACGGTCTTCTCGGACAGCGAGCTTCTGGTCAAGCAGATGAACGGCATCTACCGGTGCAAGCATCCGAACATGATTCCGCTGTTCAAGCAGGCGCAGGCTCTCGTGAAGCGCTTCGATTCTGTCGCCATCGAGCACGTACGACGCGAGCAGAACGCGGATGCGGACCAACTGGCCAACGAGGCGATGGACGCGCGGGACTTCGTGGGGACCGAGCGCGACGATGTGGATTCTCCCTCGCAAGGGACACTTTTCGGCTAGGAGGCCCGCGCATGTACGAGCTGACCGTCAAGACGCACTTCGATGCGGCGCATGCGCTCAGGGGATACCCGGGCGAGTGCAAGAACCTGCACGGTCATACGTGGGACGTTGAGGCTACCGTAGTCGGCGAGGACCTGGACTCGATCGATATCGTCTACGACTTCAAGCAGCTCAAAGAGGATCTGGGAGTCGTGATCGGGCAGTTCGATCACGCGTTTCTCAACGATGTACCGCCGTTCGATGTGCTGAGTCCGACTGCCGAGAACCTGGCTCGCGTCATCTATGAAGCGATGAGTGCGCAGGTCGGCGGGCAGGTGGCGGTCAAGGAGATAGCGGTGTGGGAATCGCCGATCGCGAAGATCGTCTATCGCCCCTGAACATGCCCTGAATGTGCCCCTGGACTTGCCCCCGGGCATAGAGGTGTCCCAAGAAACCATCACCGCGGAATTCGGTAGTCAACAGCTTTCCGTTTCTTGCCTTGAGAGCCGCGCATCCACGATCCAACTCGCGCTGTGTCGCTTCCACGAAACCCCGCCGGCAGCTCCTGGTACGCTGTCTTTCCCGACTCGCCAGGTCTGACTTCTTGGGACAACTGCAACACTATCGCTCCCGGAAACGACAGTCAATCGCTTTCTAACGAAAGTTCATTATTCCCGATGAGCGGCTTCAAAGCAGGGGCAAAAGGGTGTTCAGCCCGACTAGGCGGCATACGGTCTCCCGAGCCGCACCGATCGCGATTCGGGGTTCACGGACCTTCGCACTCGGCTTAGAATGTACTAACCTAGCCGATGCGTACCGACGACCCCCGCCGGTTGCACGCGGCTCATCGAAGGGATCCGCGACATGCCCAGCGCGACCATCGAAGAGTACCTCGAAACCATCTACAAGCTCGCCGAGAAGGGGCCGGTTCGACCGACGCCCATCGCAGAATCCCTTGGCGTGTCGGGTCCCACGGTCACTGCGACGCTCAAGCGGTTGCAGACTCAGGGGCTGATCGAGCGGGTTGAAGGCGATGTGCTGCTCACCGATCAGGGGCGCAACGCAGCCCTGGACATCGTCAGGCGGCACCGAATCTCCGAGCGATTCCTGGTCGACGTGCTGGGGCTGTCGTGGGATGAGGCTCACGAAGACGCGTGCAAGCTCGAGCATGCGCTGTCGCCTCGGGTGCTCATCGCGCTTGAGGAGTACCTGAAGAACCCCGAAGTATGTCCGCACGGTCACCCGATTCCGACCCAGGACGGTCATGTCGCCACTGTCGTGGGCTCGCCGCTGTGTTCGCTGTCTGAAGGCGCTCAGGTGAAGATCGTCCAGGTAGAGGAGGACGACGATGCGATGCTCACCTACCTGGGCTCGATGGGCATGTTCCCGGGTACCGAGGTGAAGGTGTGCGAGATCGCGCCGTTCAAAGGTCCGATCATCGTTGAGGTCGGCGGCTCGACCTACGCGCTGGGCAGAGAAGTCGCCGACAAGATCCTGGTCACGGCGGGTGACAGGTAGGCTATGCAATCTGCCGAGGACCGCTCCATAGTCGAGCGCCTCTTTCCCGACGGTCGCCCAAAGTGCCTTGTCGCGCTCGTGGGCAACCCCAATGTCGGGAAGTCGACGATATTCAACCACGTCACCGGGCAAGACGTTCACACCGCGCACTACCCGGGGAAGACGCCCGACATCAACGTGGGTCGCTCGGTAGTCGACGGCCAGGATGTCGAAGTGATCGACCTTCCCGGGACCTACAACATCACGGGATCGGCCGAGGAGCAGTGGGTCGCCCGTAGCGCGCTGCTCGAGCTCGGTCCCGAGGCAGTGATCGTCGTGCTGGCCGCCACGAACCTGTCCCGGAACCTGTTTCTTGCGCTACACCTGCTCGATCTCGGGCTTCCGGTGCTTCTCGCGGTCAACCTTAGCGATGAGGCCGAGCGCTCGGGGCACACCGTCGACGTCGAGCTCCTCTCGGCACTCACCGGCGCACCTGTCTTCTCGACAGTCGCAGTCCAGGGCCTCGGTGTGCACGAGCTCATGGCAAAGGCAGCGCAGATGTGTGCGGCTCCGCCTGGCACTGACCTGCCGCGTCACAGGTACGGTGAGCTCTTCGAGCGCACTCTGGCGCCGCTCGTGAGCACCGTGGAGCGTGCGGGCCTCTCGCCGTTCGGCCTCTCGGCGCGTGCGGTCGCACTGGAACTCGTTGCGAATCAGGCGGACGTCTCGGAGCGGGTATCCTCGGCGACCGGTCTGCTGCGCGTTGCCGAGGAGGCGCGTTCTGCGATAGCGGCTCTTGCCGAGGAGCCGCCCGCGCAGGC
>JBGSMX010000194.1:0-5793 GCA_041739935.1 Coriobacteriia bacterium | reverse complement strand
CGAAGGAGCAGCGCCTCACCCACCAGCAGCGCCTGGGCGGGATCGACCGCTCCACCGGCGCCCATGAGCGTGACCAGCCCTTCGGCCGTCAGCGAATCGAACACCTCAGGACGCATCCCGAGGGTGAGCTCGAGTGCCTCGTCGGTCAGTTCGAGCGCTTCGTCGGGCCTGGCCTCGCGCAGCGCAGCGACGATCCTTCGCAGCAGCACGCCCATCTGCTCGATCATCCTCAAGATGTAGTCGCTCTGATACATGCGCGCTCCCTATGCGAACCGTGGTCTCAGCACGGAGCCGCGGCAGAAGGACTCTGTGGCGACACCTGCGCGCCCGCCGAAGGCGCCACGCTGCCCCGCTGTACGGCACGATAGACCATGAAGTAGTAGAACACCGCCACGAATTGGACGGCGGCGAGCAGAATCACCCACACGATCTTCTCGTTCTGACCGCCGGTGGGGTATTCGTAGTCGTTTCGCAGGATCGAATCGAGAAGCATCCATATCCAGAACAGCGGGAAGAGCAAACTCGCTACCACAATTGCGACGGTCCACCACAAGATGCTCAGACCGATCATTGCGCCGATGAATTCCATGTTCGTGCTCCTTTCGAGACCGGCTCGTCTGCGACGCGCCCGGTGCGATTGTGTGAGATACCTACCTCGACCCGCGTCCTTCGACCGAGCCGACACCCGAGATGTCTTGCGTCACCGCCGGGGAGCCGTAGTACTCGACGGTTCCCGCGCCCGAAAGCTCCACATCGAGCGAGTCCTCGGCCCACACGATCGCAGTACCCGCGCCCGACATCTCGACTCGCGCGGTATCGCTTGCCAGATCGCGGGCATCATAAGTGCCCAGTCCGGAGATGCTCACTTCCTGGCTCTTCGCGGAGCCATCGACTTCGGCCGAGCCGGCGCCCGACAGATCGACCACGAGCTCCTCAACGTCCAGATCGTCCATGAAGACCGCGCCGGCCCCGGAAAGCTCGAACGCGAATGCCTCTGTCTCAAGCCCGTCGATCGTTACTTCGCCGGCACCGGAGACTTCGAGCCGCTGCAGATCCGGGACGGTCAGCTCGATCTCGAGGTCGGGCTCCGAGACCCCGCCCCACAGGACGATGCCGGGCGAGTCCCACTCGATGTAGAGCGTGTCGCCACGGACCTCGGTTTCGACGCGATCGACCACATCGCCCGCGCCCGTCACCTCGAGCTTGTAGCTCGACCCCTGCCTGACCTTCAGCTCGCCATAGCCCGCGAACGAGACACTGTCAAAGCCGCTCACATCGCGCGATTCGGTCCGGTCCGGCTCGTTGGACACGCGGCGCAACACGCAACCACTCAGTCCCACCGCCAGGACTACCACCATCGTCGCTAGAAACACCCGACGCATCACTTCGATCGACCTCCCTTGTGGCCGCCCGCGGCGACCGCTCATCTTCTCAGGCAGACTCGAGTCGCTAGACCCGCGCCGCCGTCTGATCGGAGAACCCGCCCACGAGCATCGCCTTCGCATACGCGCCGTGGAGCTTGCCGATTCCCTTCACGACCCACAGCAGTACGATCATGCCGAGTAGTCCCACGACGACGACCAGCGGATACGCCCACGTCTCGAGCACGTAGCTGTACCCTCCCGACTGAATGAGCGGCTGCCCGCTGATCTCCTGCAGAACAGGCAGTGCTATCAGCGACGCGCTCGTCGCGAATCCGGTCACCAGCAACGTGAAGTACGCGATGCCGAGCGGGAGCTGCAGAATCATGTAGAGCATGGTCGTCCAGGTCCGGTAGTCGGTGAACCACGACTTCAGCCGCGTCCAGATGTCGCCTTGCGCGCCCACCATGCGTGGCCTGCGCGGCATGCGAACTCCCAGCAGTCCTTCGACCATGCGGCCCTCGGCAAGCGACACCGCCCGGACCACCGCTATCAGCAGCAAGGCGATCGGGATGCCCAGCAACGTGATCAGCAGCCCCAACGACAGGGACAGCCCGGTCACAATGACCGTGAAGTACGCGATGCCGGTCGCCAGCGCGAGCAACATGTAGAACAGCGAGCCCCAGGCGTTCGGGTCCGCGACAATCCCAAAGAACCGCAGCAGCACGGGACGCTGCTCGACGCGCGCGGGCAGGGAAGGCCGTAGCGCTCTGGTCACCGTGCGTTCGGTCTCCAGATACGCCGAGGCGATCTCGTCCGGGGTCCCGTACGTCTCGACGACCGCCTCGAATCCCTCGGGCGTACCGTCACCCTCGGCCAGCGCGCTTCGGAGGTACTCCTCGGCATCGTAGAGCGCGTCTTGCACGACTGCCGGATCCGCTCCGGCCAGGTGCTCCCTCAGTTCCGCGAGGTATCCCTCGACCGTCCTATCCACCGTTACCCTCCAATGCCGTCGCAACGAAATCGCATGTCGTTGCCCAGATACGTTTCCAATCTCCCAGCACGTCTCGCCCGCGCACGGTGATCGAGTAGTACTTGCGCGGAGGCCCCGAGACGCTCGGCTCCACCCGGCTCTCGAGCAGACCGTTCTCCTCCATGGAGCGCAGGACCGGGTACAGCGTGCCCTGCTTGATCGGTGTTCCGTCTCCCGAGCCGGCCTCGATCTGTTTCGCGATCTGATAGCCGTAGAGCGGTTCTGCGGATCGGTCGAGAATGGCCAGCAGGACAAGCGAGACCGTTCCTGCGTTGAGTTCCTTGCGGAACTTGCGCATGATCGGGTCCTCGTTGGTCTCCACGACTCACCTCCTATCACCGTGTATGAGCGGTGCTATGGCCTTATTACTAGTAACAACTTCATACTACCCACAACGCACAATACTATAAACTTCACACTAGTCAAGAGGAATTTGCCGTGACTTCGCAACCGGACCGAATCTGCGTCTTGGGACGCGGGGCGGGAGCCCGTCCTATACTGGGGGCGGGTCTCGCGGTTCCCGACCCACTCAAGCCCTCAGTGAAGAGATGCGCCGTGGACGAGTCAGAGCACCCCGAACTCGATCGGCTCGCCGATACCAAGGCGTTGTCCGAGCTGTTCGAGATAGTGCACGACTCAAGCGGTGGTGACTTCAGGCAGTACAAGGCAAGCACCATCTCCAGGCGGATCGACAGGCGCATGCGCATGACGCATGTGAGCGAGCTTCGAGACTACGTCGAACTGCTCCGCACCGATCCGGACGAGGTTGTCACACTCGGAAATGACCTCTTGATCTCGGTGACCCAGTTCTTTCGGGACCCGGCGGTCTGGGACTTCCTGCAGGCAAACGTGCTCCCTGCGCTGGTGCGCACGGCGGGTCCCGGGGGCACCGTACGCGCCTGGGTTCCCGGATGCGCGACCGGCGAGGAGGCCTACTCGCTGCTCATCGCGCTACTCGAGACCTGCCGCGAGTCCGGCATCCACCCGGCTCTCGCGGTCACCGGCACGGATGTGAGCGACCGCTGCCTCGAACTCGCCCGGCAGGGTGCGTACCCCCGCTCGATCGAATCCGATGTGAGCGGACCGCTCCTGTCGCGCTACTTCGAGCGCACATCAATCGGATACCGGGTGACGGATGCCCAGCGGGCACTGTGTGAGTTCGTTCACCGCGACCTTGTGACCGAGCCCCCGCTTGGTGACATGGATCTGGTGAGCCTACGAAACGTGCTCATCTACATGGACCACGAACTGCAGGACCGCGTCCTGAACTCGGTGCATCGCTCGCTCGTGTCGGACGGAATCCTGGTGCTTGGCAGCGCAGAGACGGTCGGCATGCGTTCGCCGTGGTTCACCGAGATAGACAGACGCCAGAAAATCTACCGCCGCCTACAAGGCCTCGCCTGAGGCGGCCGCAGACAGGTCGGACGAACCCGATGTCACTCAGTCGGTCGCCGGGGACCGCTCGGCCGGACCGGGCACCTGGGCCATGGCTTTACGCACAGCCCGGGCAAGTCCATCGGGATCGCGGATGTAGTCCAGGGTGTAGGCTCCGCGATGTTTCGTCCCCCGCGGATCCACCGTCTCGAGTACGACGGAGACCTCGCCGTAGCCAAAGAACCGCCCCAGAGTGCCCTTGCGAGCGGACGCCGCAAGCATGTCGCGTACCCACAGCGTGTGGTACACATCGCGCACCGTCCCCACATTCACGATCAGCCGTCTGGCCGTGAGGATCGTCTCGAAGCGCCAGTACCGGGGAATCTCGGAAAGCAGCCGGATCGCAAGTGGTACCGCCGGGATGATCGCGTAGCGGACAAGCGACGGCTCGAATATGCTCGCAAACAAAACGTAGAGCCCCAGCAGCAGCGCCAGGCCAAACAACACGTCTTGAGACATCCAGTGCGGGCCGGTGCGAAACAGCACCGGCTCGTCGGCGTACATCTCCGGGGATGGCTCGCTGCGCCAGTGGATCGCCATGTTGTCTGCTCGCCTCCCTGGCTAGGCCGAGAACGAGTCGGGGTGCTTGCCGATTCGATCTCCGCGATCGAGCCCGTCGATCGTCGCCATCTCCGGCCCGGACAGCTCGAAGTCGAATATCTGCGCGTTGGATCGAACCCGCCCGGGATGCACTGATTTGGGTATCGTAGCGAGGCCGCGCTGCAGCACCCAGCGAAGCGTGACCTGCGCGGGGTCCTTGCCGTGGTGGCGGGCTATCTCACCGATCTCGTCGATCGAGAAGACCCCACCCCGCATGAGTGGCGCCCACGCTTGAATAACGATCCCGCGCTCGTCGCAGGCCCGCACCAGATCCGGCTGCTGCAGGCGGGGATGGAACTCGAACTGGTTCACGCTCGCGGGTTCCTCGGCGATTGAATCGAGGAGCTCAAGGTGATGCACCAGAAAGTTGCACACCCCGATCGCACGAGTGCGTCCGCTTGCGAGCAGCTCCTCCATGGCACGCCAGGTGCCCTCCATGAGCTGCGGGATCGGCCAGTGCGCCAGGTACAGGTCGAGGTAGTCCATGCCCAGCCGCTCCAGGCTGTGATAGGCGGCAGCGAGTGTCTCGGCATAGCCCTGCTCTTCGTTCCAGACCTTCGAAGTGACGAACAGCTCGCTGCGGGCAACTCCGCTCTCTCCGATCGCGCGTCCGATGCCCTCTTCGTTCTCGTAGAGCGAGGCCGTGTCGATCAGCCGGTAGCCGTGCTCGAGCGCTACGCGCACCGCGCCTTCAACGTCGCCTCCCTGTGCGGACTTATACGTGCCCAAGCCGAAGCGCGGCATGGCAACGCCGTTTCGCAGCATCAGGGTATCGGTGATTGCTCGTTCCATGCCGCAGGTCCCTCTCGGCCCGGGTTCAACGCTTCGTGCCTCTTTCATACCCGCCGAGAAGCCCCGTGCGCTCCGCGCCGCGATGCTAGTCCCGGGGTCAGTACGAAAGCGACACTGCGCTGCGGACCCAGCGGTCCGTCTCGGCAGCCTTGAGTATGAAGCCGGCGACGTCGGCGCGCGAGATGCGTCCGCCGGCGCTCAGAGGGCGTCCGTCCGGGCCGACACGGTACTCGCCGGTCTGCGGGCCGTCGGTCAGCCCGCTCGGTCGCACGATGACCCACTCGAGCGAGCTGGCCATGATGCGCTGCTCCATGCGCTCGAGGTCGTCGTAGAAGCCGCGCAGCACCGCCCGCATCATGAGCTTGTAGCCCATCGACAGATTGGGGTCGGAGCGGTGAAACGTGCCCGCGGCACTCACGGCGACCAGCCTGGGCACGTCGAACTCTGCCATCGCATAGAGCACGTTGGCGATACCTGCCGAGTACAGGTCGAGCTCCCGTGCCGGCTTGGCACCGATCGCGCTGACGACCGCATCGTGCCCTGGAATCGCCGCGCGCAGCGACTCGAGATCGC
>JBGSMX010000175.1:0-7175 GCA_041739935.1 Coriobacteriia bacterium | reverse complement strand
CGGGTGGCGATGAGCAGGTGCAGCTGCGGTGGCAGGTGCTCCAGCAGGAACGCGACAGCCTCGTCCACCGGCTTCGAGTCGACGAGATGGTAGTCGTCGAGCACGAGGACGATCTCGTGTGGGAGTTTAGCGATCTCGTTGAGCAGGTCAGACAACATCGATTCGGTCGGGGGCGGCTGGGGAGACTCGAGCATTCTCAACACCCCTTGCGCGACATCCGACCCAACTGTCTGCAGAGCTGCGACCAGGTAGGTCAGGAAGCGCGCCGGATCGCTGTCGCCGTCGTCCAGGGAAAGCCAGGCAGGACGGACCTCTGATCCAAGACGGATGCAGCCGGCCACCCACTCGCCGACTGCCGCGGTCTTGCCGAACCCGGCCGGGGCAGAAAAGAGGATCAGCCTGCTGCCCAGACCCTCTTCGAGCTGTTCGATCAGGCGGGGGCGAAGTACCGCGTTAGGGCGCGGCGGCGGGGCAAAGAGCTTGGTGGCGAGAATCGGCGTCGACATGAGGCAATCATAGGACACAACCTCCGGGAAGGCGCCGGTCCGAGTCTTCGGGTCGCTCACGGGTGCATCGCGATGCTATTGAGACATACCACGTATGGTGGTGATACGAGCACACATCGTGGTAGAATGGCACTCACTGGTTCCGGGAGTGCATCGACTGGGAGGCGACCATGACGCCCGTGCTGGATGGCATCTTCGGCAACAGATCGGCGGCGCAGGTGCTGTTGTTCCTCGAAGCGTACGGGTCAGGTCACGCCTCGCGCATCGCCGATACCTACGGCGTTTCGGTGAATGGGATCCAGAGGCAGCTCCGCCGCCTCGAGGTGGCCGGGATACTGGTGAGCCGCACGGTCGGTAGGAGCCGGGTGTTCGAGTTCAACACCCGTCTTCCCAGCGTACGCGACCTCAGGGTGTTTCTGGCATCAGAGCTCGATCTCCTTCCGGAGTCGGACGTGAGGGCCTATTATCGCCAACGGCAGCGGCCCCGCCGTGCGGGAAAGAGGTAGGGGAGCATGGGTAGCATCGGTTCGAAGACGCCGCTGGCTGAGCTGGCCGCCCTCGTGAGCCAGGCCTTGGAGCGAGCGGGGCTGCGGGCGACGCTCTCCGGGGGCGCGGCAGTATCTCTGTACAGCGAGAACGAGTACGAGAGCAAGGATTTGGACTTCGTAAGCAACGAACGGCTGAAGATGCTCGGAGAGGCGATCGCTCCACTCGGCTTCGCCCGAGTCGGCCAGGGTCGGGAATTCGAGAACCCTGACAGCCCGTGGTACGTGGAGTTCCCGCCAGGACCCCTAGCATTCGGCGAGACATCGATCACGGATGATGAGGCGAGTGTCGTCGAAACGGACTACGGTCCTCTTCGGATCATCGGTCCGACTCACGTCGTCATGGATCGGCTGGCCGCTTACCTGCACTGGCATGACAATCCCTCTCTGGATCAAGCGGTCTTGGTCGCCAAGCGGCAGCACATAGACTGGTCCGCTCTTGCGGAGTGGGCCGCGGCGGAGGGAATCGCGCCGGAGGTCCTCAGCATGTTGAGGAGCCGCTCGCGGCCGTGACAAGCGCGTCTCACAGGCCCTCCATGCCGGGCCGCGGTGGACGCACACGGACCATCAAGCCCGACCAACGCGCACGACGGGTACCCGCGCGTCATTCCACCAGCCTGAAGGGTGGCCGGTCGCCACATGGACGGCCACGACCTCTGCTCTAGCGGCAGTTAGCAGCAGCTAACTTCGGGTATACAATGAATAGCCAGCTGAGAGAGGTGGATCCGATGCCCGATTTGGTGAACGTGCCCGTTCCCGTCGAACGGCTACAGGAAGTCTATGCGCTCTTGGCTCGCGACCCGGCCATGCCATCTACCGGTCACCGGGTGCTCGAGGAAGGCTACCCCGCCGGATGGAGTAGGGCACTGATGGATCGCACGTTCGTCGAGTCATCAAGCGCCATGAGGCGGATCCTGACCGCGATCGCGCGCCGCTCTCCGAGTTGGGTGACGACCGGGGAGATCGCCGATACCTGCGAGCTGACAACTCGACAGGTGATCGCGTCACTCGGGCCCTTTGGGAAGCGGGTCAGGGGCCGGTATGCGATGAGCCTTTGGCCCTTCACCGCGCGGGAGTTCGTTGACGCCGGCATCCTGAAGTACTCGATGTCGCCCGAAGTGGCGGCGCAAGTCCTAGAACTTGCCGCGCAGGTTGAGCCACACGAGAAGGAGGGTGCGTAGCAAGTGCTTCGCGAACGGCAACGGTAGATCGATGGATCGCTCTTTGGAGGCGATAGAAATGTTGTGGACCATTCTCGTCATTCTCGTGATTCTTTGGCTTCTCGGCTTCAGTTTCAACATTGGCGGCGGGCTCATTCACATCCTGCTCGTCATCGCGTTGATAGTGCTCGTGTACAACCTCGTGACCGGTCGCCGAGGGTAGTCAGCGCCGGCGCAGGGAGCGGCCGAATCGTTCTCAAGGGTTTCAGACGTTCGGCCAACAGAAGGACCGGCTCGTGGCACAAGATCGCGAGCCGATATGAAAGGAAGTTCGCCATGTCGAACGCCAGTGCTGCTTCAATCGATCATCGCAGCCAAGTCCATACCGAAGTTCGTCGGCCGATCGAGGCCGTTGTGTCGCGTGTCGTGATGTTCATCTTCGGCGTGATCGAGGTTCTTATCGCCATTCGGTTTGTGTTACTGCTTCTGGGTGCGAACGCCGAGGCGGGATTCGTGAAGCTCGTGTACGACGTGTCCGCGGTCTTCATGACTCCGTTCCACACGGTCTTTGAAACGCAGAGCGTATCAGGGGCCACCTTCGAGTGGAGTGCCCTCGTGGCGATCGCCGTCTATGCGCTCGTCGCGTGGGGCATCGTCTCTCTGGTTCATGCCGTCAGCCCGCGCCGACACTCCGAGACCGTCGAGCGGGTCGAGAAGGTCGAGCAGGATGACAACGTCGTAGTCCAGTAGACATCGCACCTCATCTAGGGCGGGGCGGCAACAGAAGACGCGCCTGCATCTAGGGCGGGGCGGCAACACAAGACGCGCCTGCTAGGCCAGAGCATCGTGAACGAAACGGGGTCCCGAGAGGGGCCCTGCTTCGTGGGATACAGATCGGGACGCACGGACTGAACGGTTCGTGCGACAGGGGCTTCGAGATTGCCGGTGTTGGGACGTGCGGATAGGGCTGATGACGCAACGACGATGCCGTCTGGCGCAGCACGTGAAACTGTACGCGTCCGCGGGTATGGCCAAGACATGCAATACACTGAACACGGTCGGAGTCGCTCCCGGTTCCCTAGAATGCGAATCGGCAGCGACCCCGCAATGTCGGGGACGGAGCAGACTGCGTGCGGGCTGCGTGTGGTACGGAGGCACAATGAGCACCGACACGAGACCTGGCGAGGAGTCGTGCTCACCGCACGCCGCCGACGCACACGACCTGATCCGCGTGCAGGGTGCCCGCGCGAACAACCTCAAGAACGTCGATGTGGAGATACCCAAGCGTCGGCTCACGGTGTTCACAGGTGTCTCCGGCTCGGGCAAGAGCTCGCTCGTATTCGACACGATAGCCGCGGAGTCGAGGCGGCTCATCAGCGAGACCTACAGCACCTTCGTGCAGACGTTCATGCCGACGCTTGCGCGTCCGGACGTCGACCGGCTCGAAGGGCTGACGCCTGCGATCATCGTCGACCAGGAGCGGATGGGCGCGAATTCGCGCTCCACCGTGGGCACCGCCACTGACGCTAACGCGATGCTTCGGGTTCTGTTCAGCCGGCTCGGGAAGCCGCACATCGGCTCGCCCCAGGCGTTCTCGTTCAACGTCCCGACGTCCCACGGCTCCGGACGGATCGTGGTCGAGAAGGGCACCGGCAAGTCAGAAAGCCGTCAGTTTGTGATCACCGGTGGCATGTGCCCGCGCTGCGAGGGCATGGGCACCGTGACCGACATGGACCTCGATGAGCTGTTCGACAGCAACAAGTCACTTTCCGAGGGAGCTCTCACGATCCCGGGATACACCGCCGACGGTTGGGCGGTGCGCCTGTTCACCGAGTCGGGCTTTGTGGATCCCGACAAGAAGATCCGGGACTTTACCGAGAAGGAGCGCGCCGACTTCCTCTACAAGGAACCCACGAAGGTCAAGATGGCCGGCATCAACATGACCTACGAAGGGCTCGTGCCCAAGATCACGAAAAGCTTCCTGCAAAAGGACCTCGACGCGATGCAGCCACACATCCGGGCGTTCGTCGAGCGGGCGGTCGTCTACTCTACCTGCCCCGAATGCGGCGGGACGCGGCTGAACGAAGCGGCCCGATCATCGAAGATCCGCGGCGTGAACATCGCGGACGTCTCGGCGCTGCAGATCACGGATCTCGCGGAGTGGCTGCGAACGGTTGACGACGCCGAGGTAGCGCCGCTCGTGGACGGGCTCCGCCAGACCATCGACTCTTTCGTGGAGATCGGTCTGGGATATCTCTCGCTCGATCGAACGTCGGGAACGCTGTCGGGCGGCGAGGCGCAGCGGACGAAGATGATCCGGCATTTGAGCTCGAGTCTCACAGACATCACGTACGTATTCGACGAGCCCACGGTTGGCCTGCACCCTCACGACATCCAGCGCATGAACGAGCTCCTGCGCCGGCTGCGCGACAAGGGCAATACGGTGCTGGTGGTCGAGCACAAGCCCGAGGTAATCGAGATAGCCGACCACGTCGTCGACCTGGGGCCTGGCGCGGGGCGGGATGGTGGCGAGATCACCTTCACCGGGGATGTCGCGAACCTGCGGACGTCGGGCACGCTGACCGGTCGGCACCTCGACCATCGCGCTCAGCTCAAACCCTCGACACGGTCGCCGAAAGGGTCACTCCCGATCCGCGGCGCGACGCAAAACAACCTTTGCGACGTGGATGTCGATGTCCCTCTCGGCGTTCTCACAGTGGTGACTGGCGTAGCGGGATCGGGCAAGACATCGCTCATCCACGGCAACCTACCGGCGTTCGATGGCGTCGTCGTCGTCGATCAGTCCCCGATACGTGGTTCGCGACGCAGCAGCCCCGCGACGTACACGGGTCTGCTCGACACCATCCGATCCGCGTTCGCGAAAGCCAATTCGGTGAAGGCGGCGCTGTTCAGTTCCAACTCTGAAGGCGCATGCCCCGAGTGCAAGGGGCTCGGCGTCATCATCACCGAGCTTGGCTTCAACTCCACTGTCGAGACCGAATGCGAGCTGTGTGGCGGGTCGGGCTACGCGCAAGAGGTCCTCGAGTACCGCCTCGACGGCAAGACGATCGCCGAGGTACTGGCCATGACTGTGTCCGAGGCCGAGGAGTTCTTCTCGGCAGGAGCCACCCACACCATGCTCGCGCGCCTGATCGAGGTCGGCCTGGGCTACGTCACACTCGGCCAGGCACTCAACACGCTGTCGGGCGGGGAGCGCCAGCGCCTCAAGCTTGCGATCTCGATGGCGAAGAACGGAGCGGTCTACGTGCTCGACGAACCTACGTCGGGCATGCACCTCGCCGATGTCGATAATCTGCTCGAGATGCTCGACCGCCTGGTAGACGCGGGCAACAGCGTCGTTGTGATCGAGCATCACCAGGCAGTCATGGCGCATGCTGACTGGATCATCGACCTGGGTCCAGGCGCCGGTCACGACGGTGGCCGAGTCGTCTTCGAGGGTACGCCAGCCGATCTCGTGGCCGCGCGTTCTACGCTCACAGGCGAGCATCTGGCGGCATACGTGGGCGGGTAACGGCCGCTGGCCCCCTGAACCGCCGCGAGTCACGAAGCGCGCTGCCGACCGCGGCAATGTCACCGACGATGGGCACGAAGCATCTGATGCACAACGAATACGAGCTATTGGATAGCGGGCAGGGGCGCAAGCTCGAACGCTTCGGCGAGGTGGTTCTGGCGCGCCCGTGCGGCCAGGCCGTCTGGGAGCAGCGTCGGCCCGAAATGTGGGAAAGCGCCGCTGCCTCCTTCGAGCGGGAGCTCGGTTGGCAGACGCGCGGCGCTGCTGAGCTGCCCTCGAGCTGGAACGTGACGATCAACGACATCGTGATGCGGCTCGAACTCACGCCCGCGGGTCATCTCGGCGTGTTTCCGGAGACGCGCGGGTTGTGGGACTGGATCAGCCAGGCGTTCGCCGCGCGCGGCACACGGAGTGCGAACGTGCTCAACCTGTTCGCGTATTCGGGTGGAGCGACGATCGCGGCTGCGCGGGCCGGCTGCTCGGTGTGCCACGTCGACTCCTCCCGGTCGATGGTCACACGTGCGCGGGAGAACGCGGGCTTGAATCAACTCGGCGAAGCGCCCATCCGCTGGATCGTCGAGGATGTCACCACGTTCCTTGACCGTGAGATTCGCCGAGGACGTGCGTACGACGCGATCATGCTCGACCCGCCCTCGTTCGGACATGGCACCAGGGGCGAGCAGTACAGACTGGACAGAGATCTTGCCGCTACGCTCGAGCAGTGCAGGGCCCTCCTGGCCGAGGAGCCTGCATTCGTGCTGCTCACGTCGCATTCTCAGGGCGTGACGACCACGCAGTTTGAGGGCCTGATGAGGCACGCTCTAGACGGTGGAGACACTGAATCCGGCGATCTGGCGCTGTCCGGCGCGAGTGATGTACGCCCCGTGAGCGATGGTGTTTGGGTACGCTGGACTCGAACGACGATGCCGGCGGGGGACAGGTGATCGCTCACGTGACCGAAAACGATGAAATGCACGCGCCCGTGATAACAATCATCGGTGGGGGAGCGGCGGGTCTGACGGCTGCCATAGCCGCGGCCCGGCTCGGGGCACACGCTATGCTTCTCGAGGCGGCCCCTCGCGTGGGGCGCAAGATCCTGGAGAGCGGCAACGGGCGATGCAACCTGACCAACACCTCCGTGTCGCCGGCGGCGTACAACCATCCGGACTTCGTCGAGCAGGTTCTCGGCGTGTATCCGTGCGAGGCCGTGCGCGACTTCTTCGGGAGCATGGGTCTGCTGACGTTTTCCGATGACGAGGGACGCGTGTACCCCTCGACGAACGCCGCGGGCTCGGTTCTCGATGTGCTTCGGCTCGAGTGCGCGCATCTGGGCGTCGAGGTGCGCTGCGGATTCGCGGCCGCGCGCGTCGCGGAGCTGCCCGACTCCGGTGGCTTCGAGGTGTCCTCCGAAGGCGGCGAGGTGCTCCGTGCC
>JBGSMX010000169.1:0-2679 GCA_041739935.1 Coriobacteriia bacterium | reverse complement strand
GGGGCGGCACGTTGCCCAGCCCGGCGCGTCCTGAGAGTTCGCGGGCAAGCTCACTCAGACGTGACACGCAAAAGCGCCCCCTCCCGTCGTGCGGAGGGGGCGCCGCGAAGTCCAATCGGTACCCACACTACAGCGCAGAGCACCTAACCACGGCCAAACACCGTCCAACCCGATCGCGGCACCGCGCGCCTAGCCCGCGACCACAACGCTCACGAGCTTGCCGGGAACGACCAGGACCTTCTTCACATCCTTGCCCTCGACCCACGAGGCGACCTCGGTCAGAGCCGCGGCGATGACGTCTTCCTCGGCAAGCGTGACTTCGACCTGGATCTTGCCGCGAACCTTACCGTTGACCTGCACGGCCATCTGCACCACGTCCGCTGCGGCAGCGGAGGCATCGTACGCGGGCCATGGGACCCGGTGCACCGAGCCTTCGTGGCCCAGGACCGCGCTCCACAGCTCCTCGGCCATGTGCGGCACGTACGGCGCAAGCAGCAGCGTGTGTGTCTGCGCGACGTCGCGCACGAGCGCCAGGTCGCGCGAACCGGCCGGCACTGACTTGCGGTAGTCGTAGGCGGCGTTGGTGAGCTCCATCATCGCCGCGATCGAGGTGTTGAGCTGGAACGACCCGATATCACCCGTGACCTTGCCGATCACGCGATGCATCTCGCGGTGCAGCGACTTGGCGGCCTCGTCGCCTGACGCGGCGACACCACAGCCGCCCGCGACTTCCTCGGCGGACTCGTCGACCAGGCGCCATACGCGCCCGAGCCAGCGATACATGCCGTCGAGGCCCTCGTAGGACCACTCGAGGTCCTTGTCCGGCGGCGCCATGAAAAGGATGTATGCGCGCAGCGCGTCGCAGCCGTACTTCGCGATCATGTCCTCGGGCGCGACCACGTTGCCCTTGGACTTGCTCATGACCTCGCCGTCCATCTTGACCATGCCCTGCGTGAGCAGGTTCGTGAACGGCTCGCCGAACTCGCAAATACCCATGTCGCGAAAGACCTTCGTGAAGAAGCGCGAGTAGAGCAGGTGAAGAATCGCGTGTTCGATGCCGCCGATGTACTGGTCGACGGGCAGCCAGTAGTCGGCCTTGGCCTTGTCCCAGATCGCCTCTTCATTGCGCGCATCGGCGTAGCGGATGTAGTACCAGCTCGAACACGTGAACGTGTCCATCGTGTCGGTCTCGCGCCTGGCGGCCGTCCCGCATTTGGGGCACGTGGTCTCGTAGAACTCGGGGTGATCCGCAAGCGTCTCGCCCTTGGTGACGTCGACATCGCGCGGCAACTCGACGGGCAGGTCTTTCTCCGGCACCGGCACCAGCCCACACACCGGACAGTGGATGGCCGGAATCGGGTTACCCCAGTACCGCTGACGGGAGATGAGCCAGTCGCGCAGACGGAAGTTGATCGAGAAGTCGCCTTGCCCCCGCTCGCGCAGCCACTCGGTGACCGCCCGCATGCCCTCAGATGCCTTGCCGCCGGGCATCCCGGTGAACTCGCCCGACTGCACCATGATGCCCGGGCCGTCGTATGCACACTCCCAGGGAACGTCAGCCCGGAGGCGCTCCCTCACGCCAGCGAGCTCATTGAGCAGCTCGTCGTCGTCCTCGGGCACCACCACGGGCGGGATCGGCAGACCGTACTTGCGCGCGAACTCGAAGTCGCGCTGATCGCCACAGGGCACCGCCATGACCGCGCCGGTGCCATAGTCCATGAGCACGTAGTCGCTCACCCACACCGGCACCTTCTCGCCGTTGACGGGGTTGACCACGTAACGACCCGTGAACGCGCCGTTCTTCTCGCGCTCGCCCATCGAGCGCTCTACCGCCGTTTCGCGTGCCGCTCCCGCGACAACCGCGTTGACGGCAGCCTCGTACTCGGTGCCCGCGACGAACTCGCGCACGAGCGGGTGCTCCGGCGCGAGCAGGAAGAACGAGCAGCCGAACAGCGTGTCGGGCCGCGTAGTGAACACGGTGATCGTCTCGTCGCGCGGCTCGCCGGCGGCGTCGCACACCTGGAACTGCACCTCGGCACCCTCAGAGCGGCCGATCCAGTTGGCCTGCATCGTTTTGACGCGCTCGGGCCAGCCGGTCATCGTGTCCAGATCGTCGAGCAGCTCTTGCGCGTACTCCGTGATCTTGAAGTACCACTGCTCCAGCTCGCGCTTCTCCACGTGCGAGTGACAGCGCCAGCACTCCCCGTCGCCCAGCACCTGCTCGTTGGCGAGCACGGTCTTGCAGCTCGGGCACCAGTTGACCGGAGAGCTCTTGCGCTCTACCAGTCCGCGCTCCCAGAACTTCAGGAAGATCCACTGGCCCCAGCGGTAGTAGTCGACGTCGCTCGATACGACCTTGCGGTCCCAGTCATACGAAAAGCCCATCCGCTTGAAGCTCTCGGTCTGCTTCTCGATGTTGGCGTAGGTCCACGTGGCTGGGTGCGTCGCGTTCTTGATCGCGGCATTCTCGGCAGGCAGACCGAACGAGTCCCATCCAATGGGGTGTAACACGTTGAAGCCGCGCATGGTCAGGTGCCGGGCGAGCACATCGCCGATCGTGTAGTTGCGCACATGCCCCATGTGGATGTCGCCGCTGGGATACGGGAACATCTCGAGCACGTAGTACTTGGGCCTGGCGGGGTCCTCGGCAACCGAGTACAGACGGCTGTCCGCCCACTC
>JBGSMX010000142.1:0-2516 GCA_041739935.1 Coriobacteriia bacterium | reverse complement strand
AGGGTGGGCGAGCTTCACCTGCGCGCCGGTCGCGCAGAGGGCGTCGTAGGCGGCGTGCGAGCTGCCCCTGGCCTCGAGGACCACGGCGCAGTCAGCTTCGGGGACGAGGCTGGTCACCGCTTCGGTAGGCACGTTACCTTCACCGAGGATCTGGCCGGCGGGGTCCATGAGGCAGTACTAGGTGCGCGCCTTGTGCACGTCGAGTCCCAGGTTGTACGTTGGCATTGGCGCTCCCCTCCCTGTCCACGATGGCTGCGACGACAGTGTCGGTGGAGCGTCCTTTTCATGCCATCTTGTCAGACTGCTGAGCGACTCGCGCATCGCCACGCGTCTGGAACGTTCCAGACCCAGTGCAGATTCATCCGAAAGTCGCCGAAGGAGCTCCTCGTCGAGTTCCTCCTCCGGTATCGCCTCGAAGCCGATGCGAGAGTAGAACGGAGCGTTCCACGGGACGTCGCGGAATGTGGTGCGCGTGATCTCGGTGTAGTCGCTGTTCCGCGCCCGGTTCTCGACCGCCCGCAGGAGCGCCGATCCCACTCCCCTGCAGCCGTGCTCAGGAAGCACATCGAGTTCGTCGAGATGCACACGACGGCCCCATACGCTGGCAAGGCAAACCCGACCGGGTCACCCTCATCTTCCAGCGCCACCCAGAGTAGGCCCGCTTGTTGTGCGATTGCGAGGGTGTCGAGCGCCCTGATGCCCGCTAGTGGCTCCTAGTGGCCGACAGCTTCGAGGGTTGCGGGCGGCGGGAGGGGGCAGTCGAAGGCCGGGTCCACGACACACCTGTAGAAGGTCCGGAATGACTCTACTGCCTGGTCGAGACCGGGGATGGTCGCCATGATGTCGCCCTCGCTGTAGTAGTCCCGCGAGTAGTACGTCTGTGTGCTCCGCTCACGGAACTTGAGAATCGACATACCCTTGGCGCTGTAGGGCACACCATTGAACTCACCGACCATCGTCCACGTCGCCGTGTACACGCCGTCGATCAGCATCTCGTCCTCGACCGTCGTGACCAGGTTGGGCGAAACGGCGAAGAGTCGCCCGAAGAAGGCCACCAGCGTGTCGATGCCGTAGATGTCGACGATCGGGTCGTGATACTCGTAATCGTCGGTATAGTACGGCAGCAGCGATTGCCAACTCGCCGCGTTGATCTCGACGAGCGCCCGTCCGATCTCGAGACGATCCCGGCGCAACCTCATCTGGGAACGTATACCGCAGCCGTACTTGTGCGGTGCCGGCGCATCGACCAGTGGTTTCGTCTCGGGCAGGGCGTCGGCCGTGGCCGGCTCGAGGGGGCAGTCGAAGGTTGGATCGACGGCGCACCGGTAGTACGTGCGGAATCCCAGGATCGCTTGATCTAATCCCGGGATATTCTGCATGATGTCGCCTTCGGTGTAGTAGTCCCGCCAGTAGTAGACCTCCCTGCTCCAGCGACGGAACTTGATGATCGAGATGCCCTTGGCTTCGTAGGGCACGCCGCTGAAGGTGCCGACCATCGTCCAGGTCGCCGAATACACGTCGCCCACCAGGGTCTCGTCCTCGACCGTCGTGACGAGGTCCGGCGAGTTGCCGTAGAGCCGCCCGAGGAACTCCGTCACCATGTCGATGCCGTAGACGTCGACGACCGGACAATGGTACTCGATGTCGTCAGCGTAGTAGTGCAGCAGCGTGGTCCAGTCGACGTTCTGCACCTCGAGCATGCCGCGCCCGATCTCCAGCCGATCCTGGCGGAGTTGGCGTAGTCCGCCCGCCTCCGCATCGCCAACAAGAGGAGAGAGCATGAACATGCAAGCGAGCACTACCGTTGTGCAAATGAGTCTCTTCATCATCGTCCCCCTCAGCCTACTGTGGTGGTAGGCCATAGCGGCAACAACTCCACAGGGTATATAGCATCAATATGCACCTGATTCAACAGGTATCATCGATCATCGGGATTCCTAATGGTTTTCGTCCTTCTGTAGGATGAGAGACCTTTCTTCGCCGAACGTCGCATGCATGACCTGCGCGCACTGCGACCTACGGTTACTACAGAGACCGTTGGACGCGTCGGCTCGATGCGCTCGTGAAGCGTGCGTGACCGATGCCGGGGATGGGAAGTCTGTGCTACCACACGCCGAGAGCGGAAGGAGACCCGCATGTCGTTCCTGAGCACCGCCCTCTACACGGTGTCCACGCCGCGAGAGGCAGAGCAGTTCCTCTCCATGGCCCCGGGAATGACCGCCGGGTACGAGCAGCAGCCGGCCTTCGAGAGACTCGTCGTGGCTCGGGATGTCATGGACCCGCTGACCATCGTGACCATGTCGTGGTGGGAGTCGCAGGAGGCAGCGGACGCGTGGACCAGGAGCCAGGGCTACCGCGAGGCCAAGAACCAGTCGGGCGGTCAAGGGCTCAAGGCCAAGATGGAGTTCGGCCGCTGGACGTCGGTCAAATAGCGCCACGCCCGACCCCGTGCCGGATGATCCGCCGGCCCGCGTGCTCCTGAGAACGGCGCGGCGTGCGGACCGGCCTGCTCGGCG
>JBGSMX010000129.1:0-13959 GCA_041739935.1 Coriobacteriia bacterium | reverse complement strand
GATCTGGGCATCCGACTCGCTTATGCCAACACAGCCGAGGATGCGCGGGGCCGGACGTGATCCGGTCGCGAGCACCTGTTGGAGCATGGGGTGCATTTCGTGCGGCGGACCGGGCAGCAGGATCAGCCGGCCCGCGGGTGTCGGGACGATCTGTCCCGGAGCGGTGCCCGATGTCGCCGGGATTACGCTGGCGCCCTGCAGCACGCACGCTTGCCTGAAGACCTGCTCGCGCGCGATCGACTCGACATGGCGCGTCGCAATCGACTCCAGACCCGCTCGTAGGTCCGCGGACTCCGTGAGGGGCCGTCCGAGCGCTTCAGAGGCCGCCTCACGCGTGATGTCGTCGTGAGTGGGGCCAAGTCCTCCCGTGCAGATGACGAGCGAATGGAGCGTCGTGAGGCGCTCGAGCGTCTCGGCGACGAGGGCGCGCTCGTCAGGCACGCTTATCGCCTCGGCGACCCGGTATCCGGCACTACTCAAGGCCGCGGCGATGTGGCGGGTGTTCGTGTCGAGCCCAATGCCATCCACGAGTTCGCTGCCGACCGTTACGATCGCAGCGGTGAGCAGCCGATCCTCCTGCATCAGGACTCCTCGGCGGGGGGCTGAGTCGTCCTCTCATTGCCCGGCAGGATGATCACGTCCCTGGCGTTGCGGAAGTAGTCGAACATCGACCAGATGGTCAGAACCAGTGCAAGTGCCATGACCACCCACGCGAGGATGTTGAAGTAGTACACGAACTCCCCGCCCGGCCAGATGAGTTGGCCGAGGTCGGCCACTGGCTGGCTGTCCTTGATGATGAAGCCGACGATGGCGATGATCTGCATGACCGTCTTGAGCTTGCCCAGAGAACCAGCCGCGATGACACGACCTTCGACCACGGCGATCATGCGCAGACCCGTGACGATGAACTCCCGCGAGATGATCACAAGCGCGATCCACGCAGGGAGGCTGTTGAGCTCGACGAGCGCCACCAGTGCCGCGGTCACAAGCAGCTTGTCCGCGAGCGGATCGATGAGCTTGCCGAAGTTGGTCACCTCGTTGCGGCTTCGAGCGAGGTACCCGTCAACGGCATCGGTGGCAGCGAGTATCGTGAAGATGAGAGCAGCCCAGATGGGCCCCCAGTTCGGGAGGTTGGCGAGCAGCGCAACCACGAACACCGGGATGAAGATGATTCTCAGCAGCGTTATCCGGTTCGCGATGTTGAGCGGTTCGCTCACTCCAGTACCTCACCTTCCAGGTCGTATCCGGCAGTGTCCGTAATTCGCACGCACACGAAGGTTCCGCTCGTAACGACGCGATCGAGCAGCACCAGGCCATCGATCTCAGGTGCCTGCCCGCGCCAGCGTCCCACAGGCACGCCGTCAGAGTCCAGACCTTCAGACAGGACCTCGAGAATCGATCCGATCCGTCTCGCGGCCTTCTCGATGCCAACCTCATCAGCGACGTCGCGCAGCCTCTGCGCGCGCCTCACGCGCGTGCGGCGGTCCGGCAGCTCAGGCAAGGTGGCCGCCGCCGTGCCCTCTTCGGGCGAGTACGGGAACACTCCGACGTAGTCGAATGCCGCCTGTGGGATGAATTGCTCGAGTTCGGCAATGTCCGCGCGCTTCTCGCCGGGAAACCCCGCGATCAACGTGGTTCGCAGGACGATGTCTGGCATGGCCTCTCTGAGCCGTCCGATCATGCCGAGGAACTCCTCGGCAGATCCACGTCGTCGCATCGCGCGTAGCACCCGAGTCGAGGCGTGTTGGAGCGGGATGTCCAGGTAGCGGCAGACCTTGGGTTCGGCGGCCATCGTCTCGATGAGTTCGGCGGTGACGCCGTCCGGTTGGACGTACATGAGGCGCAGCCAGTCCACGCCGGGTACGGCGGCAACGCCCCGAATGACGTCGGGCAAGGTCCCGGCGCCGGACAGGTCGCGGCCGTAGGCGGAGATGTCCTGGCCGATGAGCACGATCTCGCGGGCACCACGGCTCGTGAGCAGACGGGCCTCGTCGACGATCTCGTCGAGGGGCCGGGACCGGTACGGTCCGCGAATGGAAGGGATCGTGCAGTAAGCACACGCCCGGTGGCAGCCGTCCGAGACCTGCAGGTATGCGGAAGGACCGCGATCCAGCCGCACGGGCCCCTCGGTCGCCACAGGTGACCATCCGGTCAGGTCTTCGACCACGCTCGGCAGCATGTGCTCGTCGGCGACCGGGATGAACGCGTCCGGTTCGGTGAGGGAACCGGTCAGCTCGTCGCCGTAGCGGGACACGAGACACCCCACCATGACGAGAAACCTGCCGTGGGAAGCGTCACGCCAGTCTGCAAGCTCCAGCGCGGTGTCGATCGATTCCTGGACCGCATCGCGGATGAACCCGCACGTGTTGAGTACGACGACGTCGGCGGTGTCCAGCTGAGCCGTCACCTCGAGACCGGCGCGGACTGCGACCGCGCTCATGCGATCGGAGTCGACTTCGTTCTTGGGGCACCCCAGGGTCAGGAAGTGGATCCTGGGAGCTGGCGGCGCATCGATGCCGGGTGTCATTGCAGGTAGGGCTCTAAGAGGTCATCAGGCATGAGCGACAGGTTGGGATCCAGGAATGGCGACTGCAGCGCAGTCGGTACGGGTGGACTCGGCGGTAGCAGGGACCAGCGGTCGGCACTGTCGGCGAACGCCAGGTCACCCGTTATCCCCGTGAGCGCTCGGAGCTGTCTGATGTGCACCATATGGTAGTGGTTGGCGTAGTGACCCGGATACCGTTCGTAGAGCACCGAGCCGTTGGATTCGTAGTCCGACAGATGCCGTTCGAGTGTCGCAACAGAACGGTCGAATAGACTCCGCGCAGTGCTGTCGCCGGTGACCCGGTACAGATCCCATAGGCCCCACATGGCCCAGATGGCTCCGTTGAGCACTTGCTTGGGCTCGGCCTCTGTATACTCCTCGAGCCACAGATCATCGCCGGATATGGTCGTCACGCCCCCGTTTGCGACGGTCCGGTTGAATGGAGCGAGGGCTTCACGAGCGGCAGTCAGGTACGCCTCATCGCCGATGATCTGGTATGCCCGAAGCAGTGCCGAGATGCCCATTCCCTGTGCCATGGCCGAGTACCACGGTGCCTTCAAGTTGCGGGCGCCGTAGTCCCACAGGTACGGAAACCGCCCCTGAGAGTCCATTCCGGGACCACTGAGCCAGTCAGCCTGTCGGATGATGTCTTCTCGCGCCTCGGGTGTGCCGCGCAACAGGAATTCGTCGCACGCGGCGACCGTACAAAGCGCAACCGACACGGGATTGTAGACCGGCTTGGACAGCCAGCCGTATTCGACCATCACGACCTGATCTACATCCCTGGGCCAGGTGCACATGACCGCCCACTGTGGCGAGAGGTCCGTGTAATACAGGCCAAGGGTCTGGCCGTGCAGATCGCTCGCGGGTGAGTAGCGCACGGTGACGGTAGGCTCAAAGGCTTCGTACACCGGGGCTTCGATCGGTGTTGGGTCCAGGGCATGCTGGAGATCGTACTCGACGAACCCGCCGATGGCGCCAAGACCGCCGAGTATCGTGAAGCCTTCGATCGTGGGTGCGCTGCGGGTCACCCATTCCGTGGCTTGCATGGGCAGTCTCGTGGGTCTCGACAGCAGCAGGCCCCAGCCATCCTGGGCCGCGAGTGGGCCACCGGTAAGCCCGTCCGCGAAGGACGTGCCGGACGCAACGGCGATATATGAAGCAGTCTCGTCGAACAGCTCGTTTCTCAGGTCGAGTACGGCCAACGATGTCGCGTACCTGTCTTCGCCCGCGACGCGCTGTACGTTCGTCGCACCAAGTGCAGTCGCAAGCCGGCTCTCCACGCCGGGAAGAACCGCGCTGGGTCCCCCGATCACGACGGCGCGTCGGACTCCAAGCGCGCTCGCCTCGGCGGCAACGGCCTGGTCGGCGAGGCCGGGTCTTACGAGCATCACGATGTTGCCGGTTCTACACGTGATCTGGCCGATGGCGAGTGCGTCGACGAAGTTCCCGCCCGTGCACACGTACGCGGTGGACACGGCGTCCGGATCGAGCTCCTTGGCGTAGGCCGCGACTCTTGTCGAGGTCTGGAAGCGGTCGGAGCCCCACAGTCTGCTCACAACCAGACCGTCCGATCGCATATCTGTGACGATCCTGTCGGCGACTACGCCGGGGCCACCAACGACGATCACCGAGGATGCGCCCAGCCGATCGAGCTCGTCTCTGGTCGTCTGTGTCAGCTCGAACCTGCCCGATAGCAGGATCGGGGCATCGGCGATGCCGGCGATCGAGGTGGCGGCGAGCGCGTCTGGCCAGGCATGACCGCTGACCAGCACGGCCGTATCGCAGCCGCTCGGGAAGAGCCTTCGAGAGGTCTCGACGGCCGTACCGTACCGGTTGCTCGCGGCTACTCGGCTGGTGGGGACGATCTCGTCCTGGGCGTCAGCCTGGATCGAGGCATACAGACTGCTCGTGCGAAAGGCTATCTCATTGAGCTGGTCAGCCAGCACGTTCTGCATCTCAAGCGATCCGATGTCGCCCGAAGTTGCCTCGCGGTCGATCCCGGTGACGCGTTCGCGGGAGTCTTCTTCAAGGCCGCGCAGCCACGAGCGCACATCGTAGACGCGTTCGGGTGCTCGCCGGTCGATCCACCCGTTGTTCTGCCACGCCGCTTTCGTTCGCTTGAATGCCATGGCCCGCCATGCTGCCGTCCGTGAGTCGGCAGATGCCCATTGAGCCACAAATGACGGGTCTCCGAGATCCGCTGTGAGGTGGGAAATCCGACCTGCCAGGGCAGATGCGTCAGCGAAGCGCCCTTCGCGGTAGGCGGCGAGGGCCTGGGCATAGAGATCGGCGACCTGGGCGGGTATGTCGACGTGAGAGGGTTCGCTCCAGTCGCATGTATACGTCGGAACGGCGGAAGCATCCGGATTCTGCGACCAGTCGACGGCGACCGACGGGTCCGCCCAGCCGAACCCGTTGACGTGCGCCGAGGAGATGCTCTGGTGGGCAAGCCAGTCGTGGGTGTCCCATTCCGTCTCAGGTCGGGTAGTCCACGCGAAAGCGAGTTGAGCCTGGAGCATGCTGAGGCACAAGGCCACACACACAGTGCGCTTGATAAGCTGCGATGCGGACGAGTGGCTCATGGACGACTGCTCCTGCGAAGGGCGATGGGAGCAAGCCCCCTATCGGTAGTTGGTGAACTGCAAGGGAATGCCGTAGTCCTGAAGCTTGAGAAACGCGATGATCTCCTGCAGAACGTCGCGTTTGGGTGAGAACACCCGCAGCTTGTCTCCCTCGATCTGCACCTTCGCCTTGAACTTCTCGTCCTTGATGTCCTTGTTGATCTTGCGCGCGATCTCGGGGTCGATGCCGTTGACTATCTTGGCGATCACTCGCACGGTGCCGCCGGATGCCATTTCGACTTTGCCCCACTGCATCGCCTTGAGGTCGATGCTGCGCTTCACGAGTTTCGATTCGAGCACGTCCCGGACGTGGGTACCCACGAAATCACTTGGCGCCGTGATGGTGATGGTCGCCTCGCTCTTCTCCATGGATACCGTGGAACCGGAATCCTTCAGGTCGTAGCGCTGCACGAGTTCCCTCGCCGTCTGCTGGACCGCGTTATCGACTTCCTGCATATCTACCTGGGACACCACGTCAAAGCTCTCGTCCTTGGCCACAGCCTATCCCTCCTATTGAGGTTCAGTATCGGTCGCTGAGAGTGTCACTTCCGGAGTCTCAGCTCCGGTTGGTATTGAGACCGGCTGTCCGTCACGTGTGATCGCGACAGCGGAAGGTTGTCCGATTCTGACGGTTGCGGTATCGGTGACGTCCCATTCCTTTGACTCGCCGGCGCTCAAGATGCCCTCATAGGCCTTGAGTCCATCGACGGTCACACGAAGCCATGAGGCCCCATCTGCGGCAATCTCCACGCGAACGACGAAGGGGGTACCTGCTGATGGTGAGGTAGTCGCTTCTGCTGTAGGGGCGTCCGAGGTAATGACGGCGGGCGGTTCACTCGTCTCGGTCGGTTCGGCAGTCGCGGTGGATTCCGGAACCAGGGGAAGTGGTGCCGTCTCCTCGGGCTGCGAAACGAGACGGCCGATGCCCCAGACAGCGAGGGCGAGCACTGCTATCGCCCCTGCGATGACAAGACCGGTGCGAAACGGGATCGCGTGACTCTGCTCGCGTGTCGGCACGACTTGCTCCGGCAGGCGCATGGTCTCGCGGGTGGTTCTGTGTCCGGTCTCTTCCGAGAAGAGCTTGAGCAGCGGCGCAGGGTCCAATTCGAGGTACTTCGCGTAGCTGATCACGTACCCGCGCACGTAGGCCGGCGCAGGAAGGACATCGTAGTCGCCCTTTTCGAGGGCATCGAGCAGTTTCGCGCGGACGCGCGTCGCTTCCTCGGCTTCGGCGAGGGACTTGCCCAGAGAGCGTCGCGCTTTCGCCAGCGCTTCGCCAAGGGTCTCCGACATCTACTCCCCCTCCCCCCGGGCATCATGACGCTCGAAGGCCTTGAGCGACTCGAGGTCCTCGATGTCTACCAGAACGTCGCGCGGCCGACTTCCGTCGGGGGCACCGACCACGCCCTTGAATTCGAGCATGTCCATGATACGCCCCGCACGGGCGTAACCGACCTTGAGTCTGCGCTGAAGGAGCGAGGTCGAGCCCATCCCGCTGGTGACCACGATATCGGCCGCTTCCCACAGCAGCGGATCGTCATCATCGCCGGTATCGATGCCTCCCCCGCTCGCGGCGACCTTGAGGTGCAAGATCTCCTCGTGATACTCGGGTTCCGCCTGGGATTTGAGATGCTCGACGACTGCTGTGATCTCAGTCTCCGAAACATAGGCACCCTGGATGCGTTTCGGCTTGGCGAGTGCAGGAGTGGAGAACAGCATGTCACCGAGGCCGACGAGCTTCTCGGCGCCAGGCTGATCGAGGATGACCCTGCTGTCGATGCTGCTTCCGACCGCAAACGCGATTCGATTGGTCACGTTCGTCTTGATGAGTCCCGTGATGATGTCGGTGCTGGGGCGCTGGGTCGCGACAATGAGGTGAATGCCCGCGGCACGGGCGAGCTGCGCCAGGCGGCAAATAGAGTCCTCTACTTCCTTGGCAGCGACCATCATCAGGTCGGCGAGCTCATCGATGACGATGACCAGGTACGGCATCTCCTCGGCACCTTCGGGCGCGCTCCCCTCGTGGACCAAGGCGTTGTACATGCCGATATTGCGTACTCCTGCCTTCTGGAGCCGCTTGAGACGAGAGTCCATCTCCGAGACGGCCCAGGCCAGGGCGCTGGCCGCCTCTTTGGCCTCGGTGACCACGGGGACGTAGAGGTGCGGCACGCCGTTATAGAGCGAGAGCTCGATGCGCTTCGGGTCGATGAGTATGAGACGAACCTCGCTGGGCGTGGCGCGCATGAGCACGCTCATGAGCAGCGCGTTGATGCATACGGACTTGCCGGTGCCCGTCGAGCCTGCGATCAGCAGATGCGGCATCAACGCAAGATCTGCGGTGACTGACTCGCCGGACACGTCCTTGCCGATCCCCAGGACCAGTGGCCCGCCCTCGTGCTGCCCCTTTGCCGAGAGAACATCTCCGAGCGTCACGGTGGACCGTCTGTCGTTAGGCACTTCGATTCCCACAAGGGACTTGCCAGGAATCGGTGCCAGGATCCGGACCGTGGGTGCGGCCAGGGAAAGCGCGAGATCATCGGCAAGGGCAGTGACCCGGTTGACTTTGATCCCGCGCGTCAGTTCTATCTCGAACATCGTGACGGTCGGGCCCGGAATCCAGTCCTGCACGGTCGCGGGGATGTCGAAGGTGGCAAGCGTGTCCTCGATCAAGCGGGCCATGGCCTTGAGTTCTTTGTCCGTTGCTCGATGACGTGAAGCACTCTCCGAGGTCCTGGTCAGCATCGTCATTGCCGGAAGTTCGAAGCCCTCCATTGCCCGGGGTGCGGTGGCCGCAGGGGTCGGGACGGTCTTGCGGCGGCGTTCGGGATCTTCGGCCGGCGCTCTGTCGTGAGCGCGCGATGCAGGTCGGGATCGCGCGATCTCGGGAATCTCGCCTTCGGCGAAGTCTTCGAGCGGCACGGTCTTCGAGGCGCGGGATCGGGGTAGTCTCTCTTCTTTGTCCGCGGCTTTCTGCGGAGCGAAAGACCCGACCGCCCACTCCACGACGCCCGATATGGACAATCCCGTTATCACGAGGCCAGTGAGAAACAAGGCGAACAACAGCACGTAAGAGATTCCCGGCCCAACGAGCGAGGTCAATGCCCAGGCGACCGCTCCGCCGATGAACCCGCCGTGCGTTTCAACCACGAGTGGCTCGAAGAAGCGTGTAGTTGGCGAGGCGACCGCGATGGCGGAGATCGCTGAGAGCAGGACCAGCCCGAGCCCCAGACCGACCCTGCGTTCGCTGATCGCAAACGCACGAACGAAGAAGCTCACTCCCCAGACAAGCAGCAGTACCGGGAGAACGTATGCTCCGACGCCGAATGCACGGCGCATGATCGTAGCGGTCGCGCCGCCGAGCAGGCCGGCACCATCGGAGAGAACCGCGATAGCCAGTGCGATCGCGAGGGCCGTGATCCCGATTCCGTAGATATCACTGAGTGCCTCGTGGTCGAGAACCGGCGCAGGCGACGCGTTTCCATTGCGCGCAGCACCCTTCGATGCGGGCTGTTTCGTGCGTTTGGATGGTTCGCGGGTGGAAGGAGGCATGTCCCTAACTCCTAGCCGAGCACGGTCTGTGTCACCAGAATACCTGCACCGAGCAGGGCGGTGTAGGCCGCGAACCACAGCAGTGAGTGATTCCGGACGAAGGGTAGCAGCAAACTGATCGCTGCATAGCCTACAAGGGCGGTGACAGCCACACCGACCAGCACGACGGGCCACGCGGGCAAAGCACCGCCGTCCAGCATGACATCGAGCAGGAGCTTCTTCGACAGCGCCGCTGTGATTATGGGGATCGAGAGCAAGAATGAGAAGCGTGCGGATTGCTCGCGGTCCATACCCAATGCGAGCCCGGCCGCAATCGTCGTTCCGGATCGTGATAGCCCGGGTGCAACGGCAAAGCCCTGGGCGAAACCGATCGTGAGAGCCTTCCACAGAGGCAACTCGGCAGTTCCGATCGTGCCCCCGGCCCGGCGTGCGACCCGCGCGCCGAGAAACTCGGACAGAGCGAGCAGTGCCGCTGTGACCAGCAGGAAGATGGCGACTATTGTGACCTGAGTGGTCATCGGGAAGCTCTCGACGTCCGTGACGAGTCCCTCGGCCGCAAGTGCGACCACCACACTGGGCACCGTGCCCCAGATGACCAGCCACCCAAGCTGTCGATCTGTGGCCATCTCAGCGTCCTTGCTGAAGAGCGCTCGCGCGATTCGAGCGATGTCGTGCCGGAAGTACGCGACCGTCGCAGCAAGCGTACCGGCGTGAAGAACCACGTCGAATCCAAGGCCGAATCGCTCCCAGCCGAGAAGCGCGGGCACCAGTATGAGATGTCCGTCACTCGAGATGGGGAGGAACTCGGTGATTCCCTGGGTGATTCCGAGGACGATGGCCTCGATGAAGGGCATCGTGCTAGACCTCCAGGACTACAGGGATGATCATCGGCCGGCGACGCAAGTTCTCCCACAGGAACTGCGAAAGCGACTCACGTACTGCGTTACTGACGACTTTCGTGTCGGTCGCTCCTTCGCGTGCCGTCTTGGCAAGAGTCTTGGCGATGCGAGCCCGTGCTTCTGCAACGAGTTTCGCATCTTCACCGGCAACGACACCGCGCATGACCAGCTCGAGCTCCCCTACCGGTTTGCCTGTCTGTCCATCGATCGCGATAACGATCGTGGCGATACCGTCCTGGGCCAGCAGCTGGCGGTCGCGCAGTACCACGTGATTCAGATCGCCTACTGACAGACCGTCGACGAAAGCGACGCCGGACTCGACATGCTCGGAGACTCGCGCGCCACGGTCGGAGAACTCCAGGCAGTCTCCGTTATCGATAACGAAGATGTTGTTGCTCGGGATGCCTACCGACTCCGCGAGACGCGCGTGCGCCTTGAGATGACGCGTCTCTCCGTGGATGGGCATGAAGTACTGCGGTTTGACCAGGTTCATCATGAGCTTGAGTTCCTCACTGGCACCGTGTCCGGAGACATGGACGAACGAGGACCCCTTGTGCTTCACGTGAGCGCCGGACTTTGCAAGTCGGTTGATGATGCGGCTGACGGCCTTCTCGTTTCCCGGCACGGGTGATGCCGAGATGATCACGGTGTCGCCCTCTTCTATCTGCACGGTGCGGTGATCACCGTTTGCCATACGCGCAAGCGCTGACAGCGGTTCGCCCTGGCTACCGGTGCACAGGACGCAGACCTTCTCAGCGGGCAACTTGCCCATCTGGTACGCATCGACGAAGTCATCGTCGTGGATGTCCAGATAGCCGAGTTCGCGGGCGATCTTCGTGTTGTTGACCATGGATCGGCCGGTAACCACGACCTTGCGGCCGCAGGCGACCGCGGCATCGCAGACCTGCTGCACGCGGTGGATGTGACTGGAGAACGACGCAACGATGACGCGTTGCTCGGCTGCTTCCATGATCCGGGCCAGACTCTCGCCTACCTGGGCCTCGGGGCGCGTGTAGCCCTCGGTCTCGGCGTTAGTCGAGTCGCTCATGAGCAGCAGCACGCCCTGGTTGGCCGCCTTCACGAATTCGGCGTAGTCCGTCAGACGGCCGTCGATGGGAGTCTGGTCGAGTTTGAAGTCCCCCGTATGAAGGATGCTGCCCGCGGGAGTGCGGACTTTGACGGCGACGCCGTCAGGGATGGAGTGATTCACCGCCATGAAGTCGAAGCCGAACAGTCCCAGATTGACGTGTCCACCGGCCCGAATCTCCCGGAGCCGGGGCTTCTTGATGCCGTGCTCGTCGAGTTTGCCCTTGATAAGTCCCAGGGTCAGCTTCGTGCCGAGGATCGGTGTGGTCGTGCCGACCTCTTTGAGCAGGTACGGCAGCGCGCCCGTGTGGTCCTCGTGACCGTGCGTGATGATGATGCCGCGAAGACGCTCTTTGCGCTTAACGACGTAGCTGAAGTCCGGAAGGATCAGATCGACGCCGGGGTGGTCCTCATCGGGAAACATCAGGCCGGCGTCGATGATGATCATCTCGCCGCCGTACTCGATCACATTCATGTTCTTGCCGATCCCATCGAGACCGCCGAGTGGGATGACGCGGAGGTTGTTCTTCTTAGATGTCATATGGAACTGCTCGCTGCTCCTTCGTGGCGTGGCGGCCTCACGTGTCTGCAAGCCCGCCGGTTGTCCGGGTGTTCTCGCGTCACCTGGTGGCGACGCGTATCTGTCATGGGGAGCGTCTCCGGCGTACCGGAGACGCACATATCTAGTTTTCGCTCAGTACGCCAACCTTCGCCATTATCCGCGCAAGCTGCGCAGACTGCTCATCGGTTGCGTCTACGAGCGGCAGACGGACGCCGCCGACAGGGAAACCCTGTAGCGCGAGGCCCGCTTTGACCATGATCGGGTTCGCGGTCATGAACAGAGCTTTCATGAGCGGAGTCAATTCGAGGTGAATGCGCAGAGCCCGGGTGTGATCGCCGGAGGCCTGGGCCTGGATCATTTCCTTGAATCGCTCACCGGCGACGTGGGAGATGACCGAGATAACGCCCGTTGCGCCAAGGCTCATCATGGGCAGGGTCATTTCGTCATCGCCGGAGAGTACTTCGAAGCCTGCGGGGGCCCCGTCTATGATGGTCGCGATCTGCGATAGGTCGCCGCTCGCCTCTTTCACGGCCACGATGTTCTCGCAGTCGTGTGCGAGGCGCAGGGTGGTCTCGGCGGTCATGTTGATGACGCACCTGCCCGGGATGTTGTAGAGGATCACGGGGACGTCCACGGCCTCGGCAATCGCACGGAAATGGCGGTAGAGTCCCTCTTGCGGAGGCTTGTTGTAGTACGGGACCACGGCCATGATCCCGTCCACCCCGAGCCCGGCGACTTTGCGCGCAAACTCCACGGAGTCGTCCGTGCAGTTGTCGCCGGCGTTCGCGATGACCGGTGCGCGCCCGCCCACAGCCTCTATGACGGCCCGAAACAAGTTCAGCTTCTGGTCGCAGAAGACCGTGGGTGATTCACCGGTCGTGCCGCAGACGACGAGCGCATCGCTGCCGGTGTTGAGCAGTCTGTCTGCGAGCAGACGTGCCCGGGGCAGGTCGAGCGCGCGATCGGAGTCGAACGGGGTGACCATCGCGGTCAGCATGCGTCCGAAACGTGGTTCAGCCATACCGGATTCCCCCTGACGAGACGAAGCGGCGCTTCTGTCCGCGGAAGTTGCGTTTACGTGCAGTATTGTGCCACATCGCTCTGACACGCGTGATGCGTGAGGTCCCGGGGTAACCGAGTCGTTGCCCACACAGTCCGTACCGCGCAGCACTACTCCCCCAGGTCGAACCCTGCATGAAGGGCGTGGACGGCCGGGAGCGAGTCCTCGGCAGTGACAAGGACTGAAATCGTCGTGTGGCTGTCGGCGGTCTGGAGGATGGTCACCTCGGCGTCACGCAGGTACTCGGCCATGCGGGCCATGACACCGGGCACGCCGTGCATTCCGGCGCCGACAAGCGTGATCTTCGCCAGGCCGGCCTGGACCTGGTGTGTCAGCCCTAGCTTGCCAAGCACCTCGAACACCGTGTCGAGGGAGTCCTCCGATACGGTGAAGAGCAGCGTGTCGCCCGCGGGAGTGAACATGTCGAGCGAGACGCGCGCGTCAGCCATCGCGCGGTACACGCGGGTCTGGGCCGACATGTGCGCGGGAGTGCCCTCGGGCGCGGGAAGCGATACGCGTATTCGCGCAACCGGGCCGATATTGGTGACTGCCGTCGCCGGCACGTCCGGACGGTAGGAAGCGATGTCGGCCACAGTCGTGCCGGGATGGTCGGAGAAGGTGTTGCGAACGCGAACCGCCAGGCCGCTCGCCAGCGCGAGCTCCGCGGCCGGCATGTGCACCACTCGCGCACCGTGCCTGGCCATCTGGAACAGCTCGTCGGCGCGGATAGTCTCTATGACCGAGGCGTCCTCGCATACGCGCGGGTCTGTGGACATGACGCCGTCAACGTCGGTGTAGATCTCCACCGCCTCTGCTTCGAGTGCGACGCCCAGCGCGCAGGCAGTGGTGTCGCTGCCCCCGCGACCCAGCGTCGTAAGCGAGCCGTCATCCGCGATGCCCTGGAAGCCGGCGACCACGGGGATGACGCCGTGCTCCACCGCTTCCAGCACGCGACCGGGGTAGATCTCGGTGATCGCCGAGGAACCATACACGCCATCGGTGGCGATTCCCGCCTCGGCGCCCGTGAACGCCTGTGCGGGAATGCCCGCGGCACGCAGTTCGTGGGCGATCAGGATTGCCGAGATGACCTCGCCGGATGCCATGAGCAGGTCTCGCTCTCGGAGATCGGCGGGCATGTCGCCCACCAGCCCCAGCAGGGTGTCTGTCGCGTATGGGGCTCCGGCCCGACCCATTGCTGAGACGACCACAACGGGCGCGCGGGCACTGTCCAGAGTAGCGCTGACCCGCTGTGCGATCGCTGCGCGGCCGCCGACTTCTGCGACGGAGGTGCCGCCGAACTTCATGACGACGATAGGAAGTCGCGAGGCCGAAGCCGGGTGCTCGCGGTCAGTTGAGTCGAGGTGCACGTGCTACTCCCCCATCAGGCTTTCGAGACCTACGATCAGTCCGCTGCGATCGCCGACCGAGCGAATGGCGAGCACCACGCCCGGCATGAACGAAGTGCGGTCGATCGAGTCGTGGCGTATCGACAGGGTCTGACCCTGCCCGCCGAAGAGGACCTCCTGGTGAGCCACGAGGCCCGGAAGGCGAACGCTGTGCACGGTGACATCGTTGACGAGTGCTCCGCGGGCCCCGGGCGCGATCTCGGTCTCAGCGCCCGGCGATGGCGGAAC
>JBGSMX010000040.1:0-4646 GCA_041739935.1 Coriobacteriia bacterium | reverse complement strand
GTCGATCTCGTCGCGCTGGAGCGGCGAGGCGAGCACCCAGGCGGTGCCGAGCGTGGGGTGACCGGCGAAGGGGAGCTCCTCGGCAGGGGTGAAGATCCGCATGCGAGCGTGCCCGTCGGCCTGCGGCGGCAGCACGAACGTGCACTCCGAGAAGTTGAGCTCGCGCGCTAGCGCCTGCATACGCTCTGCGCTCAACCCGCGTGCGTCGGTGAAGACGCCGAGCTGGTTGCCCGCAAGCGGCGTGTCCGTGAAGACGTCGACGAGCGTGTAGCGTGCGGTGGTCATGGCGTGCGTCCCTGTTCTGTCGGCGAACCTGCAGTTCAGAGCGTAGCACTCGGGTGCGACATCAGGATTGCGTACTTGCGCGGGAACGCATCGCTCGTTATCCTGTGATAACAGATACGGAGGCGATCAGTGACAGACCAACGCGAGTGCTTCGAGTGCGGCGCGCTCGTCATCCCTCAGATCGAGATCCGACTCGAGACCCTGCCCGTTCGCGGGGAGCCCACCCAGGTCGAGGCGCGCGTTGGCGTCTGCCCCGAGTGCGGAGCCGACCTGTCGATCGAGGAACTCGACGACACGACGCTCGTGGCCGCTTTCAACAGTTACCGCGAGGCCCACGGCCTCATGACGCCCGAACAGATGCGTCAGCTTCGCGACCGCTACGGCCTGGGAGTGCGAGCCTTCTCGCTGCTTCTGGGCTGGGGCGAGATCACGCTGCACCGCTACGAGAGCGGTTCGCTGCAGGACGCCGCTCACGAGGCCGCGCTGCGCCTTGCCGAGGAGCCCGCGAACATCCGCGTCTACCTCACGGCGAACGGCCACAAGCTGACCGCTCGCCAGAAGGCCCGGCTGGAGACGCGCCTGCAGGCAATCGATGCCGGCGATCGCGCGGCGTGCGTGCCCGAGCTCCAAGACCTATTCGTCGCGCGTGAGGAGCAGGATGTTTACGGCGGCTGGGTGCCGCAACAGGTCTCGAAGCTGCGGGAGATGATGATCTACTTCGCCTCGCTCCCCGACATGTACGAGACCAAATTGAACAAGCTGCTCTTCTACGCGGACTTCCTGCATTTCAAGCAGCACCAGGTTTCCATCTCCGGCTCCCCCTACCTCGCTTTCCCGTACGGGCCGGTGCCCCAGCACTACCCGTTCGTCCAGGCGGAACTCAGGGAGAGTCAGGACCTGGAGCTGCGCGAGGTATTCTTCGCATCAGGAGAGTCGGGAACCGTGCTCACCGCATGCCGGCAGCCGGACCTCTCGCAGTTCACGGCCGAGGAGCGCGCAACCCTACAGCGCATCGCGGACGAACTCGGCGGGCTCACCAGTCGCGCCCTCTCCGACCGCTCACATGCCGAGAAGGCGTGGACCGAAACGCCACAGCGACAGTTGATCAGCTACGAGAAGGCCAACGCGTTGTCGTTTGGCTAAGCGTTGCTGGTGACCCAGAAGCTCATGTGCGACAGCAGCTCCGCAGTCGGGATTCTCTCCACATCGCGCTTTGAGTAGCCATCGGCGGACAGTCTCTCGAAGTCCCAGGCCATGAAGTCGAGGAATGCGCCCCATATGCGCGACGGACCTGGCAGAACGCATCCCGCGTCACTGCACAGCCAGTCTCTGACGACAGCTACCACTTCTTCGGGCTCGTCGGCATGCGCGCCGAAGTCTGTACCCGCCAAGTCAGAAATGGCCGCCTGGTACCGATACCGTTCCTTGTCCAGGATCAAGCAGCGCTTGCTGCGGCGTTCATCGTTGCTGAAGAGGCGACACCCTATGTCGAGACCGAGCTCGAACGGCATGTTGAGTCTGAACAGCTCTCCGACCGCGCTCGCTTCCATGCGCGACAGATCATGCACTGCGAACTTGGAGCCCTTGATAAGTTCGACAATCTTGTTGAGACGCAGTTCCCCAGAATCGCGACGCTCAAGCGCAAGGCGCGGTGTCATGCCGGCGTAGACAAGACAGAACAGAAGCGGGCGCAGCAGGGACTTGAACTCTCCGTCGTAGGGGACATTGACGAAAACGCTTCGGTCGAAGTCCAGCGTCATGCCCTACTGCTTGTCCTTGGGTGGGCAAGGGTCATTGCCGTAGCTGCGACGCTCTCGAATGGTGCCATCTGCTTTGTGGATGAACAGCTCCCCACTCTGCTTCTTGGCCACGCCGCGAGCGAACTGCACCGCTTCGCCCTGGTTCGAGAAGATCTTGGTCGCCTTGGAGGCGCCCTGCTTCCTTACGGCCCAGCCGCCGTCTTTCGGGACCACATGTTGGTTGCTCTTGGCCATATCGACACCTCCTGGCGAAAGCATACACCTACCCTGATTACTCCCCTCTAACCGAATTCCAATCCCACACATCAGCCTTCACGGGCTCGTAGTCCGTCATTGCTTGCTTTCGTAGTCGTACTTGGCATTGCTCATGATGAAGGAGCTCAGCCCATCCCCTGAACGTGCGAGCTGCTTCATGCGCTCCACGTCTGACTGACCTGCGCTGGCGTATGTGTAGAGGTACACCGAACCATCGGTGAAACGCACCCGGATGTAGTCCGATCCGGTCTGGTAGCTGTCCACGCTCGAATCCCCGTCTGGATCGGCGTAGTCCTGCCAGGCGGTCGATGTGCTTACCGAGGAACTGGTACCGGAACTGCCGTTGGCAGCACACCCAGACAGCAGAATCATCAGCAACACCAACCCAGCGACAAGGCCTGCTGCCACGAGCATATCGGCTTTCTTGAACAAGTTGCCTGCCTCCAGCCACACCTATGGCCTTACGCCTGGCCGCGCGCTTGACTCCAGAATGCAACAACCTCGTCGCATCAGGAAGCGCGGGTCAGAGCCCTACGAGGCGGGCCGCTCCGTTCCTGACGCTACGCGACGGGACCTACCCGGATCTCACCGCGACCTTACTGCTCCCCGCCCACGCCGAGCTTCCCCGCCACCTCGCGGGTCCACGCCGCGACCGCCTCGAAGTCGCGAAAGTCGCCCTGCGGCGCCTTCATCGCCTTCATAATGAGCCGCTCGGGCAGGCTGAACTTCTCCATCACGGCCATCCCCGCGAACAGCCCCGTGTCCACCGGCTGAACGCCCGTCTCGGCGATCAACGGGTCGGTGTACGCGCGGACTTCCTCGGCCTTCTCCGGCTCGGCCGCCATGGTCAGGCAGGCGGTGAAGAACGCCACGGGCCGCGACTTGAGCGCCTCGGCGTTTGCGGCGACCCACTTCTTGACCGCGCCATGCCAGTTGGCCGCACGTACTCCCGAGCCCACGACGACCGCGTCGTATGCGGCGGCGTCCGGCGCTGCGCCGGCAGCGGCAAGCTCCACCGAAGCGCCCATCGCAGCCAGTGTCTCGCCGATCTTCTCGGCAATACCTTGCGTACAGCCGGTCTTCGTCCCGTAGACCACCAGTACCGTGCCCATCGTGCCTCCTCCCTCGCCGTGATTCCCACCCGCACAACTCCACCACCAACCGGCGGATCGCGCAACCCGCAAGCGTCGCCCGCCTTCCCTCTGACTGGTGTCAGAGTCTCCTGCTATGCTGCCTGAAAGCTGAGACGGGGGTCTCGGGCACATCGCATCGGGGGTCGCATGAGAAAGCCGCTTGTACTGTTCACGCTCGCCGTGCTGTCGTTCGCGCTACTGCTCGGAGGGTGCGCCGGCGCTCAGCAAGACCCGGTTGCCGCGACACCGAGTCCTGCCGAGGAGTTCGCGCGCCTTACGGCCGAGGGCGACGCGGCCTGGGAGGCCGGGGATGCAGAGACGGCCTACTACCGGTACAGCGAGGCTCTCGAGACCACGGGCGCGGTCGATGCGGATGGCCTGGTCGCCGGCAAGCAAGAACTCGCGAAGCACACGTTCATCGCGCGGAACCTGCTGGATGACTTCAGCGGGAACACGTGGGCATTCGATCCGCTGATCGCGATTATCACCGAGCACAGCGTCGCTGTCACCGAGACCGTCGAGGCCCGCGCGCAGATCATCGAGTCGATCGCACGAAGCTCGCAAAGCATGCGCGACGAATGGGGCCCGTTCCGTCAGCAGATCGAGGCCGAGGAGTACGCGAAGCTCCCCGTCGGGACCTACATGAACTGCTCACTCAGTGATGCGGTTATGAGCGACATCGAGAATCTCGAAGGGCCGTTCGGCCAGGACGTCGTTGTGGCCATGCAGTTTATTGAGCGCGCTGCGAACGAGGCGGCCATGTGCATGGAGCGCGAGTGGGTCGAAGAAGCGGTCGCTGATCTCGAAACCGGTGGGGCGACGCTCGATGAGCTAGACGCGCACCTCGAGAAGATGCGAACCACAGACTACGCCGCCACTCCCTGACCCCTCTGGCACGCCAGGTGCTACATTTCGTGTAATTCGGACGAACTCCCCGACAGCCCTCACGAAAGGCCCGCACATGCCGAGGATCAAGCCCGCCCATGCAATTCTTGCGCTGATCGCGATCGTCTTCGCGGTCTTCGCGCTGCCGCAGATCCTGGCCGACCAGCCGGGCGCACGCAGCACCAGCGGAACCGAGATCACCGAGACGATCGGCGTCACCCAGACCAACACCTCGGCGGTGTTCGTCATCCAGCTGCTCGAGGGAGCCGGCGCCGATCACGAGGCCGACCACATCTTCGAGTCGCTCGCCGGCCTGCCCGGCGTGGGC
>JBGSMX010000012.1:0-5797 GCA_041739935.1 Coriobacteriia bacterium | reverse complement strand
GCAGCGCGCTTTGCCGACCCCGTGGTTGCCGCAGCCGCACCTTCCTCGGCCAGTGTCGACAGCTTGTCTTGGAGTGCCTCGAGATCGAGTTCGATGGCGATGTTCTTGCCCGCGTTGTCCGCGAGATAGACGATCGCATCGAGCGCTTCGAAGAAGAAATCGCTCATCTGCGCGGTGTAGGCCATCTCGCCTTCGCGAATCTTGACCATGATGTCTTCGAGGCGGTGGGCGATATCGGATATCTCGATGAGACCAACCATGCGCGACGAGCCTTTGAGTGTGTGCGCATCCCGTAGCATCTGATCGATGAGCTCGCGGTCGCCCGGCTGCGCTTCCAGGGTGATAACGCCCTCGTTCAAGCGCTGGAGCAAGTCCTGCGCTTCTTCCTGGAACTTCGATATGAACGCGCTCCGGTCGAACTCGACCATTCGTCAGCTCCTCAGAAAGGACTGGTCCTCGTGCTAGTCAACGATCTTGAACGCGGAGCCCACCTGGCTGGACTCTCTCGCGATTGCGGAGAGCTGCTCGGCGGATCCGGCTACCTGACGCCCGCCGGCCGCGGTCTGCTGCGCCACGGCGGCAACCTCGCGCATGGCCTTGACGACCTGGTCTGTCGCGCTCTTCTGCTGCTGCGTCGCCGCGCTGATTTCCTTGGCCGCAACCGTCGTCTGCTCGATCATCTCGAGAATCTGATCGAGTGACTCACCGGTCACGTGCGCGAGATCAACGCCGCCCTGGACCTGCTTGAGCTCCTGTTCGGTGGCGATGACCAGCTCGTTTGCGGCACCCTGAATCTCGGTCATGATCGTGGATATCTCGCTCGTGGAGTCGACAACCGACTCGGCGAGCTTGCGAATCTCGACGGCGACGACGGAGAAACCCTTGCCCGCTTCTCCCGCGCGTGCCGCTTCGATGGCGGCGTTGAGCGCCAGGATCTTGGTCTGATCGGCGATCGAGTTGATGATCTCGAGCACCTGGCCGATCTGCTGACTGCGCTCTCCCAGCGAAAGGATCTTGTTCGCGGAGGCCTGCGAGCGGGTCTTGATCTGCTCCATCGCGCTCAGCGTGTTGAGCACGGCCTGCTGGCCGGATTCCGCGCTTCCCAACGACGCCTCGGCCATGTTGACGACCTGATTAGCGTTGTCGGCGATCTGCCGGTACGTCGCCGCAAGCTCCTCCATGGTCGCAGTCGTTTCGCTGATGGATGCAGCCTGTTCCGCCGCACCCGACGCCTGCTGCTCGGTGGCCGAGAGAATCTCGTTTGACGCTTGACCGAGCCGCTTGGATGACTCCTGTGTCTGCCTGATCAGGTAGACGATCAGATCGAGCATCTGATTGTAGGCCTTGGCCAGCTGGCCGAACTCATCGGTGGTGTCGATCTCGACCTTGTTGCCGATCTCGCCCTGACACGCCGCCTTCACGCTGTCGACGACGCGGTCCAGCGGAGCCATGAACCTCTTGCCCAGCCACACGAACGTCACAAGCCAGAGTGCCGCGACGCCCAACAATGCAGCGACGAGTCCAACTACCTCGACCGCACCGACGTTGTCGAATGCACTCCATATGTCACCGCGGGTCAGCAGCCACAGCGCAAGCGTCCACTGGATTGCGTTGAACATGAAGAACAGCGCAAGATTCCACACCGAGTATCGCCACAAGAACTTGCTCTTGTAGGTCGCGATGAACTTACCGAGCATCATGCCCTCCCTTGCGACGCCTGGGCAGAGGCGCCGATCGGTTCCAAGATCCGGTCGATACTCACGAGGCCTATCAGCCGTCCATCGAGATACACCGAACCTCCCACAAACTCGGCGGCCGTCTTGTCGATCACAGAGAGCGGCGGCTCGATGCCATCGCGCGGTATGTCGACAATGTCGCCAATCTCGTCAACGACGATCGCGGTGGTGCACTGATCGTTCTGAACAACGATCGCGGGAGCCAGCCCCGGCTCGGAACTCAGCTCGCCGAGCCGCATCAGCTTGGCGGCATCGGTGATCGAGATGATCTCGCCACGGATGTTGACCACGCCGAGTATGAAGGCCGGCACGCACGGGATCGGGGTGATCTTGTACTCCTGGTATATCTCGCGCACATCGGCCACGTCGACCGCGTACCATTCGTCGGCGAGTCTGAACAACAAGATGCCGACCTCGTCACGGCTCTCCTCGTCAACGGTCTCCTGCGCAAGCGATTCCGCCCTGCGGTGCAAGATCTCATCCGCTGTTGCCAGGAACGACTCGTGATGCGGGAGCTGCGCGTCAGCCACGTTCATACCCCCATCGCGCCGGGAATCGAGACGGGCTCCATGAGCTTGTCGACATCGAGCAGGTAGATGAGATCCATGCCCATGCGGCACACGGCGACCATCCGGCCGCTCAGGGCGTGCATACGGGGAGGAGCAGACATGCACCCTTCAGGAAGCACGACAACATCTTCCACCTCGTCGACTACAAGCGCGACGAGCTGCCCTTCTGACTTGCAGATGATCATGGGTGTGTCCACATGGAAGTCCTGGACCGGCAACCCGAGCAGCAGGCGCATGTCGAAGGCCGGAATCACGCGACCGCGCAGATTGATCATGCCGATGATGGAATCCACGCCGGCGGGAACCTCCGCAAAGGCGACGATCTGCTGAATCTCCTGAACCGCGGTTATGGCGATCCCATAGCGCTGCCCGGCCATATGAAAGACGATCATGCGGTCGATGTCGGGCAGATCGCTCACGGCATCAGAAGTCCGCGCCGGCGGCTCCTCGGCTTCCGGCGTTACCTCTGCCACCGGCTCCGGTTCGGTCACCTTCGCGGTCCTGCTCCTCTTGGGAGCTGATTCGCCGCCGACGTCGCTCTTCTTGCGAGGCGTCATGTCGGCTCCGAGAATCGCAGCACGCGGTCGAGTTCTTCGGGGCTCACGAGCCCGTCTGCCACCTTGCTCAGTGCCGAGGCGACCATGGGACGCATGCCTGCGGCTTTGGCTGCCGCGCCGATCTGCTCGGCTGTCGAGCCCCGGGCTATGTGTGCACGCACCGACTCGGTGAACGGCAACACCTCGAAGATGCCGGTGGCACCCTGGAAGCCCGAATTGGCGCAGGCGGGGCATCCCTGACCGCGCTTGGCGACCAGCCCCGGCTCCGCGCCCGGAATCGAGGCGGCACTCCCGCCTGTCTGCTCGATGGCGCAGTGCGGGCAGTTCATTCGTACGAGGCGCTGCCCCACACCGAGGGTCAGCGCCGAGGCGAGCGAGAAGGGCTCGGCACCCAGATCGAGCATCCGACGGACGCCGGACACGATGTCGCCGCCGCTGAAGGTCGCGATCACCAGCTTGCCCAGTCCAGCGGCCTCGATCGCAAGGTGCACGTCTTCTACCGACTGCATCGAATCGATCGCCATGACATCGGTATCTTGCCTGATACCGGCGGCAAAATAGGATTCAGCCCCGACAGGCGAGCCGGGGTTGACCAGGACCTGCGCAACCGCAGGTATCTCGTACTCCACAGAGCGCTCGACGGAATAGACGGTCTTTCCCACCTTGGCAGCGTGGTCGAGAAGCGAGTAGTAGGTGGTGCTGCGCCCACCCGCAACCGGCGCGGCTATGAGCAGAATGCCCCGTCCGCGCTCGACCATCGCATGCAAAGCTCGCACTTCGGCCTCGTTCATGCCCAATTCCGACAGCCCGCGCGGTGCGGGCTTGTCAGACGCGAGCGTCACGACCACCCTTTGACCGGCGACCGTCGGTACGGCCGAGATGGTGACCACGAGGTCACGATCGGCGATCTTGGACTTGACCCGCCCGAGCGCCGGACGCGTTGACTGCACCTGCGACAGATGCGCGAAGTGCTTGAAGCCGTCTACGAGTGCGCCCTGCATGGATATCGGGGCGCTTGCGATCTTCTCGAGTCGCCCGTGTACCCGGTATACGAGGAAGAAGTCCTCTTTGTACGGCAGCAGGTGTACCCGGCTGGCCCCCTGCTTGACTGCGTGGTCGAGTATCTCGGAGACCAGCATCGCGACTTTGCGGGCATCCGCAACCGCCAGGACATCGAGATCTATCGCTGCTGGACCCTCGGGCGCCTTGGTCTCCACGACCTCTTCGATCGTGCGCACCGGTTCTATAGGCGCCGAGGGCTCCTCTTCGGGAATCTCGGCGACCACGGGGGTCTCTACGTCAAGAGGAGCCTCGAACAGATCCCCGGCGTCCAGGTCCAGGTCCTCGCCGAGAATGTCGTCGGCGAGCGAGCTCACCGGCTCCCGGGACTCGCCTTCCGCAAGGCTCTTTCCGGGCTCCATCTCGTAGTCGTCGACGCCGGAGGCCGGAGCCGGAGGGATTCGATCCTGCGATCCGAGTGGGAAATCCGGCTCGGTTACCGGGGGCTGCTCGGCGACTTGTTCGACATAGTACTGGGCGATCGCGCCGCTCACCGAGCCGGCATCCGAAAGCACAGCTTCGATCTCAAGGCCTAGTTCAGCAGCAAGATCGTCGAGCTTGAATACGTCCATGGGCTCGGCAATCGCGACAGTGAGCATGCCCTCGATCTCGAACAGCGGCAGAACGTTGCGCGACCGCGCGAGGTCCACGGGCACGAGAAGGAGAGCATCCTCGTCGGGAGCGTAGCTCGACAGATCCACGCGCGGAATGCCGAGTTCCTCTTCCATCGCGCTCTCGACGTCGGCGGTAGTCACGATGCCGCGCTGCTGCAACACATCGCCCGGCGTGATGCCGGCAGAGGCGGCGGCTTCGGTTATCGAACTGATCTGCTCGATTGTCAGCAGACCTGCATTCGCCAGCGCATCGAGCACACGCGATGTGATCGTCTCGGCCATTCGTGGCACCTCAGCCTAGCCCTGTACCTTGTCGAGTTCCTCGGCCACCGCAGCGAGAAGCCGCTCCGGCTCGATCGGCTTCGTCAGATACTGATTGGCGCCGGTGCGTATGCCGGTCGCCATAGCCTGCTCCTCCGTCTTGGCTGTGAGCATGATGATCGGGATGCCCTTGTACTTCTGGTCGAACTTCAGAAGCCGGCACACCCGGTACCCATCCAGTTTGGGCAGCATGACATCGAGAAGTATGAGATCGGGCATCTCCGCCCGCGCGGTTTCGAGCGCCTCCGCGCCGTCAGCGGCCGTGATGACATCGTACCCACCGGACACGAGAATGGCCTTGATCATCTCGAGGATGGTGGGACTGTCGTCTACCGCCAGGATGCGAGCGTTCGCCATACCGTACTCCCCTCTGCGTTCTCATGCCCGTACCAGTGATTATCGCCGAACAAACCCCTGGGCTTTAGGCATCTTCCGCCGCCTTCCGACACTCTATCAGACTCCGCTCACACGTCTTGAGCAAAAGGTCCGGTTTGAACCCGCCCAGAAACACCGTCCATTCCCCGTCCGGGTTCTGATACAGGAAGCGCATGGTGTTGTCGTACTCCCGGCATGCGTCCTCGTATGCGTGCCGCTGCCGGTACAGGTTGGCCAGGGAGAAGTGCGCCAGCACGAAGCCCGGGTCGATGTAGAGCGTCTTCTTGAACTCATTGACCGCCGCGATCAAGTCGCCGCGCTGCTGGTAGATGATGCCGAGGATATAGCGCGCGGCAGGCATGAGCGGGTCTATCGCAAGCGCGCGGTGACATTCTCCGATCGCCGCGTCCATGTCCCCGGAGTCGGCGTGCGCGTACGCCGCGAGCAGAAAGGCCTGCGCGTTGTCGGGCTCGATCGCGTGAATCGCGGCGACAGCCTCGAGCACGGCGGCGGTGTGACCGTTCGCCGATGCCTCTCGCGCTGCCCCGAGCAGCGGCCCGACATCG
>JBGSMX010000273.1:0-2540 GCA_041739935.1 Coriobacteriia bacterium | reverse complement strand
CCCGGGGCGGCGCCGCTTACTTCATTCTGTCTGGTGGTCATGTCACTCCCAGTTAGCGAGAGTCAATTGCATCGTCCGTAATATACGCAATAAGCGAAATATACGACATAACCGCAATATTCGCAACCCACCACACGGGCTAATCCGCGAGGCTGGCCTCTGGGAACCCGATCGAGTCCGGCGCCATGCCCTCGACCTCGAGCCCGCCCTCGACGATCCGTGCGGAGGTCACTGTGAGCTGAGGCGCGGCGTCCAGCAGTGCGTTGAGGTAATCGCTGATCCCGCCAAGCGCCTGCGTGCGTCTGTCGCCGCCCACTCCAAAGCCCTCGACGGTGAGCTCCGCGCCGCTCGTGCCGATCTCGATGTCGCCATCCGAGTAGCTCGCCGGAGCGGTGGCGCGGGCCTTATACCTTGAGCCTCCGTAGACGAGGTAGCCCTCGAAGCTGCCGGTGTCGGCCTCTGGAAAGCCCACGGCTGGTGTCTTCAGCGAGATCTCGTTGCCGTTGAGCTCGTAGACGTAGGGGTGCATGGTGAGTAGCGCGGAGATCTCCTCGGCGGTGAAGGTCGCCTGGAAGGCGTGCATGCCGTCCGCCTGCAGTTCCACGAGTGAGACCGGCTCGGCGGGGAAGGTCGCCACCACGCTCGCCTTTGCCATCGCCGACTCCCACGGCTCACGGTACGCGTCGTAGGTCACCGCCTGAACCCCCCTGCTCTCCGGTTTGTTGGCATTGACCACGAGCGCGAATCCGATCACGAGCCCCACTATCGCGAACAGCGAGCCGAATACCACCGCGACGGTGATGCGCTGTCGCCGCCGCTCGCGAGCCATGATCGCGTCGCTTGGATCCTGGTCAGGCGCGGTCGTGTCGGTCATGCGTGCTCCTCGATAAGGGCGCGATTGGCGGGCGTGCACTATCGCCTCCCTATCGTGCAGCACCTGGGGCGCGGCTGCAATCAGCCCGTGAGGGGTACACTCCTGGCGTGTGGCCGTCACACGGACCCGAGAGGCGCGAGCACATGGACAGGGAATTCCTCACCGCGGAGATAACGCGTGCGATGCGCGAGCACGACAAGCCCCGGCTGTCGATTCTGCGCATGGTGAAAAACGAGATCGACATCAAGGAAAAGGCCGAGGGCGCCGAGCTTTCCACCGAGCAAGTCGTGGGCGCGCTCAAAAAGGTGCTCAAGCAGACCGGCGAGACGCTGGAGGGGTCGGTCAAGGCCGGCACGAACGCCGAGCGCACGGCGTCGCTGCAGGAGCAAGTCGACATCCTCACCGCCTATCTGCCGGCGCAGGTCACCGGCGCCGCGCTGCTCGCGATCATCGTGCGCGTGATCGCCGACAACGGGATTGCCGAGAAGCGCGACATGGGCCGCGCGATCGGGCTCGTTGTCGCCGAGTGCGGCGGCAACTGTGACAAGGCCGAGGTCGCGCGGATCGTGGGATCGCGCCTGGCATAGGGTGCCCTCGCTATACCCCCAGGTGTATCATGGGTCTGCAATCCCGAGCGAGGAGGCGACCCATCTCGATGAGCACACTGCGCATCACAATCGTCGATGACGTCTGTGGTTGAGGCGGCCCCGAATGGTATCCGGTCGGATTCCCGGGAGAGTTCGAGATCGAAGCAGGCCCCCAATCCCCCTGTCCCATGCCGGCCGAGACCGTGACCGAGGCGCTCGAGCGGGCGCTCGCTGATGCGGGACTCGGCCCCGCCGAGGTGACCATAGCCGAGATATACCAGCTCTCACCGGCCGAGAGCACCGTGATCATCGACGAGATGGTGGCCGGCGCGGAGTTTCCCATGGTGCTCGTGGGCGAGCGGGTAGCGTGCACCGGTACTGTGGACTTGCAGGCGGTACTCGAGGCGACCGCACGCGCGTAGCGACCGCGATTCTCACCGTGGGGTTCCGCGCAAGAATCGGATGGCGCCCGGTGCGGCGTGCCGTCAGAATCGGGTGCATGAACGATCGCACCGACAACATTCGCGACGACCGCACGGCAGCCGATGCAGCACGCCGCGCGGCGGAGCTCATCGAGTCACTGCCCGACCACCAACACACGCTTACCACGCTCAGTCGCGAGGTGGGCGTGAGTGCCGACCGGTTGCATCGCGAGTTCGTGCGCACCTACGGCGTGACGCCTCACAAGTATCAGAGAGCGGTCCGCGCCGGCCTCATGCGCGACGAGTTACGTAGCGGCGCAGCCGTGACCCGGGCGGGGTTCGACTCCGGATTCGGTTCGAGTCGCGCGATCTACGAACACGGTAGCGCCACGCTGGGTATGCCGCCGTCCGCGTATCGCAGCGGCGGGCGAGGGCAGCACATAGCCTGGGCGACGGGTGAATCGCGACTTGGGCCGATCGTCGTGGGAGCGACCGCTCGCGGGGTGTGCTGCGTGCTGTTTGCCGATGCCGACAGTGCCGAGCGGCAACTGCGTGCGGAATTCCCGCAGGCAGAACTCGTCTTCGATGGGGATGCCCGCGGGCAGCTGGCCGGGGTCATCGCGCTACTCGACGGGCAGCCTACCCGCGCCGAGGTCC
>JBGSMX010000243.1:0-4004 GCA_041739935.1 Coriobacteriia bacterium | reverse complement strand
GGTCTCGCTCGCGATGGCGGGCGTGGACGTATCGGTGCAGGGCCGTCTGGCCGATGCATCGCGCTTCGCAGTGGAGTTCACGATGGCCGGGTTCGAGACCGTCGGCGCATGGATCGCGCTTGCGGCAGCACTGATAGCCCTCGCACTCGCCGATCGGCGACCGTCTCGCGCGGTCGCCGTGTCCTCGGCAGTGGTCGTCTTCGTGGCTGCGGGGGCCTGGAAAGTGCTCGGCTTCACGCCTCTGCATGTGTGGGTCACATGGATCCCTGCCGAGGTCCAGCAAGACTATGGTACGGAATATGCGAGCATGGTGTTCGAGCCGGCCGCAGTAGGCTGGCAGATCGCGGCGGTGGGCATAGCGCTCGCCGTGGCACTCGTGGTGGCCATCGAGGCTGCTCGTGCGGGTGCGGCGGCGAAAGACGGCCCGGCCGAGGAGAGTGAAGTGTCGTGAGACGCACTACGTACATCGTCGTAGCGGTGATCGCAGTAGTTGCCCTCGCCGTCGCCGGTTGGTTGGTGTGGCCCGGCCTGAGTAACGAGACAGTCACCGTGCGCACCGGTGAGATAGTCCTGTGCACCGAGGGTGAGGTCGTCTCCGACACCACAGAGTCACTCGAAGTCAGGGCCGATGAGGTCAAGGATTTCGGCGTCACCACCAAAGTCGTCACCTGCGACTTGCACGCCAAACTCGCCGCGCTCTACGCGACCGCCCAGGCCGCGATCGCGGCAGATGATCTAGACGCCGCGAAGACCGCGCTCAAGGAGATCGTCGAACTCGATCCGCTGTATCGTCGTGCATCGTCGCAGCTCACGGAGATCGAAGCCGGCAACACGCCGGATGCCGATTCAGCGGGCGACGACGGTGGCACCTCCGGCGGGGATCCGGCCGATCCTGGCGACGAGCCGGGCACGGAAAACCCGGTCGGACCGATCGTAAACCTGGCGAGCTTCGTGCCCGATACGCTCACGGGCTTCATCGGCCAGGGCCTGATCGTCGACCCGCTCGCACTCACCCGCGACTATCTGCCCACGGTCGCAGGTGATGTCGCCAAACTCGTCATCGTCGTCGAGCAGTTCCAGAACGCCGAATCGGCCCGCGCCGAGATGGAGGCCACGATCAAGCCGTCGTACCCGAACGGGGCTGCGGATGTGGATGTTGCCGACGGCGGCTACTTCGGCTCGAACCGCTCGGTCGCCGCGGTCGCGTTCACCGATGGCCCGTTGCTGGTGGTCGTCGAGATCGCCTCGAGCGACAGTGACGCATCCTCGCTTAGGAACACCGTGATCGGACTCGCCGAGGAGATCACGCAGTAGCCTGATAGGGCGCGTCGCGCAGTGCGCAACAGCCTTTATGAGCTGCGCGTTAGAGTCCTCTCATAACCGCCTAGACCGGATACACCCGGTGGTATGCTCTTTGCATCGAAGACCCTGTCCCGAAGACCCGGGTCGACCGGCATCGACTGACGAGGCTAAACGATGAACAGCATATCTAGCGCGCGGATTCCGCGTCTCTTCCTCTCGCTCCTGCTCGTGCTCACGGTGGCGCCCACGTTCGTCTCGGCACCCGAAGCGGCGTATGCGGCCGTGACCACCGCGAATCTGAACTGCGTGGACTTCGTGGACGCATCCACGGGTTACGCGGCAGGCACCGGCGGGACGGTCATCAAGACCACCGATGGCGGGCTCACGTGGTCGGTCGTGCGTTCGGGCGACACGCTGGACTTCAGGGGTGTCAGCTTCGTGAACGCGACGCAGGGATACGTCGTCTCGCTCGGCGGTCAGGTCTACTACACGTCGAACGGCGGAGACACGTGGACCTCGCGCAGCGCGGATCTAGCCGGCGTCCTGTACGTAGTCGAGAAGTTCTACGACACCGAGTTCTTCTCCGTGAGCCAGGGCGTGGCGGTGGGCACCTCGCAAGACGAGCCCCCGTTCGTGTTCCGCACGTTCAACGGGGGCGGCGGGGAGTGGTGGCGCGAGCTTTCTGCCGGCACGTATCAACCGTCTGCCGAGATGCCGCCGACCCCCCTGCTCGGACTCGGTGAGTTCTACGGCATCGAATACCCCTCGACGACGCTCGGATGGGCAGTGGGCTGGGACCGCTATCTGGGTGCGAACAAGCCCGTGATCTGGAGCTGGGACGACGCACGTACCGGCACGAAGTGGCGGGCGCAGACCATCACCGGCTCGGGCCCGCTCTACGACGTGTCGTTCGCGTCCACCACGGCCGGGCTGGCGGTCGGATCGGGCGGCAAGGTCTATCGCACGACCAATGCCGGGACGACCTGGACCGCGAACACGGTGGGTGCCACGACGGACCTGCTCGGCGTCGAGTATGCCGCAGCCGGCGGTCAAGGCTGGGCAGTCGGCGCCTCCGGGCGCATCTATCGCACTCCTGACGGCGGCGTGAACTGGGCACAGCTTACGTCCCCGACCGCGTACTATCTCGAAGACATCGAGTACCTGGGTGGCTCGACGGCTGTAGCCGTGGGACGCTCCGGCGCTATCGTGCGCACGACCAACGGTACCGACTGGGCGGTTCCCGTGAACCCGGCAGCGCCCGCGATCACGTCGCTGACCTCGGCGTCGCACCCGGACGGCACGTGGGTATCGGACACGAGCATCGACCTGAGCTGGCTCGCCAACGGGACGCCCGTGGGCTACGCGGCTGTGCTCGATCAGTCGCCTACCACCAACCCGACATCGGTCACCACGACGCTCAACACCGCGACGCTCACTGCCACGGGCAGTGGCACGTGGTACGCACACGTTCGCGCGCTCGACGCGCTGGGACAGTGGGGCGCCACCGCACACTTGGAAGTGCTCGTGGACGTCACGAATCCGGTGCCGAGCTTCTCGCCCGAGCCGACCGGTTACGAGGGCAGCGCGACCATTCCGCTTTCCGCGACTGACTCACACTCGGGCGTCGCGAGCGTTTCGTACTCGATCGACGGCGGACCCGTCACGACTACCGCCTCGCCCACCAATGTCGTCATCTCGACGCCGGGCACCTACGAGGTCACCTACTTCGCCGAGGACAATGCGGGCAACCAGGCGGCCGACCAGATGGCGAGCGTCACGGTGATCGCGGTGTCGCCCACTGCGCCCGAGGTCACAACGCTGACGTCGTCTTCGCACCCGGCAAGCACCTGGGTCGCTGACCCATCGGTTGATATCGCCTGGACCGCGACCGGCACGAACATCGCCGGATACGCCACTCTTCTCGACCAGTCACCTACTACCATCCCCGCGGTGGTCACGACCACGCAGCAATCCGCCACCCTTACCGCGTCCGGAAGCGGCACCTGGTATGCACATGTGCGGGCGCGTGACGATCTCGACCAGTGGAGCGTCACCAAGCACCTCGAGGTCCGTGTTGATGTGACTCCACCCACGACGAGCTTCTCGCCGAACCCGGCAGGGTACACCGGCAGTGCCTCGGTTCCGCTGTCTGCGACAGACGCTCATTCCGGCGTGGCGAGCGTGTCGTACTCGGTCGATGGCGGTCCCGTGACCACAACCACCTCTCCGGCCAACGTCGTCATCTCGACGGTCGGTACGCACAACGTCTCGTACTTTGCGACGGACAACGTCGGAAACGTTGCTGGCTCGCAGGTCAAGCAGGTCGTGGTGAACGCCGTGGTGACCACCCCCGACAGCGTTGAGGTCGAGGGAACGAACCGCTACGATACGGCGATTGCAGCCGCACGACTCAATTTCACGACCCCCATGGCCGCAGGGCCCGATGGACACAGATGGGTCGTCGTGGCGTCCGGTACGAACTGGCCTGATGCGCTTGCCGCGTCCGGTCTGGCCGGCTCGCTGCAAGCACCGCTGTTGCTCACCAAGCCGGCCGCTCTTTCGAGCACCGTGAAGACCTACATCCAGCAACTCGACGCGGATCGTGTCGCCGTCGTCGGTGGGACCGCCGCCGTCTCGGCCGCAGTCGCGACCGAGCTCGCGACCGTTGTCGGCGGGGCAGCGAACGTCCAGCGCTACGGCGG
>JBGSMX010000232.1:0-3808 GCA_041739935.1 Coriobacteriia bacterium | reverse complement strand
AAGCTGCTGATCACGGCCGATGAGGGAATCCGCGGCGGACGCAAGGTCCCGCTCAAGGCGGCGGCCGACGAGGCGCTTTTCGAGTGCCCGAGCGTCGAGGCGTGCGTCGTGGTCAAGCGCGGCGCGGGCGATGTCGACATGGAGCCCGGGCGCGACACCTGGTGGCATCAGGAGATCACCGCTCCCGAGGTGCGCAAGCCCTTCGATCCGGAGCCCATGAATGCCGAGGACCCGCTGTTCATCCTCTACACCTCCGGCTCGACCGGCAAGCCCAAGGGCGTGCTGCACACCACTGCGGGATACCTGCTCTTCTCGGCTCTCAGCTTCAAGACCGTGTTCGACTATCGGGACGAGGACGTCTTCTGGTGCACCGCAGATATCGGGTGGATCACCGGTCACAGCTACATCGTCTACGGCCCTCTCGCGGCGGGAGCGACGACGCTCATGTTCGAAGGCGTGCCGACCTATCCCGACCCCGGCCGGTTCTGGGCGGTGGTCGAGAAATACCAGGTCAACACGTTCTACACCGCACCGACCGCGATTCGCGCCCTCATGCGCCACGGTGAGGGCTGGCCGGCGCGCTACGACCTGACGAGCCTGAGGCTGCTGGGGACGGTCGGCGAGCCGATCAACCCCGAGGTGTGGATGTGGTACCGCCGGGTGGTCGGCCGCGACGCGCTGCCGATCATCGACACCTACTGGCAGACCGAGACAGGCGGTTTCCTGATCACGCCGTTCCCGGGTGCGGTGCCGCTCAAGCCCGGTTCGGCCACGGTGCCGTTCTTCGGCATCGAACCCAAGGTGCTGACCGAGGACGGGAGCGAAGCTGCCGAGAACGAGGGTGGGTACCTGGTCGTCGAGCAGTCGTGGCCGGGCATGATGCGCGGCACGTGGGGCGACCCGGACCACAAGCGAATGCACGAGGTGTACTTCGAGCGCTTCCCGGGTCGCTACTTCACCGGAGACGGCGCGCGCAAGGACTCGGATGGTTATTACTGGCTGCTGGGACGCGTCGATGACGTCATCAACGTGAGCGGGCATCGTTTGGGCACCGCCGAAGTCGAGAGTGCGCTGGTCTCGCACGAGGCCGTGAGCGAGTCGGCCGTCGTCGGTTTCCCGCACCCGGTCAAAGGCGAAGGCATCCACGCGTTCGTCATTTTGCGCGACGGGCAGTATCCGAGCGAGGACCTGGCAAAGATACTGCGCGGCCACGTGCGAAAGATCATCGGGCCCATCGCCACTCCCGACCACATCCAGTTCGCCCGCGACTTGCCCAAGACGCGTTCGGGCAAGATCATGCGCCGCATCCTTCGCAAGATGGCGGCGGGCGAGAAGGACATGGAAGCGTTTGGCGACATCTCGACGCTGTCCGACCCGAAGGTGGTCAGGGAGCTGCTCACCGGGGCGGACGAGTTCTAGCGGCGAGGGGCGGGGTCGTAGACGGCCTGCACCGAGAACATGAGCGGGATGTCCACTGCGCCCGGTGGCATGTGCCACAGGCCGTCGTCATCGCGTACCATCCACGGGAACCACGCCCACGCGATACGGTCGTACTCGCGCAGTGAGGTGATGCGCATGCCTGCGTCGAGCAGCGAGCCGACGATCTCTTCGAAGGTGTGCTGCCACGAGTAGCTGACCGTCGACACGTCGCTGTCGGGATCCGCATAGTTGCCGGTCATCTCGTCGCGGATGGGTTCGCCCCCGAAATACGGGTACTTGAGTCGCAGGTCGTCAGGTCCGGCGCCGGTGCCTGCATCGGTGTCGTCGTAGACCCACAACGCCGGGTGGCTGTCGACCACGAACAGGCGCCCGCCGACAGCGAGGACCGAGGCGATCGTGCGCGCCCAGGGCTGCAGGTCCGGCAACCAGCTGATCGCCCCGTACGATACGAAGACGATGTCGAACTCGCCGTCGAGATGTGCACGCGCATCTGCGACGTCGCAGCACATGAACTCGGCCTGCACGCCGGTCTCCTCGGCCAGACTGCGCGCACGTTCGATTGCGCGCGGCGAGAAGTCCACGCCGGTGACGGACGCGCCCAGCCGCGCCCACGCGATCGTATCCATCCCGAAATGACACTGCAGGTGCAACAGCCGCTTGCCCCGCACGTCGCCCACACCGGCCAGCTCGATCGGATCGAGTGATGGGCGCCCGGCGATGAATCCGGCGACGTCGTAGAAGTCAGATGCGTAGTTCAGGTCGGTCCAGCGGTCCCATGTCTCCTTGTTGCGTGCGACGAACTCCGCGTGTCGATCACTCATCGGCGTAGTCCTGGTGCCAGTACACATCGCCGCCCTGATACATGCGGTTGGCGAAGCGGGCCATCGCAAAAAGCAGGTCAGACAGCCGGTTGACGAACTTGAGCACGGTCGGATCGACTGGCTCCTGGGCCGCGAGATCGAGAATTGCCCGCTCGGCCCGACGCACGACCGTGCGGGCGACGTGCATACGGGCCGAAAGCTCGCAGCCACCGGGCAGGACGAAGTGCTCGAGCGGGCTCGTGCGCTCGGTGAGCGAGTCGATGTAGCCCTCGAGCCGGTCGACGTCGTGTGCGACCACGTGGGGCGTGTGGTCTGTCTCCGCTCCCGGGGGCGTCGCAAGCCGGCTGGAGCAGTTGAACAACCGATGCTGGACGAAGTCGAGCATGCGATCCAGTTCGGCCTCCTCCGGGGCCGCGACCTCGAGTGCAGCTCGTACGTGCCCTACGTGCGAGTTCGCCTCGTCGACCGTGCCGTAGGCAGTCACACGCACGCTGTTCTTAGCGATGCGCTGGCCGCCTACCAGGGATGTCTCGCCCGAATCGCCGGCTCTGGTGTAGATTTTGCCGCTCACGCGCTCCTCCTTGATGTCGGTGCGTTCCCACTATAGATGCCCGAACGCCCCGCGGACCATGACAGGTGGGGTACATTTGACGCGTGGGTCCAACTGAGGCGAGAGGCGCATCATGGGTCTGGGAATCACCGAGCTGCTGATTGTCGTTGCGATCGTCGTCATGCTGTTCGGGCCGGCGGCCATCGTGGGGTGGGTTGCCTACACCATGGGCAAGAGCCAGGGCGAGAGCGGTGCGGCTCCGTCCGAGAAGCGTGATTCCGCCTTCGATGCCGCGCGAGAGCGTTTTGCCCGGGGCGAGATCGACCGCCAGGAATTCGACGACATCAAGGCCACGCTCGGCTACTGAGGTCGCCGCCGCGCCGATGCGCTAGCCGAGCTCCCGAAGCCGCATCGTCAGCTGGCCGAGAAGCCCTTCTGCGGGCACCTGTCCATCCCGATCCACAACGCGAAATGTGTCGATTGCCCGCGCCTGCTTGGTCGTGGCGGTGACTCCCACGATGTCGAGCCCGCTCTCGGCGATGGCGCGCGAAACGTCGAAGAGCAATCCCACACGATCGGGGGCCCGCACGGTTACGACAGCGGCGTACGGGTCGTGCGTATCGACCGTGATCTTGACCACGCTCCCGTGCGGCTGGCGGTAATGCCGCTGCCGTTCCGCGAGGCGCACGCCTATCGCGAGCCGGTCCCGGAGCGCCGCATCAAGTGAGCGGTCGAAGCGGGCCCATGCGTCGGGATCTATCTCGGCGAGCGTGGCGGAGCGTACGGTGAAGGTGTCGAGTGCGATTCCGCCGGCGACGGTGACGGCCTGGGCGCCCAGGATGTCGAAGCCGGACAGCGCAAGCGCTCCCGCGATCGTGGAGAACAGGCCATGATGGTCGCGCGCCGCAACAGTCACACCGTACGAGCCAGGGAGCGGTCCGGCGCTGATCTCGACATCGTGACCTCGTGCCCCGGGCCGCGCAGCCAGACCCGCGAC
>JBGSMX010000114.1:0-6083 GCA_041739935.1 Coriobacteriia bacterium | reverse complement strand
GCGCCTGCGCGGCGCGGCGCGCAATCGTGATCTCGTCGACTTCGCCTCGCTTCGCGGCCCCCACCTCGGCTCTACCCCCGACCCGCCTTCTTGCGCGCGTTCGCATCGAGAATCCGCTTGCGCAACCGCACGCTCTTGGGGGTTACTTCGACGAGCTCGTCGTCTTCAATGTACTCCAGCGCTTCTTCCATGGTGAAGACGACCGGTGGGGCCAGGATGATGCCCTTGTCGGCGCTCGCGGCGCGCATGTTGGTGAGCTGCTTGGCCTTCGCGATGTTGACCACCAGATCGCCGGCCTTCGCGTGTTCGCCCACGACCATTCCCTCGTAGCACTGGTCACCGGGCTTCACGAACATGGTGCCGCGCTGCTGCAGCGCATCGAGCCCGTACGCCACAGCTTTCTCCGTCGTCATAGAGATGAGCGAGCCGTTCTGCCGCCCGCCGATGTCGCCTTTGAACGGACCATACGCGTTGAAGTGGTGGAACAAAGTGGCCTCGCCGCGGGTCGCGTTGAGAATGCGCGTGCGCAGCCCCATCACGCCTCGCGAGGGGATCTTGAACTCCAGGTGCACGTGCTCGTCGCGCTGCACCATGTCTATCATCTCGCCGCCGCGCGTACCGAACGTCTCGATGACCTTGCCGGCATACTCGCTGGGCACGTCGACGACCGCCAGCTCGATGGGTTCCTCGCGCTTGGAGCCACTGCCGCGGAAGATGACCTGCGGGCGGCCCACCTGGAACTCGTAGCCTTCTCGGCGCATGGTCTCCATGAGCACCGACAGATGCAGGACTCCTCGGCCGGCCACTTCCATGCCGGTCTTGTCCTCGGTCTCGGTGATGCGCATCGAGATGTTGGACTCGGCCTCGCGCATCAGGCGCTCCTTGAGCTGGCGCCCACCCACGATCGTGCCCTCCTGGCCAACGAGCGGGCTCGTACTTGCCGAGAAGACGACCGACATCGTGGGTTCCTCGACATGGATCGGCGCGAGCTGCACCGGGTCGAGCTGACAGGTGAACATGTCGCCGATATCGGCGTCGTCCACACCCACGACCGCGACGATGTCGCCCGCGTGCGCCTCGGTGGCCTCCTGGCGACCGAGCGCTTCGAACGTGTAGAGCTGCTTGATCTGCGACATGTAGCGGCTGCCGTCGTTCTTGATCACGAGGATCTTGTCGCCGGAGCGCATGGTCCCGCTGAAGATGCGGCCGATCCCGATCCTGCCCACGTAGTCGGACCAGTCGATCGTGCAGACCTGCATCGCGGTCGGACCCATGGGGTCGCAATCCGGCGCGGGTATGTGATCGACGATCGCGTCGAGAAGCGGCAGGATGTCGGTGCCCTCGTCCTCGGGCTCGAGTCGCGCATAGCCGTTCACGGCGCTCGTGTAGACGATGGGGAAGTCGAGCTGCGCGTCGTTGGCGCCCAGGTCGAGCATAAGATCGAACACCGAATCGACGACTTCGTGCGGGCGTGCTCCGGGGCGGTCGATCTTGTTGATGACCACCATGGGCTTGAGCCCGTGTTCGAGCGCCTTCTTCAGAACGAAGCGAGTCTGCGGCATGGCGCCCTCGAACGCGTCCACGATCAGCAGCACGCCGTCGGCCATCTTGAGAACCCGCTCGACCTCGCCGCCAAAATCCGCGTGCCCGGGAGTGTCGATGACGTTGATCTTCACGCCCCTGTGCCGGATCGAGATGTTCTTGGCCAGGATCGTGATGCCCCGCTCTCGCTCTTGGTCGTTGGAGTCGAGCACGCGCTCGGCGACCTCCTGGTTGTCGCGAAACACGTGGGTCTCTTGAAGCAGCCGGTCCACGAGCGTGGTCTTGCCGTGGTCGACGTGCGCGATGATTGCGATGTTGCGTATGTCGCTTTGAAGCACCTGCGTCATCTCCATAGTCGTTCGACCGGACCCGCTCCATCATGACCGGGCCTCACTCGCGCCATGCGCGAACGACGAAGCATAGCACGAATGCGGATGCGAGGCCTGAATCAGGCGCGCTGCGTCACGGTTCGACGTGATCGGGCACGGTCAGCGTGAAGGTGGAGCCCGAGCCGGGCTCGCTCACGACGTCGAGCCGGCCACCCAGCACCTCGGCCAGGCGGCGCGAGACGGCCAGACCCAGCCCTGTTCCGTGTGCTCCTCCCGGAGTTCCTTCCTTGACCTGCTCGAACGGCTCGAAGATGCGCTTGAGGTCGTCCGGGTCGACCCCTAACCCGGTGTCGGTGACCGACACGACCGACCAGTTCCCATCCCGGCTGACATGGACGTCGATCCTACCCTCATCGGTATAGGCGACAGCGTTCTCCATGAGGTTGATGAGGATCTGTCTGAGCCGAGCGACATCGCTCACGAGCCGCACCCGCATCTCTGGCTCGTGGACCTCGAGGGCCAGTCCCTTGCGTGCCGCTGCGATGCTCAGGTTCTCGGCGACCTCACGTGCAAGTAGCGTCAGGTCGAGCTCCTCGGCGATGACACGGATCTTCCCCGCCTCGACTTTCGCGATGTCGAGGATATCGCACACGAGAGCCAGCAGATGCTTGCCGGCGTCGTTCACCATACGCAGCTGATGCTCCTGCTCCTCCGCGAGCGGTCCGGCCATGCCCTGCAGGAGCACCCCGGAGAAACCGATGATGGAGTTGAGCGGCGTGCGCAGCTCGTGGCTCATGCTCGCCAGGAAGTCGCTCTTCGCGCGGGTCGCGCGTCGCAGCTCCTCGGCAGTCTCCCGTATCAGCTGGTTGGCGACTTCCAGCTCCTCGTTCGTGACTGCGAGTTCTTCGTTCGAGACCGCGAGCTCCTCATTCGTGACCGCGAGCTCCTCGTTGGCGCTCACGAGTTCCTCGTTTGCGTTCTGGAATTCCTCGTTGAGCATGGCCAGCTCTATGTTGGCGTTCTCCAGCTCGGATGTGCGCTGCGCGACGAGCTGCTCGAGGTGGTCGCGGTGGGTGAGCACTTCCAACTCGAGCGCTTTGCGCTCACTGATGTTCTCGATCACCGAGATGAAGAAGTCGGGCGCCCCCGTCTCGTCGCGAACGAGCGCGACGGTGAGCTCGATCCAGACGACAGGCCCGCTCTTATGGAAGTAGCGCTTCTCCATCGTGTAGGTCTGGATCTCATCGGCCAACATCTGGCCTACGAGACCGAGATCGGACTCGAGGTCATCGGGGTGCGTGATCTCCTGGAACGTGAGGGTCACGAACTCGTCGTGTGTGTAGCCGACAATCTCACACAGCTTGCGGTTCACCCGCAGGAAGCTTCCGTCCGGCGCAACGTGCGCCAGACCAACGGCGGCCTGCTCGAACGTCGCCTCGAACATGCGAACGAGTGCCGCGTGAGAGGGTGCGTCCTTGTTCGGTGCCTCATGGCCCATGAGTACCTCGTGCCCCGTGCGGGGAACCGGTCGATGTTGGCGGGCACCTGCCCAGTGTACCTTGTCGTCGGGCGCCGCACGACAGCCGCCGGACGAGCGGGCGTTGAGCTGTTGGCCTCGGCTGGAGTCAGGTCGCCGACCGTGCTATCCTCGAGGCCCGCAGACGAGGCTGGGACTCGACGCGCAGTGAAGACGCGCGGGTACCCGGGAACGGAGCGAATGAGAATGATACGCACGATGCTCGGTGGCAAGATTCACCGCGCCACCGTCACAGAGGCGAACGTCGCCTACGAAGGCAGCGTCACGGTCGATGCCGACTTGCTCGACGCCGCCGGAATCCTCGAGCACGAGGCCGTCGAAATCTGGAACGTGACGAACGGCTCGCGGCTGACCACCTACGCGTTGTGTGGCGAGCGCGACTCGGGCGTCGTGTGCGTCAACGGCGCCGCCGCCCACCTGGTCGACCCCGGCGATCTCGTCATCATCGCCAACTTCGTGCAGCTCGACGATCTCGAGGCGCAACTGTGGCAACCGCGCTGCGTGTTCGTAGACGCGCAGAACCGGATCGTACAGCTGCGTGCCGAGGAAGCCTTCCGGGCGGGCTAGCCGTCTGTAGGCACGGAAGCGGGCGATGCGGGAGGCGACTCTCCGGCAGATCATCGCAGATGCGAGATAAGGCGAGGGCCGCCCGGTATGGGCGGCCCTCGGAATTCGCTGCAAGACAGCGACACACATCCGATGGTTCGGTGGCGCTTGGCGCCCGGGTTCCCGTCTCCCGGTCCGCCGCCGTCTTCAGACGGTCCGTGCCTCCGCCAAATCCGCTTCGGTCAGGACCAGCGCAGCGATTCCCGTACTTCGCATCAGCTGGATCACCTCCTGGATTCGCGGAGCGCCTGATTGCGCCCATGGGGTGTGCACCCTTAGTCGAAATCGTAAACACGCCGCAACTCGATTTCAAGGACACGTCCGGTGGCGTGGTCTGCAGGAACCACAACATTTGGTGCGCGGCAGGTTTCTCAACCGCAAGTGAGGGCGTGCGCAGGGGTTGCCGACCTCGCCTACAGGGCGATTCCCTGCCCGCTGCCAATGTCATAGATGTTACAAACGCACACCGCGGCCCACACGTTGCATACAATATGTGCGTACTCGGATTCGCCAGTCTCGCCGGCAGCAGGGCTCGATTCTTCGGGAGGCAACGCCACATGGCACACGTACGCTCGCTCTTTTTCGACGGACCGCTCGCCGACGTCGAGAACAAGGCACTCAAAGCCTACGAGCTCGGTCGCCCGAGCGAGATCATCTGGAACATCACCAACCGCTGCAACCTGCTGTGCGACCACTGCTACATGGCGGCCGACGGCAAGCAGCTGCCCGAGCAGCTCACCGACGAAGAGGCGCTCGGACTCGTCGATCAGATGGCCGAGGCAGGCGTGCCGTTGCTGTTCATGTCCGGCGGCGAGCCCATGGTGCGACGCAACTTCTGGGAGATCCTCGAGAAGGCCCGCGGCTACGGCATCCGCGTGACGGTCTCGACCAACGCGACACTCATCGACCGCGATGTCGCGAAGCGTCTCAAGGCCAACGGGATCGACTGGATCGCCACCTCGCTCTACGGACCCGACGAGTTCCACGACGCGATGGTGGGAGTACCGGGTACGCGCGCCAAAGTCGTCGAAGCCGTGAGAATCCTGCGCGAAGAAGGCGTGGGCGTCGCGATCAAGACCGCCGTGAGCAAGGACACGTGGCCGCACATCTACGACATCATCGAAGAGACCAAGCGCCTGGACGCAGGCCTCATCTACCTGTGCGACCTGATCACCTCGGGCCGCAGCGAGGGCGAAGAGGACATACGCATCACCGCGACCCAGTGGCGCGAACTCGCGGACACGGTGCTCGAGGACCTGCTCGACCCCGAGTGCCACCTCGAGTACGACATCGGCGCGCTGCCCTCGATCATTCCTTACCTCGCCGAGCAGCTCAAAGCCCGCGGTGTGGACGTGACCAAAGGTCTCGAGCGCCTCAAGATAGTGAGCGCATGTCCCGTGGGCAAGGGGCACATGAACATCAACTCCGAAGGCGGCATCATGCCCTGCCAGTTCGCGCAGGACTGGACTGTGGGCAACATCCGCGACATCACGCTGCAAGACGCGGTTGTCGAACTCTACAAACTCGACGCCATGGAAGCCAAGGGCGCATGCGCACCGGAGGCGTGCGAGTACTCTCGCATCTGCCGGGGGTGCCGGGCGAAAGCCTGGCAAGCGACCGGAGATGCGATGGAAGTCGACACGACCTGCATCCTGCACCCGGACGAAGAGCGGACCGTTGCTGCGGCGGCCATGCGTACCGAACCCTCGCTGTCCCCCGCGACCCCGTGCGGGACGACCGGCAGCTGCTAGCGCACCAGTCTCACTCGCGCCACATCTCTTCGTGCAGAAGCACGGCCGCCGGCCGCACGACTCCGCGCACGCCCTCAAGCGCTCCGGGTACGCTCTCGAGCACCATGAACGCCTCAATCGGCTCTGTGGGATACGGCGCGAAGATGCCATACTCGGCCGCGACCTCGAAGCCGAAGCGCGGGTAGTAGCCGAGGTGGCCCAGCACGAGCACGATGCCGAAACCGGCATTGGCACACGCCGCAATACCCGCGCGCACGAGCTCGCCGCCCACACCGGCACCCTGCCGTGCGGGAAGAACCGCGAGCGGCGCCAGCAGCA
>JBGSMX010000172.1:0-1957 GCA_041739935.1 Coriobacteriia bacterium | reverse complement strand
GCAGGCCGCTGCGGTGGCCGAGCACGCGTCGTAGGCCTCGCGCCTGCGTTTTCCGCGTTTTGTCACCACAGACCCGCCGTTCATCGAAGCCAGACGACCGCTTGCCCGACTGCGAGCACTTGAGCGAGGGTCCTGCTCGCGTCCTGGGTACCCACTCGTGTGTGCGTTGCGGCTCCGAAGAGCACTGCGGTCGCACACAGGTTCAAGTAATACCCACAGGTTCCAGCAATCAGGATGATGACAAGGGGTGTCGCGCGTGAGACGACTGCTCGTGATGTGTGCGCTCGTGGCGCTGGTACTCGCTATCGCGGCTCCTGCCGTGGCGGCCCCGACGATCGAGTCGGTAGGCAAGGCGATTTTCTTCGACACGAATCTGTCCAATCCGCCGGGGCAGTCGTGTGCAACGTGCCACGATCCTGCTACCGGGTTTGCGGACCCCGATGGTGCGGCCGTATCGCCGGGAGCGGTTGCCGGACGGGCAGGCAACCGGAGCGCACCTGTCTCTTCATACGCACAGTACATCCCGCCGCGCACCTTCGATCCGGTGCTTGGGACCTACGTGGGCGGTCTGTTCTGGGACGGTCGCGCAGCTTCGTTGCAAGCTCAGGCAGCGGAGCCGTTCCTCAATCCGCTTGAGATGAACATGCCGAATCGCAAGGCCGTCGTACAGAGGGTTGCGGCGTCGGCGTACGCCGCTGACTTCCGCGCGGTCTTTGGTAAGAACAGCCTGAGCACGAGAGACGTCAATCGCGCCTACGACCGGATAACCTACGCGATCGCCGCTTACGAGCGCACGCCCGAGATGAGTCCGTTCTCGGCCAAGCACGACTATGCGATGAGGCTCACTGGACCGGCGAGGATGATGGTCTTCACTCCCCAGGAGCGCATGGGGATGTCGCTGTTCATCGGAAAGGCCCAGTGCTGGACGTGTCACTCCACGCCCATGGGCGGCATGGAAGTGATGGACCCCAATTTCATCCCCACCGAGCCCGTGCTGTTCACCGACCATAGATTCTCGAACCTGGGAATACCCAGGAACCCTGACAACCCGTTCTACACGATCCCCAAGCGGTTCAATCGCGACCGCGTCGCCTGGGTCGACCACGGACTCGCGGCCAATCTGCCGGGTGGCGTTGCCGCGAACCCCGCCTACGATGGCATGTTCAAGACGCCCACGCTGCGCAATATCGCGCTCACCGCTCCGTACGGACACAACGGCTACTTCTCGACCCTCAAGGAGATCGTGCACTTCTACAACACGCGCGACGTGCCTGGCGCCGGATGGCCCGCGCCGGAAGTCCCGGCGAACCTGGAGACGATCGGCATTGGCAATCTGGGTCTGACCGACATGGAGGAAAACGCGCTCGTGGCGTTCATGAACACGTTCACCGATGGCTGGACGCCGCCGATGCCTGCACCCTAGCGGCGGGCGGGGTCTCGAGACCCCGCGAAGTCGGTGCCCGGGCGCTAGCCCTTGCCGCGCACGTACTCGGTGACATCGCGCAGGATGACGAGCACCGCCATCACGCCGCCATCGTTGGTGTGCAGCGGGGTGAGCGAGACGTCGAGCACCGCATTGCCGACCCGCTCCGACCCCACCATCTGGTGCCACTGCGGCTCGTCGGTCTGCGCGACTTCGGCCACCTTGGCCATGAACGGCTCCATCACGCGCTCGGGGAAGCCAAGCTCTCGCCAGTGATATCCGATGAGTTCGTCGCGCTCGAACCCCAGCCACTTTGCCGCTGCGGTGTTTGCGAACAGGTACTTACCGCCCGGCGTGAATGCGAACACCAGATCGGGCACGTCGATGAGGCCTTCGGAGAGTGCATCGAGTACGTCGTTGGGGTTCATGAGCCGTCCTTTGCATGGATTCGAACCGCACCGAGTATAGCGCGTGGAGTGAATCGCCGCGCGCGCCTACTCCTCGGTGCCGGGCGCCTTGCGCAGCGCCTTGACG
>JBGSMX010000072.1:0-27001 GCA_041739935.1 Coriobacteriia bacterium | reverse complement strand
GACGCCGTCGGCGGTGGTGAGGGTGATCTCGTCGAAACCCTCGGGCGCGGGTCCCACCACCGAGCGCGTCGGCCAGACGGCAGCGACGGCCATTGCCACGGGAAACCCAACGTAGAGCGCGAGAATGACACCGAGAACCGACCAACCTACCGCGCGCCAGACCCGGTGACGGCCGCCTCGGCTGGCCACTGCAGACTCCGCCATGCGTGCTCTCCTCGTGTGTGCCGGCGCAGGCTTCGCGCCCCGACTGCTACTATGCCCACATGATATACGTGGCGCTTCTGCGCGGCATCAACGTGGGCGGCAAGAACAAGGTGGACATGAGGCTACTCAGGTCGACCTTCGAGCGAGTTGGCTTGCGCGATGTCAGGACCTACATCAACTCCGGCAACGTGATCTTCCATGCCGATTCGGTCGACGCCGGGTCGCTGGTCGGCCTTGTCGAGGATGCGATCGAGCAGGATTTCGGGTTTCGCGTGAGAGTGCTGGTGCGCGACGCGGACAACATCACGGCTGCGGCCCGCGCGCTACCCGACGGCTGGGCCAACGATCAGGGCGCCAAGTGCGACGTACTGTTCCTGGGCGAGGCACTGGACAGCCCCGCGATTCTCGCCCGACTGACGGTCAAGCCCGACATCGACGATGTCCGATACGTGCCCGGCGCGGTGCTGTGGCGCGTCGACCGGTCCATGGTAGGTCGCAGTGGGCTGCTCAAGTTGGTTGGCACGGACGAGTATCGGCAGATGACGGTCCGCAACTGCAACACGCTGCGCAAGCTTGCAGAGCTGGTTCGGCCGGAGGGGCCGGCTCCTCGGCGAAAGTAGCAGTCTAGCGGGTCAGCTCGCCGGCCAGGTCGTGCTGCATCATTTCTGCCACCACCGCATGGTCGAGGCCCTGCCCTAACAGGACCGCGAGTTTCGTCAGGGCAGCCTCGCAGGTCATGTCGAAGCCCGGGACGGCGCCCGCGCGCATGAGCGCAGAGCCGGTCGCGTACGCTCCGGGCTGGACCGATCCGCGCACGCACTGGGTGACGACCACCACGACGACGCCCTGAGACGTTGCAGCTTCGATCGCAGCGAGGAACTCCCGATCGTCGGACGGACCGTTGCCCGCGCCGTACGCCTCGATGACCAGGCCCTGCAGCGGCGACCGACACAGATTGCCCAGGATTGAAGCCGAGAATCCGGGAAACAGCCGGACCGCAGCAACCTGCGCGAGGCACCCGGGGGTCAGTGCGGGTTCACCTTCCGGCCAACGCACGAGGCCATGGTTCACGGCGATGGCGACTCCGATCTCGGCCAGGGGCGCACACCGCGGCGAGTCGAAGGCATCGAGACCCGAGGCATCGATCTTGGTCGCCCGGTTGCCCCGGAGCAAAACCTCGCCGAACAGCAGGCTGACTTCCGGCACGTCGGATCGGGCTGCCACCTGAAGCGCGCCGACGAGGTTCTGGCGTCCGTCGCTGCGCGCCCGGGCGATCGGGATCTGGGAGCCGGTCACCACCACCGGCTTTCCGAACGCCGGCAGAAGAAACGAGAGTGCCGAGGACGTGTACGCCATCGTATCGGTTCCATGCAGGACCACGAAGCCGTCGTGGTCCTGCCGGCGCTCGAACAGAATCTCGGCGATCGTGCGCCAGGTGTCGGGGGTGGCGTTAGCTGAGTCGATAGGCGGGTGAAGTTCGGCGAACGTGATCGAGGGCAATTCCTCGGCAGATCCGGCGACGATCGCGTCGAGGAATGGAGCCAACGCCTCCGCCGCCGGCGCGCTGCCATCGGGCGTGTCGACCATTCCGATCGTTCCACCGGTGTGCAGTACGAGCACGCCCTCACTCATGGCACGGTTCCCTTCGTTCTTCGGCCTCTCATGATTCTAGCGAACGGGCTGCTCATGTAGGTGCCCGCCGCGGCTAGTCGGCGTTCGCGTCGTAGCCGAGATAGACCACACCGCTCGAGAAGCGGTGTTCGTCGAGCAGGGTCAGGTCAAGTCGGATGCGGCCCGGGAGGAAGGACAGCCCTCCGCCAACCACGACGGGAAAGACGAAGAGCCGGTACTCGTCCACGAGCCCGGCCTCAATGGCTTCGGCGGCGAGCGTGGGACCCGCAATCAGAATGTCGTCATGCAGCTCCGCCTTCATGTGGCGGACCGACTCAGGATCGAAGTCACGTTCGATGCGGGTCTTCGCGGTCGAAGCGGCCTCAAGCGTCCTTGAGTAGACGATCTTGTCTGCTGCGCGCCAGATTGCCGCGAAGTCCCGGATGTAGGCTGGGTCATCGGGCTCCGAGCCGAGAGTCTCCCACGCGGTCATGACTTCATACATCCGGCGACCGTAGAGGTGCGTGCCCGCTGAACGCTCGAGGTCGTTGACGAAGGTATGGACCGCTTCGTCGGGCAAAGCCCAGTCGAAATTGCCGGACTTGTCAGCGACGAAGCCGTCCAGAGAGACCAGTGCCGAGTAGATCAAGCGCGCCATCGTAGACTCCGTGTCTTTACCGGGTGCCTACACCGGAATCTACCCGTCGACCGCCCGTCCTGACGAAGCCTTACCCGGGATGAGCACCACGTGCTCGAGGTGACAGTTCGCTACGCATGACCGCTCGACTGATGCGTACCCATACTCGATTCGATCCGCTGCAGTCCGAGTTCGATCCGGTTGAGCTGTTCCTGCATGTCCTCGATCTCGCGCTCCGCCTGCACGTTGGTGTCGAAGTCCGCCTGAGCCTGAAATCGATCACGTTGCGCCTGCCGGTTCTGGCTCATCATCAGGACGGGAGCGGCGTAGGCGGCTTGAACCGAGAACATTAGATTCAGCAGAATGAACGGGTACGGGTCCCAGTGTCGAGCCCAGGCCACGACGTTCAGGATGACCCAAAGCACCACCAAGATGGTCTGGCCGATGATGAACGACCACGATCCCAAGACACGCGCGGTCGAATCAGCGACTCGCTCACCGAGCGTGCGCTGGTCGCTATGCTGCTGGTGCCACGTGGCAGGGATCGGATTCGACATGGGGCCAACCTTCATCCGTACAGTTGCGCTTCGGCGCTCGACTCAGTCCGCGGACGCTCCCTCAAACACCTCCGAGTCCAGGTCGAAGCTTGGTGTGTGAACAAGACACAGCGTCGCGGCCCCTTCGCTTCGATTGCGATAGGAGAAGCGCTCTCCTTGCGATACGAGACAGAAGTCCCCGGCGGACAGAACATGTGTCTGACCCGAATCGGTGAACTCGATCGTGCCGGTCGCAACGTAGTAGTACTTGTCCGAGCGCCGTGACCACGAATCGGCATGCGCTGTGCCCGGGGGAACAGTGATCACCGCGAAGGAGGAGCTTGTTCCGAGATCCGCCGTGTAGTCCCGGATGCCCAATCCGCCGAAGTCAATCGGGGGGACGGAGTCTCCTGTGATGACCACGGTCGGTCTCCTTCCAGCCAACGTGTTTGGCACGAGCACATGCGGGGCGCTCGCGGGATGACTCAAATGCGCTGCCAGCCTCAGGTCTGATCGAGCCATTCCATCGCGTCCCCCAGATGAGCGAACGCTCTGACGTCAAAGCCCCTTTCCTGGGCGCAAAGTGCGAAGAATCCTGCGAAGTCAGATCGCTCCGGGGGACCGAGAACGGCGGTCTTCCGAGAGAACGCCTCGCGATACCTGTGGAGTTCCGCCGCCAATTCCCAGAGATCCGCCACGTCCATGTCGGACTGCGTGTTTCGAGTGTCGAGGATCACGTCGAAATCGCCCGACGGAGTCGAGGCCAACGCGATCTCCATGAGCACCTTCTTCGTCTTAGGCAGATCGATCTTTCCTTCTGGCGTCGCCTGGATGAACTCGTGCGCTCGGATGATCCGGATATCTGTTGGCACAGCTGCCCCCTGCCTTCGTTGACGAATGCGCGCTCTGCGTTGAACCGTGACCGCCGAGGGCGATTCCTACTGATGGAGATTCCCCACTCAAGGCACCATCAACACGAAGGGCCCCACGCGGGTCTTGCATCTTTGCTACTCGGTGTTACTATGTACCCGTAGCTAGTAACGATGAGTAGCCGAGGAGGCGCTCCATGGGCAAGCAGATGACAGAGATGCTCAAAGGCACGCTGGAGGGCATCGTCCTCGCGATCCTGTCGGTGCAGCCTGCGTACGGCTATGAGATCACGGCACGGTTGCGGGAGATGGGCTTCTCGGACATCGCCGAAGGCACTGTCTACGCCTTGCTCATAAGGATCGAGCACAAGGGCCTCGTCGACGTTGAGAAGACGCCGTCCGAGAAGGGGCCACCGCGCAAGGTGTACTCGCTCAACGCGCAAGGACATGAGTATCTCGAGGACTTCTGGAGGACGTGGAGCTTTCTCGCGGGACGACTGGAACAGCTCCATGAAGGAGGCAGATAGAAATGGCTGCAGAGTGGATCGAGCAAGTCACGGGTTCGTTCGATCAGAAGAGGCAGTACCGGGAGTACAAGGCGCGCACCAAACAGCTTCCCGATGACTACCGCACGGCGATCGACGCACTGGAGCGGTACCTGATGTATTTCGGCGCTATCACCAGGGGAGACACCCTGGTGTCGATGCTGAATGACCTTGCCGACCTCTTCGAGCAGAGCGCGACCGGCGGGACCCCGATCCGCGCAATCGTCGGGGATGACCCCGTGGGGTTCGCCGAGACGTTTCTCGAGAACTACTCAGAGGGTCGTTGGATCAACAAGGAGCGGGAGCGACTGGTCAACGCCATCGACAGCGTGGCCGGCAAAGACGCGTAACGAGTGAGACAGGGCAGGTGCGCAGATGACAACCAACGAGATCCAGGAGCACGCGATCCATGTGCAGGGCTTCGAGAAGTCATACAAGGAACTGCAGGTGCTGCGCGGAGTGGACTTCGACGTGGCGCGCGGCAGCATCTTCGCGCTGCTCGGCGCGAACGGGGCCGGCAAGACCACGGTCATCAGGATCCTCGCCACGTTGCTCAGGGCTGACGCGGGGACTGCCAGCGTCAGCGGCTTCGATGTCGCCACACAGGCCGAGGACGTGCGCGAGGCCATCAGCCTCACCGGACAGTTCGCAGCCGTCGATGAGGTGCTCAGCGGGCGAGAGAACCTCGTGCTGGTCGCCCGGCTACGTCACCTGCAGAACCCGGGTACGATCGCTGACGACCTACTCGATCGCTTCTCGCTCACAGAGGCGGCCATGCGGAAGGTGGCGGAGTACTCGGGTGGCATGCGCCGCCGTCTGGACATCGCGATGAGCCTGATAGGGAATCCGCCGGTCATCTTCCTGGACGAGCCTACGGCCGGGCTCGACCCCCAGGCGCGCATCGAGGTGTGGCAGGCCGTCAAGGAACTCGCCGAGGCCGGCACGACGGTGTTGCTCACGACGCAGCATCTGGACGAGGCCGAGCAACTCGCCGACAGGATCGCGATCCTCCACGGCGGCCGGATCATCGTCAACGGCACCCTCAGTGAGCTCAAGCAGCTGCTCCCGCCCGCCAAGGTCGAATACGTCGAGAAGCAGCCGACGCTAGAAGACATCTTCCTCGCCATCGTCGGTGATGACAGCACGATCGGAGATGCGGGCATGACTGCGGCGTCCGCACCCACGAGTGAGGAAGAACGATGAGCACGCACTTCTTCGGCGACACCGCCGTACTGACGGGACGATCCCTCAAACACATCACGCGTAGCATGGACACCATCATAACTACGGCCATCACGCCGATCGCCATGATGCTGCTGTTCGTCTACGTCTTCGGGGGTGCGATCAGCACGGGCATGGACAGCTACGTGAACTACCTGCTGCCCGGCATCCTGCTCATCACGATCGCCTCGGGCACTGCGTACACGTCGTACCGGCTGTTCATGGATATGCAGAGCGGCATCTTCGAGCGATTCCACTCCATGCCGATCGCACGGTCGTCAGTGCTGTGGGCGCATGTGCTGACATCGCTGGTCGCCAATATGGTGTCGCTCGTGGTCGTTCGTGCTCGTCGCCCTGCTCATGGGCTTCCGCTCGGGTGCGGGAGTGCTCGAGTGGCTCGCGGTGACCGGCATCCTGGCCCTGTTCACTCTGGCGCTGACGTGGCTCGCCGTGGTCGCTGGTCTCTCTGCGAAGACGGTGGATGGCGCGGGCGCGTTCGCCTACCCGCTCATCTTCCTGCCGTTCATCAGCTCGGCATTCGTCCCCACCGAGACGATGCCGACCGCAGTGCGGATCTTCGCCGAGAATCAGCCGGTGACGTCCATCGTCAACACGATCCGGGACCTGTTCGCACAGCAGTCGGTCGGCACCGACATCTGGATCGCGCTGGCCTGGTGTGTCGGGCTCCTCGTCGTTGCGTACGTCCTCGCTATGGTCATCTACCGTCGCAAGATCTCCTAGCAGACGGCAACTCGTCCGGCGCGATACGCATCAGCGCAGGAGGGATGTGCCGTATAGGGTGCTCCTAGAGTCCGGCCGCCGCTCGTGCCTGTGCAGCGACAGAATCACTGACGGCGGCCGTCCCGCCCATGATGAAGAGCGTGTCGATGCTCGAAGCGTTGTTCTGCAGCACGGTCTTGACCTCGGGAGCAAGAACGTCCGAAGGCGTGAGCAGCATCACGGTGCCCATGCGACCCAGCATCGCGCCGCCGGAAAGACCGTCGGGGAAGTTGGTCCCCGTGGCGAGCCCGACCCCGTTCCAATCGAGACCCGCGCCGACGCCGTGTTGCGCGATCGCCACTGCGGTCGCATAGCGATTCGCGCCGGAGACGCGAACGACGTTGCCGGCTCCCAGAGCGGTCTTGAGCGCCGCTTCGGAGACACCGCTCACAGCTGAGGTTCCGCCGAGGATGTAGGCCTCGTCCACCGCCGGAGGCACGGAAACCGCTCCCGAGTTCGGATTGGCCAGCAGGATAGGCCGAGCCAACGCCGCGGCGACAGGGCTCACCGCGAGTGCATCCGGGAAGTTCGCTCCGGTCGCGACATAGGCCGTCTTGTCGTAGGCCGCACCGGCCAGGGATATCACTTCGTCGGCCACCTTGCGAGCCGTGATGTAGCGATCGGCGCCGGATAGACGGGTCACGTTGCCGGACCCGAGCGAGGTCTTGAGTGCAGACTCGACCGCCGTCCCAACTGCCGAAGTACCGCCGAGGATATACGCCTCGGAGACCTTCAGCCGCGCTATCTCGTCCACGACGTCTTGAGGCAGCGCGTCCTTAGTCGTGAGCAAGAGGGGCCCGTCGACCGCGCCCGCAAGCGCAGAGCCACCCAACGCGTCAGGCCAGTTGGCGCCGGTCGCGATGACCACGGTGCCCGCGCCGTCAGGAAACGCTTGCTCAGAGGCCTTCACACCTGTTTCGTAGCGGTTCGCACCGCTGACTCGAACCACACCCACCGGGAGGTCGAAGACCTCATTGACCGTGATCGTGACCGTCCCAAGGTTCGATAGGGCAGTGTCGTCGCCCGCGAGGTACGTGAAGGTATCGGTGCCGCTCCAATCGGGATCGGGAGTGTAGAGCACCTCCCCGCCTCCAAGGTTCTGAGCGGTCCCGTTCGACGGCTCGTCGACTATCTCAAGCGTGAGCGAGTCTCCGTCGACATCGGTATCGTTTTCGAGGGGGAAGACCGTCACGGAGTCATCTTCGTCACACGAAGCGTCGTCATCCACGGCCACGGGCGCGGTGTTCTCGGCATACTCGACAGTCACGCTCATGAGTTCGGGACTGAGAACGCCGTCCGTCTCAACGCGTACGACGATGTCGATGTATTCCGCATCGGCAAACCAGCTCAGGTCGGTCCGTGCCGAGGAATCCGTGACCGCGCGACCGAGGTAGTTGCCGGTGCCGGTCGTCCAATCGATCGGATCGCCATCGGAGCCGAGGGGTTCGGACCAAGCGATGCCATCGTTCGAGGTTCGCACGGCGAACTTGACCGCCTGTGTCGGGGTAAGGCGTGACGTGCTTGCGCTCAGCCCGCTCCAGCGAGCACCGGCCGACGGAGCCTGGGCTCGCAGGCCGACTTCAGCGTCTGAGCCCCCGATCATGCCGTAGCGCGGTGCGCCAGGCGTAAGTGACGTCCAGCCGGACGTGTCGTTCACATCGGTCACCACTACCGTGCCATCGCTCTTGAGTCCCACGGTGTGGAAGGAGCCCGCGGAGACCGCCACGATGTCGGTCCAGCCGGAGACAGCGAGCTGGCTGTTGCCGTCCAAACCTGCAGCCACGACAGTGCCGTCAGACCTCAGGCCGACTGCATGGCCCTCCCCGGCCGCCACTGCGACTACGTCCGTCCACGCCGCAGCTCCAAGCTGGCCGAAGCCGTTGTCGCCCACCGCAACAACGGTACCGTCCGACTTCAGGCCCAAGCTGAACGTGACGCCCGTGGCGATCTCTACGATATCGGTCCATCCCGTGACGCCGAGTTGCCCGGAGCCGTTGTAGCCGGTCCCCACGACCGTCCCATCTGACTTCAGGCCCAGGGTGTGTTGGGAGTTCGCTGCCACGGCCACGATGTCGGTCCACCCGGAGACGTCGCACTGATTGTTGCCTCCGGCGCCGACAGCCACGACGGTGCCGTCGGACCTCACCCCGACCGTGTGGTAGTACCCCGCGGCTGCTCCGACGATGTCAGTCCATCCGGTAACCTCAATCTCGCCGAAGGTGTTACTGCCGACAGCCACTACCGATCCATCGGAGTTGACTCCCACGGTGTGCTGGAAGCACGCGCCGATCGCGACGACGTCCCACCATGCGGCCACGTTGCACTGACCGGAGGTGTTGGTGCCGACCGCGGTGGCAGAGCCGTCGGACTGGAGGCCCACCGTGTAGTCAGCGCCCCCAGCGATTCCCACGTAGTCACACCAACTCCACGTGTTGCGCTGACCGTCCGTATTCTCGCCGACCGAGACGACCCTTCCGCTGTGGTCGAGGCCGACCGTGAAAGCACCGCCGGCCGCGATGGCCGTGACGTGGTCCATCGACACCACAGCAGTTCTACCGTCGCCCGGGTCATCCCCGACCGCGACCAGGGTGCCGTCGTCCTTGAGACCCACCGTGTGCTGATAGCTCGAAGATATCGCGATGATATCTGCCCAGCCGGAGACGTCGCATTCGCCGTAGAGATTGTCGCCGACCGCGACGACCGTGCCATCGGATCTGAGGCCCACGGTGTGCGCACCGCCGGCTGCGACTGCGACGATGTCGGTCCAACCGGAAAGATCCCCGTATGACGATCCCGTCTGCACGACAGTACCGTCGGACTTGAGACCCACCGTGTGCGTGTTACCGGCAGAGACCCCGACGATATCGCTCCAGCTGGATACGTTGATCTGCCCGGTGCCGTTGTCATTGGAGCCAACGCCAACGACGGTACCGTCGGACTTCAGACCGACCGCGTGGTGGAAACCAGCCGCCACCTGGACTATGTCGGTCCACCCGGACACGCCGAGCTGACCGTACGAGTCGTAGCCGACTGCAACGACAGTCCCCGTCGATGTGATGCCATACGTGTTGAAGTAGCCGGCGGTGATAGTCGTGATATCGCTCCAGCCAGATACGTTGAGCTGACCGAAGGAGTTCTGGCCGACTGCGACGACCGTGCCGTCCAACGCCAGCCCGACCGTGTGCGAGAAGCCTGTAGCGACCGCAGCCACCGGCCCCGGCAGCATGACGCTACCCGGGGTTCGAGCAGTCGACGCTCCCGTGATCGTTGTGGTCGCATCCGTGGTCGAGGCGTTCGCCTGGAAGTCAGCTTGCGTGTCCCAGACGATCTCCCCGGTTGCGGGGGCTGCGCCTGCGAAACCGGCAAACGAGAGCATTGAGAACACGAGGATACCGGCGAGTAGGATCCGCACAGATCTCGACATCCGCCCCGTATATCTCCTGTGATCCATAGAACGAGCGTGACCTCCCATTGTGAACCCCCATCTGCATCGCCCTATGGACGGCCGAACGAATGCTCGACCGCAACGAACGGTTCAACACCCACCCACCACACGACCCGCGTCGAGATGGCGCACGCGTGTCGTGCGGGGAACCTCGAGCCGAGGAGCGCTGGCGCCCGCACCTGAGAATGCGGCACTCGGCGCTTTCATCACTCTACCGCTCCTGGCGTTCCGTTCAAAGCACCTGCGGCCACGTCTCCGCGGCTACGACATGGCCGCGAATATGCGCAACACGTCCCCCAGGAGATACGTCAGCATCACGGCAACCCAGAGGCCCGAGAGTGCGATCCGCACGTCCACCATGGTCCGACCGCCTCTTCCCGGGGCTGACCCCAACTATGCTGGCTGCACGGCGATGACGACCTTGCTGCGAGCGTGCCCTTCGTCCAGATAGGCGAAAGCCCCGGCGGTCTCGCTCAGCTGGTACGTCCGGTCGATCACAGGAGTGACCTTGCCGGCCTCGATGAGGTCGTTGAGCGTCTGCAAGCTCTCGTTGTCCGTGACTGCGACGAACACGGCCGCCTGCTGGCGCACGAACATCCCCGTCAGCGCAGCGGCGATGATCCAGCCCATGCCGGCGTGACCGCTGCTCGGCACGTGGAGCCCGTCGGGCGTGAGCACGCGGCGCGTGGCCGACAGCGAGTGGCTGGCGACGTTGTCCAAGATCACGTCGTAGCGCGCGCTCCCTTTGGTGAAGTCCTCTTCGGCGTAGTCGATGACATGGTCCGCCCCTATGCTGCGGACCATCTCCACATTTCCCGTGCTGCAGACAGCGGTCACTTCGGCGCCGAGCGCCTTGGCTATCTGCACAGCGAACGGTCCCACGCCCCCCGATGCCCCGTTGATGAGCGCCTTGTGGCCAGGCCGGATCTTGCCGTGGTCGCGCAGCGCCTGCAGCGCCGTGCAGGCGGAGGTTGGCACCGCAGCAGCCTGCTCGAACGACAGGCTCGCCGGTTTGGGCGCGATGCTGCCCACCTTGGCGACCGCATACTCGGCGCACGAGCCGTGGCACTCGCCGTACACCTCGTCGCCCGGCTGGAAGCGGGTCACGTTCGGGCCGACGGCTTCGACGACTCCTGCGAAGTCGAGGCCGACGACGAAGTTCTTCTTGGGCTTGGGAAACCCGATGTAGAACACTATCGGGAACGGCTTGCCCCTCATCCCGTAATACTCGCCGGCAGCTAGGGATGCCGCCGCCACGCGAACGAGCACCTCATCGGCGCCCGGGGTTGGCTTCTCGACCTCCACGAGCTGCATCACGTCCGCAGAGCCGTAGCCGGTCTGAATGACTGCCTTCATGACTGATCCCCTCTGTTCGAGCCCGCACGGTCCCCAGTGCATCCGGCTGCAGCAGTGGTTCCGCCTACGCGACGGTGACGACGATGTTCCCCAACTTCTGTCCCGTCTCGGCGTAGCGGTGGGCCTCGGCCATCTGTTCCAGCGTATAGCATCGGTCGACGACCGGGCGCAGCTTCCCCTCTTCGACCAAGGTCCGCAGGTGGGCCAGGTCCTCGCTCGTTCCGCTCGACGCCCCGAACACGACCCGCTTCCTGGTACCCCGCGCAGCCCGGTAGGCGCGGAGGAGCTGCAAGAAACCGGCGTTGGCCGTGAGTAGGCAGCCACTTTCCGTCAGCCGATCCACCATCCGGCCGGCTGGTGTATTACGTACGACGTCGAAGATGACGTCGTAGTCCTCGGGTTCGCTGGTGAAGTCTACCTGGGTGTGGTCGATGACACGGTCCGCGCCGATAGCGCGCAGCATCTCCAGCTTCGAAACGCTGTCGACGGCGGTCACGTGAGCACCGAGAACCTTGGCGATTTGGACCGCGAAGGTGCCGAAGGCCCCACCGGCACCGTTGATCAGGATCCTCTGGCCGCTGCGGACGTCCGCTTTCCGAAGGAACTGCAGCGCTTCCCCGGCCCCGTAGGGTACGGTTGCTGCCGCCTCGTAGCTCAGATTCGCCGGCATTGTTGCAATCGACCCGTCCGAGGGGTTCTCGCGCAGGCAGATGTACTCCGCGTGCGCGCCGTGGCTGATGGGTGTCGCAGCAAAGACCCGGTCACCCGGTCTGAGGCTCCGGACATCCCTGCCCACCGATTCGATGTCTCCGGCGAGTTCGTGCCCGAATACGGGTTGCCTGGGCCGAAAGATGCCGAGCACCAGCCACATCGGCAGCCAGACCCAGGAGGGAAAGTCGAGCCTGCGCAGCTCGCAATCGGCCGCGCCCACCGTCGTGGCGCGGATTCGAACCAGCACTTCATTGTCCTTCGGAACAGGCTTCCGCAACTCCCTGAGCTCGAGAACATCAGGTGGCCCATAGCCCGTGCACACTACCGCTCTCATGGGTCTCCGGTTCGACGTTCGCAGCGGTCCGAATCTGTCCGTCTCAGGTGCGTACGCATGGCTGCGCGGTATCAGCCTACCGCGAAGCGCCGAGAACGTGTCGCGTCAGCTCGCGGTCGCTCCCATTATGCGACACCATGCGCGCGTCGGGTGGGAACGCTGGTTAGAACGCGGCACCGGATGCATCGACCGCCGCAATGAACTGCGTGACGCTATCTCGAATCGACTCAATCTCGTCGCGCGACCAAGAAGAGCCGCATTCGAGACGCGTGCCGTCATTCATTATCACCCGGAGGTGATAGGTCGGTGCGCCGTCACTCCACTCGCGGACACCGACCTCGACGCTTCGGATGTCCCCAAGCGGGAATGTCCGCTCCGTCCACCTCGTGAGTAGTGTCTTGTCCGAGTACGTGAATGTCGCACACGATGCTACGAACACCATTCTCGCGCTCAGACCAGCTATCGCAGCGAAAAGCAGGAACACGCTTAGCCAGACCGCTCCCGCCGAGACAGCCGCTGCCAGAAAGAAGAACGGGTGGAAGTAGTACTCCCATTCCGTCTTGATCAGCAACTCGTAGGGGGCGATCAGCGGGAAGAGCGCGAGCGCGGCGAGAAGGACGCGCATCCCGGGGCGCATTGGAGACCGGACTTCCAGGCGATCATCGCATTCGACAAGCTCAGGATGCGACATGGAGACTGTCCCGTCGTTCCAACTTCATTGGCATGATCGGCCGTCACGCACTCACTTGATTGTAGCGCTCGCGCAGTCTGATCGATGCCGGGGTTGGGTGCTCAGACGCCGTACCAGACTGCGTAGCCCCGACCTCTGAGGCTCTCCGCCAGCTTCATCTCGGCTTCCTCCGCTAGCTCTCGAGTCTCGAAACCCTGCAAGTTGCGGTATACGTGCGGCAGCAGCCGGACACCATACTCGTGCGCGTAGCGATTGGATTTGTAGCCATCGAGATGCTGTTGGAAGCGCTGTTCCGGCGTCAGGTATGTCGAACCAACGTAGACGCAGGGCTTGTTGGCGCGGAGATACAGATTGGCCTCGACGAACTTGGTGTGCTGGAAGACGTCGCGGCTTAGCTCGATGACGTACACGTTGTAAGTTGTCTTCGACTTCATCCCGGTCTCCAGCACTACGTCCAACGGTCTGCGCTTCACTCGCGAGCCTGCGCTCCCGCTCCGCGATACCTGGCGTGAGTCGAGTGGGAGCGGGGGTCAGGCACTCGCTGGAGTCGGTGCTCTGAACAGCAGAACCGAGCATACTGCCGAGACGACTCCGACTAAGAAGTAGCCTAAGGCTGCGACGTTCAACATGAAAGCGATCTCGAACCCGCACCACAGCATAAGGAGGGCCGCCGCTGCCAAGGTGACACGGTACTGGTGTGCACCTCGCCGAAGCAGCATGACTGTGGCGGCGAGATTAGGGACGGCCAGCATGAGTAGCATGGCGACGCCGATCCACCATAGGTCGCGAAAGAATGTGTCGGCAAACGGCAGCGTCTGCACAACCGGGATGAGAGGCTGGAACCCCATGAGACTCCCGTCCGGGCTGGCGATGAACAGCACGCCACAGACCAGACCGGCCAAACCGTTCAGGAGGCTCACAACGATCAGGTAGACACGAGCCGCTCTTCGCATATCCCCACCTCGATGTGCCGATCGTGTTTGCGCTTCAGCCAAACCCACCGAGCGTCTTGCTGCCGTGAGTCTACCTGATGTGGGGCACGTTCTCTGCCGGAAGCAGGGGGACTCCGTCAAGGCGCGACCGTCTTCGCGAGTTCGGTGCGAAGCTGGTCCTCGACGCCAGGTGATACTGCATCCGGCCCGCCCACAATCACGGCATCCACGCCTGACTGTGCGGTTTCGACAGCGCCGGATGCCGTTGCAGCAGGCAGTGAATCCGAACGAGTCAACAGCAGGCATCCGCGAAGACGCGCAAGGTAGGGACCTGCCGCGAGTGCGTCCGGGAACTGCTCACCGGTCGCGACGCCGATCTGTACATGACCGTCGCGGCTGGTCGCGTAGCTCCACTGTGTCGCCATCTCTGCGGCGGTGGCATACCGATCGGCACCGGAGACTCGATCGACGAAACCTTCCCCTGTCTGAATGAAGTTGATGAGCGACAGCACCAGTTCCCGCTCGACCCGCTCGGAGACCGCTTCAGAACCGCCGACGATGCGGACGGCCTGGTTGCGAATCGCCAGCTCCTTGGTGGCGGGGTCGAGAACGTCGTGGCGCGTGAGGAGAATCGGCCTGCCGCTTCGCGCAGCCTGACACGAGCAGGCGGCTGCGTCTGCGAAGTCGTCGCCACGAACGAGGAATGTGGGGCCGGGTCCGGCATCGAAGCTGTAAATCTCCTCCGCGATCAGACGGGACGTCTCGTATCGATCGATTCCCGCCAGTCGGCGGACATTCGTGACTCCATCTAGGTTCGCAATAGCCGCCTCGACATCTCGCGAGATCGCTGCCTCGCCACCGAGAATGTAAACAGTGGTCGCTCCGAGCCGTTCGATCTCATCTCGCACTGACACCAGCAGCGCTCCCGGTGGGTTGAGAAGGATCGGTCCCCGGGTGGCGCCAGCCAGTCCTCCCGCACATATCGCGTCGGGGAAGTCCGCACCCGTGGCAATGAGCACGGTGTCGGCATCTCCCGCTGCCCAGGCATCCGCGCTCAGTTCGAGAGCGGTCTCGTAGCGGTTACGGCCTGCAACGCGGTCCAGCGAGAATGGTTCGCGATCGATGGTGTAGGTCAGCGTGTAGTCACTCGGCGTATCCTGGCTCGCCATCACACTGAGATAGTAGGTCTCCGAGGTGCCCTCTGGTACGAGATAGGTAAGACGCCACGGGTAGTCGCCGACGTCGGCCAGAAGCTCCATCGCCCCTTCAGGGCCTATCAGACTGAGGTAGCCGAGTGGGTCGCCGTCCATTTCCACAGAGACTCTCAGGCGATCACCCTCCGCCAGCTCCACCGAGTAGCATTCCGCGAGGGCGCCCGAGGTGGTGATGTCGCTGATATCCAGCCGGCCGATGAGCGGCGAAGGCGGCAGCGGTACACCCGGGAATCCCGGCGGAGGCTCCACGGCGGCCGTGGCGGGACAAGGCCAAACGGCACCAAGAGCTAGCACTAGCGCGATCAATGCATGCCACCGAGTCCTCATGACGCCCCCTGTCGGTGTTCGCAACGCGAAGCTATGCGGTCTTCATTCTACCGCCAAGCGTTCTGTTCGATGCGCTTCTTAGGGAAGAGGCAACTTGGGTTCCGGGCCGGCCGGGTTCTGCCCGAAATGGCCTCGGATGTTCAGCGCCGTATTGGCGACGAAGAACACCAGGAAGAGGGTCCACGCCGAACGCCGGAGATCCCAAAGAGGCCACCAGAGGAACATCTGCGCCCAGAAGTACAGTGCAACATAGGGGACGAACACGCCCCAGTTGATGGGGGTGCGCCACTCTATCCGTCGCCACAAATCGACAGCCGCGCCCAGGGCAGCCCACAGCGCGAGAAGAAGCGGTCCGGCGTAGAGCCTCCAGGACTGTTCGCCGACAATCAGCCAGATGCCGAGCGGCAGTCCGAGCCCGGCGAAGGCATAGGCGACCCAACCGTGTCGGTCTGCCAGCCGGGGCCGCCATCGCCGCGCGGCGAAATACGCTATCAGCACGGCCTGCGAAGCCAGTCCGAAGGTGGCGAAGGCAACCGCGGCTGCGTCCTGTCCGACCACTCATGCCCCCCTATTGGCTCGCCATCGATCAGTGCAGCACGCCATGACGGGACATAACGACCGCATACCAATAGAGCACCGCGGCCAGCCCCAATGGCACAAGAATGTCGAACAACGACTGGGGCACGCCGCGCACACTTAGACGGTCCATGAACCCGAAGGAGATGATGTCGAGACCGGCCTGAGCACAGAGCGCGACCAGCGCGACCGAAACGGTGTGGCGACTCCGAACCAGTAGCAGCACCGAGGCTGCCACTGCAGCAAAGACAGCCACAGTCCAGAAGATGGCCGGAAGGACAGGGTAGTGCTCAAAGTAGGCGATTTGGGCGGCATCATAGCCGAGTTGCTCGAAGTAGGCGGCGTCGTGACGCCTGGTCATGACATAGTCGAAGACACCGATGCTGTTGAAGATCAACAAGAAGCCTCCAACAAGCCACAGATGCCGCGGTGCCCTTATCCCCACAGGCTGATCTGCCTGCGCAACGCTGCCTGCCTTGTAGGCCACACTGCCTCCTCAGGTCAGTCCACCCCCGGCGTTCTGCTCGATGCCTTTGTCAGGGCTCTGCACAGCTCACGCAAGTTGCAGCAGTCCTGCGATGGCCGAGTAGAGCAGCAGCACGCCGAGAACGGCGAGAACTGCGGCGGTAACCACCGAGCCTTCGTTGACCAGCCAGAGCCTGGCAGCGACGAGCGAGTCCGCCGAGCGATGAGGAGCGATTACGGCGAGTGCGATCGGTGCCGTGACGCTCAGGCTCGCAAGAATGATGAACAGCAGCAGCGTGATCCACTCAACCGCCAGGCCGTAGGATGCCCCGAGAATCGTCAGTACACCCGCGACGACAAAAGCCAGCGTCTTAGGGTTGAGCGAAGCATACGCCGCCGCCACCAGGAAGGTGCGCGCAGAGGAGAGGCCGGTCAGCGAGCGCATCCAGCGCGGCATTTCATCAGCACCTGATGACGTAGATCGCTTGCGCCACTTGGCGAGTGCCCCGATGACCAGTACCGCGCCCAGCACCAGCTTGGCAAAAAGCGCCAGCATGGATGGTTCGCCCAGCAGCTTGCTTACATCACCGACGAGCATGACCACTGAGCCGATCACGAGCAGGCCAGTCAGCCAGCCGCCCGCAAATGCCACCGCTTTTCGGCGTGAGGAAGACGCCAAGACGATTGAGGCGATTATGGCGGGTGGATTGAACGCGACGCCGGTGGCAGCCACCAGCAGCTCGATGATGAGAGGTCCGGTCAGTAGTGCCACCCGCCAATCTTCTCGATGCCCTCATATGATTCTAGCGCGCCCGCTGTCAGCTGGAAGCCGGGGTTGGGCTGCAACCCTGACCTAGCGATGATTCGCGCCTGCCGCACCCAGGACCTCTCGCAGGCGCCGAATCCGAATCAGCTCCCGGTCCCCCGTGCGATTGACTGGGGGCCAGGCGAAGAACAGAGCCTTCAGGGTGTCCTCTCGAAGCGGCGAGTCGCAGACCGCGTTCGGGAAATTGTTCACTGGAAGGACCTTCTCAAGCGCGCCGAGCATGCCTTCGGGATCTCTCGTCAGCAGCATGGCCTCAGAGTCGGCCGAGTGCGCGGTGACGGCATGGGCACGCCGGTAGCCGAGCAGGATGACGAGTGAGGTGATTGCCAGACATTCCCTGACGGCAAAGTACGTGACGAGCACAAACGGCATACGCGCGAGTAGTAGTACGGCCGCGAGCCCGTCATCTCCCGGCTCGAGCGCGTTGCCGTCCCGACCCGACTGCATGACCGCCTGGAACAGTGAAGCGATCACGGTGTTGGTGAGGGCGGATCCGTCACGTATCCGGGCAACGAGGTGGGCGAACACCGCGCGCAGTTCGTCGTGGCTCAAACGTTCCAACAGGCCCGTCGTCACACCGATCCACGCCTGGTCCGGGCTCTTGGCGATCACGAACGCGTTGACCGAGTCGTCTGTGATCAGCGCGAGGTGAGGCATAGCGGTGCCTGCAGCGATGACTGCCTCACGGAGTGCGGACCTCGCTTGCAGCAGCTCGTATGGCCGGACCAGGGTGGCCGACAGGGTCACGAGAAGCTCCGAGAGAAGTGGACGGCGCGCTAGGGTGAGGTACCACGACGCGAACGCTGCAAAGCAGACAGCCCAAGTGATTGCCGCAGTGACCGCCAAGGTTGAAGGGGAGCTTGCAAAGAATACGGCAAGCATGAGTGCCCCCAGCTCACGTGTGAGGATGAGTAGCACCAGAGCGATACAAACGGCGACGGCGATTGCGACGAGAATACTGGAGAGGGCTGCGTACCAGAACATGTAGGTCCACAGGCGTCGGCGATTGCGAGTCGCCCGGTCGGGTAGCGGCTGGAAGCGTCGGAAGAGCTCTTCGCGATCAGTGGACACATCCGATGGCATCGGCACCCCCTCTCACCTCTGTCAGCCTAACGTGGATGTATTTCAGCTGAAGCGCGCCCTTCAGCGCGCTTCTTGCCCGAGTCTACCTGACACGGTGCGCGCTTTCTGCTGGAAGCGCGGGTTAGCCATCACGCTCATCGGTTGCCGAATCACTGTCTTCCACTTAGCCTGGTCTGCTTTTCGAATGTCGCTGAGGTAGATCTCGTGATGCTTGCCGGTCCGCTCGTGCCCTGACTCCTCGATGAACCGGTGGACTCTCTCGATTGTGGGCCCCTCGGCCGAGAACGGGCCGACGTGCATCGTCTGCGCCGAGAGGCCCTCGGTGAATGACTCGAGACGGACTCTCTGCAGCCCGGGCAGGTTCTTCTTCGCGATGACGCCTGTGCGTGTCTCCTCGATGAAATCGCCATCGAGGAAATCAGGCTGCATGATCATCATCGTCCACTGCCATTCGCTACGATCACCGGAAGTGAACGAAGACATGTCATCGGCCCACCAGAGACCTTCGAGAGGCATGACCCCATAGTTGATTTCGAGCGGACTCTTCTTGGCTCGGAACTTCAGAGCATACGATAGCGCGAAGAGCGCCTGGACAGCCTCACCATAAGCTGGCGACGTGTTGGGGTCGCCTTGACCGTCGATCTTCAGGAAGCGCAGGGTTGGCACGTCAACTCGCTGAACCACCTGCGGCGAAGGACTGTATAGGTCGCGAAGCTCCTTCTTGAGGTCACGCTTCATACGTTCGCTCCCTCGTGTGTGGCTGGCGTTCTTGCGTTTGAGCAGCGGTCATGCGCTCGCTTGATTCTATCGCTCTCGCCGTCCGCTCGATGCGCCAGTTAGCCTGCGGGCCCGCGAAGCCCGCTCAGGACGTCAGCGCAATCCACTGCCCGAGGATGTCGAGGAACGAAACAAGCTGGCTGTCGATTTCGGCGGCGCTTCTGAAGGTGACGTTCGCCCGATCGACCGCCGCCCACTTCAGCAGCCCTGCGGTATCCGAGATCTCAAACTGCTTCGCGTTCGGATTCACCTTCGCGCCAGCGTGCAGCACAATCTGGATTCGGTCGGGATAGTGCAGGTTGAACGTCGCAAAATGATCGTCGATGTAGAAGCTCGGAGCGTTCCACTTGATGGACTCGGCGATGCGCGAGTCAGCGTTCAGGATGGCAGAGCGCAACCGTTCCACTTGCGCTGCCATCGGATGCTCTAGGGTGCCCATGTAGGCGTCGACCTCGGCCGATCGGGTCATGTCATCCTCGAAAGAGGCGAGCTCAGCTGCTCGCCAGCCTAGCGTCTTTGCGCTTCACTCGCGCGCAGGCGCTTACAGAGTACGGCAACCATTCGCGCGTCGGCGCGGGAGCGCTGGTTAGGCACTATCGAGCCGTCTGTGCATGACAACACGCTTGGCTCGCTCCGAGTCGAGGCCGGCCTCCTCTTCGAACCGGTCGCGCATGTCAGCATCCCATTCGGTGACTGGTACCACGGTGAATCCCATGCGCGCGTAGAAGGGAGCGTTCCACGGCACGTCGCGATACGTGGTGAGTGTGATCTCCGAGAAGCCGTTTGAGCACGCCCAGTCTTCCACCACCCCGACGAGTGCCGTGCCGACGCCACGACGCCCATGATCCGGGAGGACGTCGAGCTCCGCCAGGTGAACTCGCGCGCCCGTGACAACCACGCGTGCGAAACCTACGGGGACATCATCTGGCCCAAGGGCCACCCACAGCGTGCCGTTCCGCTGGGCGGTGAGGAAGATGGACTCTGGAGTGACGTGTTCTAGCAGCTCTGCCGGCACGGCGTCTCCAAAGAGCGTCGCGGCCGATTGCTCGATCGTGGGGAGCAGCGCGGTGTGTACTGCGGATGCGGGGACGACCCGGTACTGATCCCGCACGCCCGACTCCTATTCGCCTAACGCGCTTCGGCTTGAGCTGCAAACCGAGGCCGCTTGCGGGCCTCAGGGAGAGCATAGCTCTCCCTGCCGAGGTTTGTCAGAGTGGTAGCGCGGGTCAGTCGTGCGGTGATGCGATCACTGCTAGCGCGAGAAGATGCTCATGAGATACGCAGCAGACGCCAAGCCGATGACGAGCAGCAGCAGAGTAAGCTGGTGACGGCGAAACTGAGGCGGAGGTCCCTCCTCATGGGTCGGGTGTTTCGCGCGGACTTCGGCTTCGCCCTCGTATGGACCGAGTCGACCGCTCACGAAGTTCCCCCTAGCCTGGGTCGTGCGGGACACCGCTACGACTAAGGTGTTTGCGTTTCACCAGCGGCGCGACCTTGCGACGCTGCACTGTCAAGATACTGTACACAACCATGCGCGCGTCTGGTGGAAGCCCGGGTTAGGTGCTGAGTCCCGCGGACGGGGTCATCCGACTCCCCTGCGCATCGCCCACACCATCGACCCGATGAGGAGGGCCGACGTCGTGACGGTGACCAGCCAGTACGATCGCCTGAGCTCGTACATCGGGAGACCCATCAGCAGAATCGCGCCGAAGAACAGGACCAGGTAGGGCACGAGCACGCCGTACTGGGGAGGTGATCGGAACTCGATGGGGGCGATGTAGTCGACGGCCAACATCAGCGCCAGGAAGCCCACGTAGACGGCTGGGCCAATCCAGGTCAGCAAGCTCGCCCGTGCCCGGGCGAAACCAACGATGGCGATCACAGCGGGAACCCCGAGGGCGAACATCGCGTAGCCCAGCTGGTGATTGAGCGTCATCGCCCCAGTGCGGATTCTCGAGAGGAATCCGACGGACTGCAGGACGTTCACGGCGTTGACGACGGCCCAGACAGTGAGTGCCGCCCACCACGGCCCCTGACCGCTTTGATTCTGCACGCGCTCACCCCCGACGAACGCTACTCATACGCCCAACGTGTTTGCGTTTCAGCTGCGGACAAGCGCCGCTCTTCAGCCTAGCGCTGTCGTGAGTCAGCTGGAAGCGCGGGTTAGAGCGACCTAGTCCCGCTGGATTCCAGTGATGATGTAGGAGCCGCGATCTTCATAGAAGGTCAGATCGAAGACCCACGTGTGCCTCGAGCGCTCGACCGTGCCCTTGCGATCGAGCGCCGTTCCTCCTACCACCTGAATGAGCTCGAAAGTTGCCCTGCAGGTCGCGCGGTACGAGTCGCCCTCCGTCATGAAGACACTCAAGCGTTCGACCGTGGTCGGAGGCTCGTCAGGCAGCTCCACGAGCGAAGTATCGACGAGATCCTCCCGAAGGTCCTGTGCGTCATGCTCCCAAGCGGCGAAGTAGCCCTCGACGACCGAGACCGGTTGGTCGCCGTAGACCCTCCACTCTTCAGGCCTGAGTCCAATGTCCTTCGCCGTACTCGAGCAGCTACAGCCGCCCGCGAAGGCAGCGGTCCCCAGAGCAAGCAGCGCCACCAGCACACGAAAGCTTGGCCTACGCACGGCCCCCCCGTTCGTCTAACGTGTTTGCGGTTCACCCGCGTACGGGCCCTTCCATTATGCGACACCATGCGCGCGTCTGGTGGAAGCGCGGGTTAGCTCGTTCCCTGACCGGTGAAGTCGACCTCACTAGTGGGGATCACCGCGGCCAAGTCAACTGTGAGCTTGTCATTCCACTCCTGGACCCTGTACGCGGCATCACGGTGGAAGCTGCTGTGCGCGTCCGAGACGAGCACAGCGTGGTAGCCGCGCTTCGCGGCCCCGAGACATGTCGCACGAACGCACCCTTCAGTGACGAGACCCGTCACGTAGACCGTGTCCACCGACCTCTCACCGAGGAGGGAATCGAGATCGGTGGCCTCGAATGCGTCTCCGTGCGTCTTGTGAAGCCGCAGGTCGTCTTGGCGAGGCTCGAGACTCGGGTGTAGCTCCCATGACTCGGTGCCATTCACAAGCAACTTGTTCGCGTGCTGGACGAAGACGACCGGGACCGCAGTGGCGTGCGCCGCCGCGACGAGTGCAGAGACGTTTTCCAGTAGCGAGTCTTGCTCGTAGACGGGCGTGGGGCGCCGGAACAGGCCTTGCTGCAGGTCGATGACGAGCAGAGCAGCTCGAGTCGACGATCGTTCATGTCCCGTATCCATAGTTGGCCCCCAACACCCGGGAATCGAGCTTACGTGTTTGCGCGGAAGCCGCGCACACCCAGCTTACGCGCGAAGCGCCCGGCCCGCCGTGTTGCGCCGGCTTGATGCGCTTGTTAGGTGTGCTCCGCCCTTGAGTGCCCGGTCCTCGCGCGCCAAGCGGTTGCCGCAATCGCGAACACCGTCACAATCAACAGTCCGACGGCCATCGGTACCACAGCCTCCACCAAGAAGAAGCCTACCGTCGTGCTCTCGGTTTCAGCGAAGAACAGCCCCCAGCCCACGAGGCCTAAGAATACCCACACGGCCCATGCTGAGACGATGGCGCGACGAACGCTGGCCGGGCGATTCTCGAAGCGCCTGGTTGCAGGCAGGAGGGTCGCTGCGACGGGGACGATGAACACGAGGGCGAGCGTCATCACGAGAGCAGCGTTCGCCAGGCGTCCGACGATCCCATCGAGGCGCTGCATGGCGTCCAATGCCATACCGACTGGTGCCGCCACAGCGGCTGCGACCCATCCGGAGCCCGCGACGACGGAGACCCATCCGGCGAGCAAGGCCGCAATCCACCTGCTTGCGATTACGAACGATCGAGGCGCTGTCGCAGATGATTCCACGCGTCCACCTCCCAAAGCTACACCTAGCGTTTTCAGCGTGAGCAGCGGTCAATGCGCTCTCATGATTGTAGCGCTCGCCCCGTCTTGTCGAGCGTAGCTCGCGGGCCGGATCTTGTCAGGTCGAAGCCGGGGCTAGCAATCAGGTGGCGGTTGTCGAACGACGGATGCCTAGAAGCAGGAACCTGGTGATGCGAGAGCCTCGATCTCCCGTCGGATCCGTCGTTCACGCTGCGCTCGCAGCCGTATTCGACCCAGGAATCCGGCTTCGCGAATCAACGGTTCGAAGTCATGCTTCGCCGTTTCCCGGATTGTCGAGACCGCTTGTTCGTACTCGTCACTTCTCTGGAGGTTCTGACGTCCGCCAGAGATGAAGTTGGAGTCGTGAGTCTGACCCATCAGAGCCTCTTCACCTGCATTGCCAACGTGTTCGCGTTTGACCAGCGCGCTTGCGCTCCCATTATGCGACACCACGCGCACGTCTGGTGGAAGCGCGTGTTAGACCGACTCAGAGCGTGCCTCCTACAGCGCCGCGGCGATTGTAGAGCCGACGAAGCAGACGAAGGCCACCGCGGTGACCGCATAGTCCCACGTGACCGCTCGAATGCCATAGCGACCAGAGACGGGTTTGGCACGCAGCCAAAACACGCTCACGACGAAGGAATATGCGGCAAGCGCCACATACACCCAGTGCCCGCTGAGTTGTGGGGCTGACACGCCAGTCCTCACCGTGAGGGCCATCGAAGCGCCGAGCACACAGCCCAAGGCTACGTAGAACAAGGGATGGTCGTAGTCGATCGGCTCGTGGATGAAGGCCTGGGATGCTCCGGTGTCTCTCGAATTCAGGCAATCCCAGAACGACTCGCTGTTTTCGAGACCGTTCACATATACCGCTGAGCCATCGTCGAAGCTCAGCTTGATCTCACGGATCACGCCGGCTGTAGTCCTCTTTGCCTGCGCGTGGCGGATGGAGTGCAGCTGATACTCATGGCTGGAACGAAGATCAGTGCGAGTCAGCGTGGTGTAGCCGATGTTCCAGGTCGTGCTGGCGAACCTGCGATTCCCAGCAGCCAGCCAGACGCGGGATGCGACGAACAGTAGGGCGAGGCCCGCGACTCCGCCAAGCAATTCCGGATAGTGCGCTGCGAACAGGTCGGCAGAGACGATGGCAAATGCGAGGACAGTGCTCACCCCGAGGCGATCAAAGGCCTTCTCACGCCGTCGAAGTTCATCCGAGGACATCGTGAACGAACGATTATCCTCACTTAACGGCCCCACCTGACACTCCGTTCTTGTGGTTCGGTCTAACGTTCTTGCGCTTGAGCGGCGGTTTGCCACTCGCATTCAGCCTAGCGCTTTCACCGTCCGCTCGAAACGCCTGTCAGCGGGAGGTGGTGTAGCACAAGTATGCTACAATCAGACACGACTCACCGATGGAGGCACGAACATGACACAGGGAGTGAAGCTCCGGCGCGCCGGCGGCTCGATCGCCGCCACGCTGCCCAAGGACATGGCCGACAGGCTCAAGCTCGAAGCGGGGGATACCGTGATCGCCATCGAGACCGATCGCGGTATCTTGCTCACCCCCTACGATCCCGACACCGAAGAGGCCCTCTCCATCGCCTCTGGCGTGGCCCGCAGCTACCGCAACGCATTGCGCGAGCTGGCCAAGTAGCCGCCGATGGCAGGCACAAGCGAAGAGCCGCGCTGGGTCTCGCGCCTGGTCGTCGAAGCCGTGCACACCGACATGCTGCTCACTCACGGAGGGCTGCCGGGACTGCGCGATGAAGACGGGCTCGAATCAGCGCTCGCTCGCCCGCGTCAGAGACCGGCCTACGAGCCGGCGACAGACCTTGCGGCACTCGCGGCGTCGTACGGGTTTGGGATCTCGAGCAACCACCCCTACAACGACGGTAACAAGCGGGTCGCGTTCGTGACGATGGCGGTGTTCCTTGGGCTGAACGCGATGGAATTCACTGCCGAGGAATCCGAAGTCGTGACGGCGATGGTGGCGCTCGCTTCCGGCGCACTCGACGAGGAGGCACTGACCGACTGGGTCAGGTCGCATAGTGCGAAACGCGCCGAGTAGCCGGGATCTTCTGCTGTGTAGTACCGAGCAACGCGGCGGCGTGTCGCTGAGCCCGTCGTGGAAGATCGCCCTGCCGGAGCGCGTAGACTCGATCTCAGCGCAACGCGTTTGCGCTTCAGCTACAGGGCGACGGGCCTGATCTCGGCCTAGCTCCTGCATCGCGCGGCTGGAGGCACTCAATGGTTTGACCCACCGGCCTCCGCGTGGTCGATCTCGGCATCTGCTTTCGCGGAGGTGCTTGCGTCGGACTTGCTGGCCGGCTAGACGGGTATCGCCGGCCTTCCCAGTACGGGGTGGCGGACAGCGGCGTGAGGGAGTCAGCGCGTGTGGTAGTGACGGATGCGAGGTATGGTGTCATTCGTCCGAGGTGCTGGGCTGAATTGTGCAGCAGGGTATCGCTCCCTGGAGCTGCCCTCCGCTCGTGCCGAGGTCGCGGCCGCTACCCGGGCCGCCGGGTTCAGCGCTCGCCCTCGCCTCACGCCGCGTGTCCATGTGATAGTTCACCCAACGGCGATGTCGACTCGCCAGTTGGTCTCCTGAATCTCCGCGTTCACCTCTCGTATTCTTCGTGACAGGTCGTCTGCTGCGGTCTGAAGCGAGCCGACGTCCACGGTCTTCACCCAACGGATCTCCTTGACGCCGTACCTGTCGGGCGGCTTGACGGCTGAAGCTGCAGCAGCTGTGAGGATGGCATGCCGGGCGATCAGGGCCTCCCTCTCGGCAAGCGCGCTGGTCAGAGTCCGGTCACCCGAGGTCCGCTCCTGGAAGTTTGCGGCGTTGACCGCGAAGATCAGTGCTTCCAGCTCGGCAATCACTGTGTCGACCTGACGCAGGAGATCATTCGGGTCCTCGGAGGGCTCCTCTCCTTCCTGAACCACGCTGTTCTTAAGGATCCTGGTCTTCAGCGCCTCAGTCTTCTTCTGCAGGTCGGATCTCAGCAGGAGTGCCTCTGCGAGCTTCATCGTTCCTCCTTCATGCTCGGGACTCGCGGGATGATGGCTCCGCGGTGGCCACGCCGCGCTACTCCCCTTGGCACATCTCGCGCATCGCGGATAGGACGTCCTTCACCGCGGCAGAGAGCGGGCCGGGTTCGCGCTCCTCAGCCGCCATCTCGAGATAGGCGGTCATGTCGTCCTCGGTGCGGAGGATCTCGCTCGAAGGCCAGTGCCCCAGGCTCTGTCGGGAGCGGCGCAGGTAGCGCTTGCGCGCCGCCGTGTCGGTGATCTCCTCACGAACCGCCCGCTCGAGCCGCTCTCTGTCTACTGCGATGACCCGCACTCCATCGCGGAGCCCGGCCGCTACTCCCTGCGCAGCCCACTCGCGCTTGAATGCCGTGCCGTGCTCGATTCCCACTGCCCAGCAGTCAGAACCCACCTCGTAGTAGGCGTCCATCTCGAAGTCATAGTCGTCGAGGTCATCCTCGGACGATGCACTTCTGATGACCCAACGGGCGTCGTCCTTGAGGTCATCGATCTGGTCTCGCAGCTGCTGGACGAGCTCATCAGGCAGCGGTTCCCGCTCTTGCTCGTAGACCGAGGTGGTCTGGTCGACGGGCTGGATAGCGTCGATGCTCGCCTCGTTTGCCCCAAACACATCGAAGAAGTCGACATCGCGCTGCAACGCCATCCACATCTCCGGCGAGGTCCCGAAGAAGCGGGCGAGGCGCAGGGCGACATCGGCGTTGATCGACCCCTGCTCATCAAGGATCGATTCGACTTCGCCGAGGGGCATCAGCAACGACGCCGCGAACTGCTCGCGGGTGAGTCGATAGTCGGGCAGGAAGTCCAGACGGAGCATCTCACCCGGGTGGGTCGGTCGGACCCGTCGCCTACGCATACGACCACCCGGTGGCTAGCGGGATGCAGCGACTCGCCGACATCACCCGCGCTGC
>JBGSMX010000016.1:0-4135 GCA_041739935.1 Coriobacteriia bacterium | reverse complement strand
TCGACGAGCTCGGTGAGCACCTCGTCTTGGCGGGCGACGGTCTTGCGAAGTACCGCGAGATATTCGAGCAGGGGCTGGGCGGCCGGGCCCGGATCGCCGGGGAGCCGATGTGGGCGCCCACAGGCGCGGGCCTTATCGCCGCGTTCGGGGCCGCCCTGGAGCGCGGCGAGCCCGGAGACGGAGACCCGGGCGCGCTGCTGCCCGTATACACGAGGCTGTCCGATGCCGAGGAAAACGAGCGTATCCGCGCGGGTGCGGACCCGGCAGCGACTCCTGCCTCGGGTGTCGGCGGTGATCCCGGTGAAGTCGCCGATGGGAACGCGGGCGGTGAGCCGGCGTGAGCGCGAGCATACGTGCGCTCGAGACGCGCGATCTGGATGAGGTCCACACGATAGAGGTGGCATCATTTCCGGCGCCGTGGAGCAGAGGCATGTTCGCGGCCGAGCTGCAGCGTGAGCACGACCGAACATGGCTAGCGGCGGAGGCGGATGGACGGCTCCTGGGCTATGGTGGCCTGATGTTCGTCGACGGAGACGCTCACATCATGAATCTTGCAGTCCGACCCGACGTGAGAGGCGCGGGGATTGGGACGGCGCTGGTGGCCGAGCTCATTACCCGTGCCCGAGATGCCGGTGCCGCGCACGTCACACTCGAGGTGCGAGAGCACAACGATCCGGCGATCACCCTGTACGAGGCCGCGGGGCTTCATGCTGTTGGCCGCAGACCTCGCTACTACTCGGAGTCAGGCGAGGACGCCGTCATCATGTGGAGCGACGAACTCGATTCGCCCGGCATGAGCGCCCGCATCGAGGTGCTCGAGCAGCAGGGCAAGCAAGCGCTCGAGCGGTTCGAATCGGGAGGCCGAGAACTCGTGCTGGGTATCGAGACCTCGTGCGACGAGACGGCGGCCGCGATTATGCGGGGGGGAACGGAGCTGCTCTCGAGTGTCGTCGCCAGTCAGGTGGATTTTCACGCCCGGTTCGGCGGTGTGGTGCCGGAGATCGCCAGTCGCAAGCACACCGAGGCGATCGTCGCGGTCGTGTCCGAGGCGCTCGACCGGGCGGCCCTGCGCTTCGATGACCTCGACGCGATCGCGGTCACGTACGGCCCCGGCCTGGTGGGCGCGCTCGTGGTGGGGGTGGCGTACGCGAAAGGACTGGCGCTTGCCACGGGCATTCCTCTCGTTGGGGTGAACCACCTGGAAGGCCACATCTTCGCGAACATGCTGGCTGATCCGGACGTGTCGCCACCGCTTGTGGCACTTGTGGTCTCCGGAGGCCACACATCGCTCGTGCACATGCCCGAATGGGGCGTCTACCGCACCCTGGGCGAAACGCTTGACGATGCGACCGGCGAGGCGTTCGACAAAGTCGCCAAAGTCCTGGGGCTCGGCTATCCCGGCGGACCGGTCCTTTCCCGACTTGCCCAGAAAGGCGACCCCGCTGCGATCGATTTCCCGCGTGCCATGATGCGCTCGGGCGACTACGCGTTCTCGCTCTCGGGGCTCAAGACCGCAGTCATCAACCACATTCGCCATGAACGGCAGGCCGGGCGCGAGATCGATGTGCCCGATCTGGCAGCCAGCTTCCAGCAGGCCGTCATTGACGTGCAGGTCTCCAAGTCCGTGCGTGCTGCCGAGGAATGTGGGGTGACAACGTTCTGCCTGGCGGGGGGCGTGGCCGCCAACACCGCGCTTCGCGATGCGCTTCGAGACGCTCTTGCCGCCGTTGGGGTGCGTCTGGCGGTGCCTCCGTTTGCACTGTGCACCGATAACGCGGCGATGATAGCGGCAGCCGGCACCTATCGCTACCGGCGCGGCGAGCGGCTTGGCCTCGATGCCGAAGCGAACGCGGGGTTGCGGCTGGACACGACGATCTGATGCGTGCGGTTGCTGTTTCCTAACGTTTGGGGTGGGGCAACAAATAGGAGTGGGCGCGATGGCGATTGCCCGCGCGCCAGGCTCGATACCCGTAGTTCGAAAGAGGGGAACGCGTATGAACGCATTCAGAAAGGGCGTTGCGCTGACCGTCGCAGCGCTTCTGCTCGGCATGATGGTGCCGTTCGCCGGAATCGCGGGGGCGGTAGACGCCCAGGTCGTTCTGGCGGAAGACATGTACGAGTCGGACGACTCGACTGCCACGGCGACGGTGTTCGACCCCGCAACAATGGAGAATACCTGGACTTCCTGGCACACGTTCCACGACCTGGGTAACAACGATGGCACGTCGGACGCGTCGGACTTCGTTGTTGTTGAAATCGAGGAAGCGGGCACACCGATCTTCATCGAGACGCAGCGCTCGGGTCTGGGCTTCTACGACACCGAGCTGTACGTTCTGGACGAAGAGGGCACACAGCTCGCATACGATGACGATTCCGATGTGTGGTGGGAGACCTACTCCTCGAATCTGTACTACGTGGCTCCGGCAGCGGGGACGTACTACATCGAGGCCCACAACCTCGACGAGCGGTCGTACGCGTACTATCTGCACATCACCATCGGCAACGCACGTCGGGTGTCGGGCAGCGATCGGTTCTCGACCGCTGCAGCGGTGACCGGTCTCATGTACGACAACACCAATAATCCGACCCATGGTTACGACTACGGCCCGAACAAGATCTTCGTCGCCAACGGCTATACGCCGTGGGATGCGCTTGCGGGAGGCGCCGCCTCGGCCATGTCGCTCGATGACGGCTCCGTGCTCCTGCTGACCCACAAGGACTACCTGCCGACCGGCACGTTGAACGAAATCGTTCGACTGACGGAATCGCAGTACTGGAACGACAACGATGACATTGAGATCTTCGTCCTGGGCGGACCTGCCGCTGTGAGCGATGCTGTCGTGGAGAAGCTCAAGACGGTGCCGGGCGCTGTAAACGTCGAGCGCCTCGCCGGAGCCGATCGCTACGAGACGGCTGCGGAGATCGCCAGTCGTTCCGGGGACTTCGAGTCCCTGAGTAATCTGGCGTTCGTGGTGAGCGGTATGGCCTGGCCGGATGCGGTAGCTGCCGCGCCCGTCGCGGGCTACAACTACAGCCCGCTGCTCATGACTAAGACCACCGATGTTCCGGACGCAACTATGGACTGGATCACCGACAACGGCATCACCGACGTCGTAGTGGTGGGTGGAGCGTCTGTGGTGGCCGACTCAGCGCTCGACGAGCTGCGGTCTGCGGTAGGAACCGCGAATGTCGAGGTGCTTGCCGGTTCGACCCGCTACGCAACGGCGCGGTTGGTGGCCCAGTATGGCGTGGACAACTTCGGGATGGGCGATTACAACTGTCAGCTCGTATCGGGCGAGAACTTCCCGGATGCACTCGCGAGCGCACAGATGTCGGCAATGACCGAGGTTCCCACGCTGCTCACGAAGCCGGGAGCACTCCATGCCGAGGTTATCGGCTTCTTCGAGGACAGTGGGGCAATCGGCTACAACTACGCTCTGGACGACACCAATGAAGGCTGGGGTAGCTGGGTGATCGGTGGCCCGAGTGCGGTGTCTATGCCTGCCTACGAGGACTTCCGTGACCTGTGGATGACGCTTCCGTAGACCGGACAGCGTTAGCACGACTGCTTGAGCGTTTCGAAGGGCCGGGCGATTGTGCCCGGCCCTTCTGCGTTGCGCGGTAGTCGGCGTCGACGCACACACACATCTAAGTCGCTCACGCTCAACCGGGTTTGCAAAATCCCTGTTAGAGCCCCTTGAACCTCCTCGGCAGGTGTCATAGAATCCTAGAGCGTTGGCACTCGGCATCGTTGAGTGCTAGCAAACGAGGTCTCGGGCTGCGAAACGGGTACATACCCCGCTACAGCTGCCTGGTGACTTGAGGGGTCCGTCTGCACGAGCCCCCACCACATTCAGGTATCGATGTCTGTCGTGTACGGAAAACAGGAGGGTAGCGAATGAATCTGAAGCCACTGGGCGATCGAGTGATCGTCAAGCCGGCCGAGGCCGAGACTGAGACCAAGTCCGGCCTGGTCATCCCGGATTCCGCCAAGGAGAAGCCGCAGCGCGGCGAGGTTGTCGCTGTTGGCGAGGGCAAGCGCAACGACGATGGTGAGCGTATCGCCGTGGACGTCAAGGTCGGCGACGTGGTCTGGTACGGCAAGTACGGCGGCCAGGACATCAAGATCGACGGT
>JBGSMX010000249.1:0-2497 GCA_041739935.1 Coriobacteriia bacterium | reverse complement strand
GCCCAGGAACCGCGTCATCGCCGGGTCGCCCAGCAAGCGCTCGAGCAGCGGCAAGTCGGACTCGCGCCATTCGCGGATGTCGATTTCGGGATGCACGGGCGCGCCGGCTCAGTCCGGTGTTTCCTCGGCAAGGGCGAAGTCGACAGCGGCCAACGCGTGGATCTCGGTGGTGTCGAGCAGAGGTACGGTCGCATCGGCCGCCGAGACGAGCAGCCCGATCTCCGTGCAGCCCAGGATGATGCCCTGAGCGCCGCGCTCCACGAGCCGCTCCATGATGCCGCGATACGCCGCGCGCGATTCGTCGAGCACCGAGCCCAGGCACAGCTCGTCGTAGATCACGCGGTGCACGAGCTCTCGGTCGTCGCGCTCCGGCACTATGACCTCGATGCCGTGCGCCGACTCGAGCCGGCTGCGGTAGAACTCCTCCTCCATCGTGAATGCCGTGCCCAGGAGCCCCACCGTGCGCATTCCCCGCCGCTGCGCCTCGGCCGCCGTGGCGTCGGCGATATGCAGCAGAGGGATGTCGACGCGGGCCTCGATGTCGGGTGCGACCTTGTGCATCGTGTTCGTGCACAGCACCAGGAAGTCCGCACCCGCATGCTCCAGGGTCTGCGCAGCATAGCCGAGGACTTCTGCCGCCATCGCCCAATCGCCCGAGTGCTGGAGTGCCTCGATCTCGTGGAAGTCGACGCTGAGCAGCAGGATTCTCGCCGAGTGCAGCCCGCCCAGCCGGGCCCTGACGGCCTCGTTGATCAGGCGGTAGTACGGCACAGTCGATTCCCAGCTCATCCCGCCGATCAAGCCGATCGTCTTCAAGGTGATCTCCCTGTGTGCCGAGGACGTGCGTCGCTACCCTGGTGCCATGCCGGTGTTCTCGGCGACCCGGTACTCGACGATCCGGCGAATCAGGTCGATGGGCAGCGGCTTGTCGAGCGGAAACCGTGCGGAACCCTTGCCCGCCCGGTAGGGCACGAGCTCGGCTTCGAACGTCACCATGCCGCTTGGCGTCGGGTAGAAGCCCACATGATGCGCGTATCCGGCGAAGTGAACGAGGTGCTTTCCATTGAGATCAAAGGTGGGAATCGCGTAGCTCATGGTCTCGGTCGCATCGGGTGCGGTCGACTTGATAAGCGCGCGAATCTCCTCCAGCAACTCCTGGGTGTCGGCGGGAAACGCGGCTATGTATTCGTCGATCGAGGCGGCAGCGGATTGTTCCATCTCTCGACTGCTCCCTACGTGGGCATCAGGGTATTGGCAAAGACGAGCCACGCGAGCAGGGACTTGGCCGACAGACTCAGAAACACGTAGACGGTCTCCCCGAAGACATAGTCACGCCACGGGCCGATTCGCTTGTACTGAAGCACCATGTTGATCGCAAAGCTGTTGAAGAACAGGAACATTGAGGCGAAGATCGCGTACACGAAGCCCGGCGGTTCAGCGGCAGAGCCGGGACTCCACACGTAGATGCCCAGCGCGATCCACGGCACGATGCCGGTGATACACCCGAAGATGAACGGCATCCAGTTCGGGCTGCCCGGCTCTTCGTAGTGCTCCATGAGCAGGCCGAACAGCAGCATCGAAGCGTTCACTCCGAACACCGCGATGATTGCAGCGATGTCGAAGACGCCGGGTAGCATCCCGATCAACACGATCATCAGAGACGAGGAGAAGGTGTACTCGATCCAACGCGCGTAGTTGCGGTTGAGCTTGATGTTCTTCGCGTACCAGGGATACACGCCGGGCGACGCGATGATGAAATGCGCCAGCGCGGACATGAAGATGAACGTGGCGACCGCGAGTCCAAGGGGCACCTCGAACAGAACCTCGGGAGCCGCAGGCGGCGTACCGGGAGGGCCTGCTAGGAAGCTCGCCGTGACCGGCAGCGCGAAATCGTTCGACAGCGCCACAATCGCAATGCCCTGTGCCAGATGGAACAGCCCCATGGTCAGGTTGTAGGGTCTGAGCCGCGCGATCCTGCGGTCTTCGGCCATTGGTAAGGTCTCCCTTGATCGTCTGTACGGCGGCGTACGTCTACGGTGCGGTCTGCTCCGTGCCTTGCAGGTGGTCCTCGAAAAAGTCCAGCAAGCGTCTCTCGTATTCGTCAGGGTCGCGCGTGTAGGCACCCGTGTGCTCCACGTCGTTGACTACCCACAACGTCGCTCTGTCGCCAAGCGCCTCGGCAAACAGCTCGTTGAACGCGACCTCGAGTTCGTTCTTACCCGCAGCGACGAAAAGGAACGCCGTCGACTCCGTGCGGCTCATCTCCTCGAGCAACGGATCGGGCGGGGTCTCCCATGTGAACACGCGGACCGCTGCGTACATCACGCGCGCGGTGAAGCTGCGCACGAGCGAGCGCTCCGAGGGCAGAGCCGTCAGCTCCTCGGTACTGCGTCGCGTGGCGCCATCGGTGACGATGGCCGTGATCTCCGGGTTCGCGCCACTCGCTCCGAGCAGGACCTCACCACCCATGGAGAAGCCGAGCGCGCCGATGCGCTCG
>JBGSMX010000211.1:0-13622 GCA_041739935.1 Coriobacteriia bacterium | reverse complement strand
GAACCGCTGTCGGCGGCGACAACAGCCATGCCCTTGATGAGAACGCCTTCGAGCAGGTCCTGGCCGATTCCGCGGCGCTCGGTGAACTCGCGCCCGGCCTCGACGAATACCTCGAGCTCGCTCACAGCATGCTCGAGCCGCGCGCGCTCGGCGGCGCGCTCCACCGCGTCTGTCGCGTTCGTGACAACCATCCGAACGACAGCCTCTACCTGCCGCTTGGGCAGAATCGGAATGTCCCGGACTCCCCGACGCGCCTCGGCCTCGGGCACTCCGTTCGCCAGCAGCTTTTCGAAGAGCCGCTTGCGTTCTCTGGTCGAAGATACGAATCCTCCAACCACGATCGTGCAGACCGGCCGGCCGTCGAGCATGACGGGCGTGATGTAGGTGGGGATGTCCCCGCGGCAGGCCGTCTCGGACGTACCCCGGAACGCGAAACGCGGAGGGTCGTCAAAGCAGCCGCCCTTGGGCGCCGACACCCTGCGAACAGCCAGTTCGCAGTAGGGGCAATGGTTCACTGAATGGATGACCGAGCACGCCGAGGTGTCCATCACGGCGACGGACAGACCCGTCGCTTCGAACAGCGCGTCGGTAGATGATTGCCAGCGCTCGCTGCCGAACGCCGCCTGTAGTATCTCGCTGTCGCTGGTCACACCGGCCCCTAACACGGTGGGTGTCGTCTAGACGGGGATATCGGCACTCAGCGCACTCGTCTTGAGCGCGCCGGCGCTCTACCGGCGTTGTCAGCAAGAACGAGACCGAGCTCAGGAGGTCCGTCGGATCAAACACGCCCTCGGGGCAGTCTGATGGTGAAGGTCGTACCTTCGCCAAGGCTGCTCTCCACCTCGATCTCACCGCCCGCCGCCTCCATGATGGACTTGGCGATGGGCAGGCCGAGGCCGAAGCCACCGGTCTCCTTGGAGCGAGAAGCATCCGAGCGGTAGAAGCGGTCGAAGATGTTCGGCAGGTCCTCGGCAGGTATTCCCGCGCCTGAGTCCTTGACCTCGATGATGACCATGTCGCGTTTGCGTCGTGTGGAGAGCGAGACGGTCCCTTCCGGGGTGTACTTGGCGGCATTGTCGACCAGGATCGACACGGCGTCTTCAATCCTGTCCGGATCGCCCATCATGATGAGCTGGCCTTCTTCAGGACCCGTGAACTCCAGCCCCTTCTGGATGTATCGCGTCGCGGCTGCCGCGAGGATCTCCCTGCACCGGGCGTTGAGGTCGAAGCGCAGGTTGCGATACTCGATCGCGCGCTCGTCGCGCACGAGCGCGAGCAGGTCGCTGCACAGGCGCGCCATGCGGCGCGATTCCCGGTCGATGGCGCTGATCGCTTCCTCGCGGACCTCGGGGTCGTCTCCGCCCCAGGCGCGAAGGATGTTCGTATAGCCCCTGATGCCGGCGACGGGAGTGGCGAGTTCGTGCGACGCATCCGCGACGAATCGGGTCTGCGCTTCGGCCCTGCGCCTGAGCCGGTCGATCAGGCGGTTGAGCGACCGGGCCAGGTCCCCGATCTCGTGTTCGCCCTCCTCGGGAAGGCGAACAGCCAGGTCGCCGGCGTCGATCGAGTCGGCAGCGCGACGCAGATCGTCGACGAGTTTGAGAACCCATCCCATGCTCGTCTGCATCATCAGGACCATGATGAACATCGCCGAGAACGCCAGCATGAGCATGGGCATCCGGATGTTGTCGATGACGGCTTCTTCGCGCTCGGGGAAGTAGCTGACGTCGAGTACGCCCCGGGCGCCGCCCGGCATGTCCACGGGAACGTGCACCACCAACACGCCGAGGTGCGCCGGGCCGATCAGGCCCTGCAAGACGCCGCCCCGGTCCAGGGTCGACTCGGCGATCTGGCTCGAGTCTACCGCCCGTCTGCGCTGGGGTTCGGCGTCGTCGAGTAGCGCTCGCTCGCTCGAAAACCAGACCGGCTCGAAGTTCTCGTCGTAGAAGGCGAACTCGCCGTCAGACAGTCCACCGGCGCGGAACATATCGGGAATCGCACGGAGGAATTCGCGGTCGGCTTCGGCATCGCGAAGCTGCGGGTCGTCGATCTCAGATGCCGCTTTGAGCTGGGCCTCCGTGCGGGTCACTTTGACGATATCGGCGGCGCCCTGGGCAATGCGCACGGTAGAGTCGTGGGCGACCACGGTCATGCCGTCGGAGACGACCACATAGGTGGTGAGTGCGACCCCGCCCACGACGAGAGCGGCAAAGAGCACGGCGACGAGCAGCAACCAACTCCTCAGAGAGGAACGGTGCATCTAGCCCCTCGCAAAGAAATACCCGACACCTCTGATGGTCTGGATGACGGTGTTGTCCTTATCGCCGATCTTGTTGCGCAGGTGGCAGACGAACACCTCGATGACGTTGCTGTCGGTCGCGTGTTGCCCGCCCCAGACCGCCTCGAGGATCTCGTCACGCGATATCACCCGGCCTGCATTCGTGACCAGGTAGAACAACAGATCGAACTCCTTGGCCGTCAAGTCGATGGTTTCGCCCTCGACCACAGCGCGTCGCGTGCTCGCATCCACCTCGACGCCGGAGGCCTTGTACGAGGGTCCCGGACGCTCGTGCTCGGTTCGCTTGAGAAGCGCCCGCACGCGAGACAACAGCTCGGGAATCTCGAACGGCTTGCGCAGGTAGTCGTCGGCACCCGCATCGAAGCCCGAAACGACATCGTGCGTCTCGGCACGCGCGGTAAGCATGAGTATCGGGAAGTGCTTGTCCTGGGCGCGCAGCCGGCGCGCCACCTCAAGCCCGTCGATCTCGGGAAGCATGAGATCGAGGATGAGCAGGTCGGGCTCCTCGGCAAGTGCAGCCTCTACAGCAGAGGTCCCGTCGGCCACCTTGCGGACATCGTACCCGGCGTGTGTCAGTTCGAGTTCGACGAAGCGAGCGATCGTCGCGTCGTCTTCCACGACCAGGATATTCGCTTCACCCATGTGTGCCTCCGCTTGAACGAACCGCAAGTCCCCGACTAGTCTACCGTACTCGAACGATTACTCGCCCAGAAGAAGCTCGGCAATCTGCACCGCGTTAAGCGCTGCTCCTTTTCTCAACTGATCCGCAACAACCCACATGCTCAGCCCTGATTCCACGGTTGGATCGGTGCGCAGCCTGCCCACATATGTATCGTCAGTGCCCTCGAGCAGCGCAGGCATGGGATACACCTTACCGTCCGGGTCGTCGAGCACCACCACGTTCGGGGCAGCTTCCAGAGCCGCGCGGGCCGCACCGAGCGATACGGGCTCGCAGAACTCGACGTTCACGGCCTCGGAGTGGCACCTCAGCACGGGAACGCGCACGCAGGTAGCGGTCACGTCCAGGTCGGGTGCGTGCATGATCTTCTTGGTCTCGACGACCATCTTCCACTCTTCTTTGGTGGAGCCGTCGTCGAGAAACACGTCGATATGAGGAATGCAGTTGAACGCGATGCGGTGTGCGAACTGCTCGACCGTCAGCTCCTCGCCCTCCAGGAACTGCCGGCTCTGCTCGTAGAGCTCCGCCATTGCGGCCACTCCCGCACCGCTCGCGGCCTGATAGGTCGAGACCACGACGCGCTTGATAGGGGCGATATCGTGGAGCGGCTTGAGCGCCACGACCATCTGAATGGTCGAGCAATTCGGGTTGGCGATGATCCCCGAGTGCCAGGCTACATCGCCCGGATTGACCTCCGGCACCACGAGCGGCACACCCGCATCCATGCGAAACGCCGAGGAGTTGTCGATCACGACGCACCCGGCGTTGACCGCGTGCGGCGCCATCTCCAGGCTCACCGAGCCACCTGCCGAGAAAAGGGCGATGTCCACACCGTCAAACGACCGCTCGGTCATCTCCTCGACTGTCAACTCGCCGCCCGCATAAGGCAGCTTCTTGCCGGCCGAACGCGAGGATGCGAGTGCGATCACCCGCTCGGCGGGAAAGCCACGCTGTGCAAGCACGGCAAGCATCTCGACGCCCACCGCACCCGTGGCGCCCGCAACCGCAACGACCGGACGTGCCGGCATCTTCTTGTCCCACGCCACGCTACTCTCCTCCTCCACAGCCCGGAGCCGCTTCGGCGTGCACGTCAGCATCCGCAAGCCCGAAACTCGCGTGGAGCGCGCGCACGGCCTGCTCGGTCTGGTCGCGCGAAATAACGCACGAGATTCGAATCGACGAGGTCGAGATCATGTCCAGGTTCACGCCAGCGTCGGCAAGTGCGCTGAACATCTGCGCAGCAACCCCGGGGTGGGTCTTCATGCCGGCGCCCACGAGCGAGACCTTGGCGATCGACTCGTCGACGATCCATTCCCTGGCGCCGAGTTCCTCGGCCACCTCGCGCGTAGCGCGGCGCGCCCGCTCGAGGTCCTCGTCGGGTACCGTGAACGAGATGTCGGTGGAGCCTTGCTCGGAGACGTTCTGGATGATCATGTCCACGTTGACGTTGGACGCCGCAAGTTTGGTGAAGACGTCTGCGGCCACGCCGGGCCGGTCGGGAACGTCGCGCAACGTGATCTTGGACTCCGTTGCGTCGTGGGTGACGCCGGAGATGATCGCCTGCTCCATGGAATCGTCGACCTCCTTGACGATGGTGCCGGGCCGGTCATGAAAGCTCGAGCGGCAGTGCAGCGCGACACCGTGATTGCGCGCGAACTCGACAGAGCGCATCTGGAGCACTTTGGCTCCGGTCGCAGCCATCTCGAGCATCTCTTCATACGATATGACGTCGATCTTCCGGGCGTCAGCCACGATGCGCGGGTCTGCGGTGTACACGCCGTCGACGTCCGTGTAGATCTCGCAGACATCGGCGCCGATACCCGCCGCGATCGCAACCGCGGTCGTGTCCGAGCCGCCTCGCCCGAGTGTGGTGATCTGACCGTCCGGAGTGGTGCCCTGGAATCCCGCCACGATCACGATCCGTCCGCGCGCCACAGCGTCTTTCACGCACTCGGCCCTGACCTCGGTGATCTTGGCCTTGGTGTGCCCCTCGTCGGTCACGATGCCAACCTGCTGGCCGGTGAACGAGATGGCTTCACTGCCCTGCGAATGAATCGCCATTGCGAGCAGCGCGATGGTCACCTGCTCGCCCGTGGCAAGCAGCATGTCCATCTCCCGCTCGGGAGGCGCCTCTGAGACCTGCCGGGCCAACGCGAGCAACTCGTCGGTGACATCACCCATTGCCGAGACGACCGCTACGACGTCGTCACCGGCGGCCTTGCGCGCGATGAGCCGTGTGGCGACGTTACGGATGCGCTCCGGCGTGCCAACCGACGTACCCCCGAACTTGGTGACCACCAGGGCCATGCGGTCCTCCACGGTCTTCAGACGTGTCTACGGACCGCACGCAAGCGGCCCGAGTTGCGCCATAGTGTAGCACCGCAACGCTAGAAAGGTGCAGGTGGCGCGAGAGACGGCTGACTAGGTGCCGTAGAACTCCAGATACGACGCGATTCGGCGCATCCGCTCGGACAGGCCTTCCATTGCGTCGCTGTAGAAATGGTCGACGAGCGTGTGTCCCGACATCCGCCCCATGGTGGCGTCGATTCGCCTGAGCGCGAGACGCATATGATCCAGGTCGACGTCTCCCGGGCCTTCCCCGTTAGCCTTTCCCGACATGCGCCCGTTTACGATCTTCAACGGCGCGTCGGTCTCTGCGAAGTAGTGATTGAGCTCGTCCTCGACGTTCGACGCGAGCCTGGGTCCGCCGAGCTTTCGGAAGCTCGAGAACATCCCGTCGCACAGGGCGACGAATATCGCCCGGGCCTCCTCGGGCTGGATATCGTCTGCCGTAAGCGCGTCTACGGTGGAGTGGGCCATCTCCTGCTCTTTGATGATTCCGATGAAGGGGTCCACGATCTTCGGATCGAACTGGGTGCCGGCGCACCGCTCCAGCTCCTCAATCGCGTCCTCGATCGTCCGGCCCCTGCGGTACGGCCGGTCCGCGATCATCGCCTCGTATGCGTCGGCCACCGTCAGAATGCGGGCGAGCAGTGGCGTCTCCTCGCCACGAAGCCCTGCGGGGTAGCCGGCGCCGTCCCATCGCTCGTGGTGGTGGCGCACCACCGGGGTGATGGGCCACGGGAACCCGACCGGCTTGAGGATGTTGGCACCGATGAGCGGGTGGTGCCGCATCTGGCCCATCTCGACTTCGGTCAGCCGGCCCGGCTTGAGCAGTATCTCCTCTTTGACGCCGATCTTGCCGATGTCGTGCAGGTACGCCGCCATTTCCAGAGCTACACGCTGCTCGTGCGAAAGCCCGAGCCGCTGCGCGATCATGATCGAGTACTGAGCGACCCGGTCCGAGTGGCCCCGCGTGAACGGATCTTTCGCATCCACTGCGGCCGCCAGAGAGCGAACCGTCGACAGGTATGCGTCCTGAAGGCTCGAGAACAACTCGATATTGCCGATCGCGATGGTCACATGATTGGCGATCGTCGACAGAAGCCTCACGTCATCGCTGTTGAAGCGGAACTCGGGATCGTGACTGCCGACCGTGATCGAGCCGAGCGTGCCTTCCGCTGACATGAGCGGGACGCACAGCGCGGCGAGCGCACCGGTCACCGAGTCGACCCGCTCCTCGGCAGCTCCGCGTGTGGGGTTGAAGATCAGGGGCCGACCTTCGCGAACAACCCACTCCGACATCGAGGAACGAAGAGCCTCTTCGTCTGCCCGCGCGTCGGACCCGCGCCAGACCTTGAGCTCGAGCTTGCCGCTCTCGCGATCGCGAAGCGCCACGTAGCCCAGCTCCACACTGAAGATCCGCAGCGCGCTGTCGAGCACCGATTCGAGCAGTACGTCCATCTCGAGCGTAGACCCCAGCGCGCGACTCATCTCGTAGAGTGTCGCCAGCTCGAGGACCTTCTTGGTCAGCGACTCGCTGCGGTCGCGCAACGAATCCATCATGGCGTTGAAGCTCACCGCCAGCTCCGAGATCTCGTTGACTCCGGAGACCTGGATCTTGGTCGAGAAGTCGCCGTCCGCGATGCGGCGAGCGCCGTCGGTAAGCTCCACGAGCGGATCGGACACCCGCCGGGCCACCCAGCCGCCAAGGCCCACCAGAGCCAGGACCGCGAACATCGACCACATCGTGATCAGGCTGGTAGTGGTGCTGCGGGCCTCATCGGTCACAGCCTGGCTTACCACGCTGGCGACGTGCCCATAGGAACCGGAAGGATCGCCTTCGAGCTCGAGCCGCTGGGTTGCCACACGGTACCGCTGCTCGTCGAGCGTCATCGTCCCGCGCCCGGCGCCTTCGTCGTCGGCAGACTCGATCGTACGGGTGAAAGCCTCGTTCGTTTCGCTCAAGGCCTCGCCGAGTGCTGCGTGCTCGTTGCCTGCCGCGGCGTTCTCGGACAGTGTGCCCGCGACCAGGGCGCCCTGTTCGTCGTAGAACGCGAATCCTTCGCCGGTTCCACCGACGACGCCCTCCAAGAACCTCTCGTCGATGTCTTCCGACACCACGAGCGTGTACGTCTCGGCGCCCGCGAACACCGGCTGGAATGCAGTAAGTGTGAGACGGTCGTTGAGCCGTACGAAAGAGGCGTAGGTTGACTCCAGCTGCGCGAAACTCAGCCGTCCCTCGCCGAGCGGACTGTCACCGACAGACACCCCGGGCTCGCCGGTCACCGCCAGTACGATACCGTTCTCATCCAGGACCATCATGCGATCGTAGTCAACAGAGGCGTAGAGTTCGGTGACCTTGCCGCTTATGCGCTGGGAATCACCGGACTCCAGTGCCTGCCTGATTCGGGCGGAATCCGCTATGACTCTCGACGTGCGCAGCATGCTGTCCGCCTCGGCATTGAACCTCGAGTCCAGGTTCTGCGTGGCACCCTGCGCGACTTGATCGATCCATCTGTCGGTGAGCCCCCCAAGGAAGTAGACCGCCACCACGGTCGCAATCAGGCCGACGAGCAACGACGCAGCTACCAGCGGCAATACAATCTGACTGTAGAGGTGCCTGCCCAGGACATTGCGGCTCATTATTGGGCCTGGCCGTCGAGCGGTGGAGCGAAGCCCGCCTGTGTCATGAGCTCGCGGGCCTCTGGCGATCCCGCCCATTCGACGAAGTCCGCGATAGGGTCGCCGACAGGCCGCGCAACGACGAATCCAAGCGGGCGGACCATCTTGTAGGCGCCACTTTCGATGTTCTCCAGACTCGCCTCGACACCGTCGAGTTCGAGGTAGTTTACGGGGATCTCCTCGGAAAGACCGTAGCCGAGAGAGAAGTAACCGATGGCACCTTCGGTCTTCTGCAGACCGTCCACCATGTCCGGTTCGTAGAAGAGGTTCACGGCCTTATCGGTGACTTCCAGATCGGATCCCAAAACGTACTGACGCAGGATGATCTTCGCTGACTCATCCTCGTTGCGATCGAGGATCACGATGGTCAGATCGGGCCCCCCGAGTTCGCTCCAGTTGTTGTACTCGCCGCGGTAGATTCCGCGCACCTGCTCGGTCGTTAGGCCGTCGATGTTCACGCCCGGGTGCGTCGCGAGCACCAGTCCGTCGTCCGCGAGTTTCACGTACTCGAGTTCGAGCGCCGCCTCGTCGGGCGCCAGCTCGCGTGAAACGGAGCCTATCTCGAGATCTCCGTTGGCGACGCCCTTGATCCCACCACCGCTGTGGAGGCCGGGAAGGTAGACGAACTCCACCTCATCAGAGCCGAACCCATCGGTCAGGATTCGTATCAAGGGGAGCGCGGTGCCGGAACCAGAAACCCTGAGACGGTGGGTGGAATCCGAAGTCGACTGCGTCGATTGCTCGACACACCCGGCGAGCGACAGCGTCATCACCGCGAGTACGACGATTGCCAGCCAGTGCCTGCGCAGCAACTCCTACCCCTTCCGCTCACCTCGTGGGCACAGGAATTCATCTTGGCACATTCTAGCACCGGACCTTCGATCTCATGGGCCACAACAGGCCCGAATCGCAACGCGGCCCCGGCACATCTGCCGGGGCCGCTCGTGCACTTTGCGTTGCGAAATCGGACTACGCTTCCGAGCGCTTCACCACGTAGGCCCAGTAATCGTCGACATCGGCCTGGATCTCGGCGAGCAGCGCGGCGTTCTCCGGCTTGAACAGGTGCTTGAACCTGCCCTGCGGCTTGAGAAACTCCTCGACCGGTTTGCGTCCGGCCTTGATGAGTGCCTTGCTCGGCGAGCTCATGTTCCACTGACCGTCTTCGACTTCGAACAGCGGCCAATACCCTGTCTGCACGGCGAGCTTCGCGATCTCGATGGACTTGTTGTAAGCCGACCTCCATCCGCGCGGGCAGGTCGCCAGCACGTTGATGAACGCCGGGCCGTCGACCGCAAACGCCTTCTCGGCCTTGGCGGTGAGGTCCTTCCAGTGGCTGATCGACCCTTGCGCGACATACGGCACGCCGTGCGCTGCGATGATCGATGTGAGGTCCTTGCGGCGTTGCTGCTTGCCTTGCTGGGCCGCACCGACCTCGGCGGTCGTTGCCCAGGCGCCCTTCGGAGTCGCCGAGGAGCGCTGGATGCCGGTGTTCATGTAGGCGCCGTTGTCATAACAGACGTACACCATGTCGTGCCCGCGCTCCATGGCACCGGATAGCGACTGCAGGCCGATGTCGTAGGTGCCGCCGTCCCCGCCAAATGCCACGAACTTGACCTTCTTGTCGGCCGGGATCTTACCCGCGGCCTTCAGGCCCCTGAATGCAGCCTCGACACCGGAGATCGTGGCGGCCGAGTTCTCGAACGCGTTGTGAATGAACGGCGTCTTCCACGAGGTGAAGGGGTAGATCGTGGTCGATACTTCGAGACAGCCTGTGGCGCAACCAGCGACGATAGGATCCTCTCCGGCAGCCAGAAGAATCTGGCGAACAGCCACAGAGGCGCCGCATCCCGCGCACAAGCGATGACCGCCGGCGAGTCTGTCCTCGCGGTGGGTGAGTTCACGAAGAGTGGCCATGTGAGCCCTCCCTCCCTTACCGTGCGCCGAGGTAGACGAGGCCCGTGGGGGCCATCGCACCGGACGCGATATCGGACAGGTCGTCGAACACCTGGCGGATGAGTTCGAGCTTCACGTCACTTCCGCCGAGTCCGTAGATGTAGTCCACGACGGGAACGCGCGTCTCGAGATCGTAGAGAGCGCTGCGGATCTCGAGGAACAGCGGTCCGCCCTCGGCTCCGAATGACTCCGCACGATCGAGAACCGCAACGGCCTTGACGCCCTTGAGGATCGCGGCGAGCGCGGCGAACGGGAATGGACGGAAGCACCTGACTTTCACGGCACCGGCCTTGATCCCCTGGGCGCGCAGCTCCTTGGCGACGTGACGCACGTTGCCCGCGGTCGATCCGATGGAGATGACGACTACTTCGGCGTCATCCATGAAGTCAACCTCGATAGGCGCGAACGGCCGGCCCGAGAGCTTCGCGAAGTCCGCCCCGACACGGTCGATCACCCCGGCAGCGCGATCCATGGCCTGCCGCTGCGAACGCTTGAACTCGAAGTACGGTCCGCCGAGCCCCGCGAAAGCACCGTGGGTGACGGGGTTCTCTACGTCGAGCAGCGCATTCGACGGGACGTACTGCCCCACGAAATCGAGCACCGTCTGGTCGTCGAACAGATCGATGCGATCGATCGAGTGCGTGGTGATGAATCCGTCGAGGCAGCTCATCGCCGGCAGCAAGACATCGGGATCCTCGGCCACTTTGAGAGCGATGATGGTGTTATCGTAGGCCTCCTGCGCCGTCTCGGCGAACAGGGTGATCCACCCGGAATCGCGAGCGCCCATGATGTCGCCATGGTCGCAGTGGATGTTGATAGGTGCGGACAGCGCGCGGTTGGCGTTGGCCATGACGATCGGCAGACGCATGCCGGAGGCGATGTGCAGCTCCTCCCACATGAGCGCGAGCCCCTGGCTCGAGGTCGCGGTCATAACGCGCGCGCCGGCCGCCGAGGCACCTACGCACGCGCTCATGGCAGAGTGCTCGGACTCGACGGTCACATACTCGGTATGCACGCGTCCTTGAGCGACGAACTTCGCGAACTCCTCGACGATCGTCGTCTGAGGGGTGATCGGATACGCCGCCACCACATCGGGAGCACACTGGCGCATGGCCTCGGCAACCACGAGGTTGCCGGTCGTGGCTACGGTCTTCTGCTCGGGCATCTACTTCACCTCCGGCAGTTCGCAACCCTCGGGCACCATGGTGATCGCCTCGACAGGGCATTCGTTCGCGCAGATGCCGCAGCCCTTGCAGTGCTCGAGGTCGAACGTATCGTCCGCCAGCTTCTCGTCGGCAGTGCGGATCGCCGAGTCAGGACACATGATCCAGCAGATCAGGCAGTTCGTGCAGGTCTCGGCGTCGCGGATCGGTCGATCGCTGCGCCATCCGCCCGTACGGTAGTACTGCGAGTTGCCCGCCTCGGGGATCACTGCCCCGCGCGGGAAGTCAGCAGCCTTCCACGAGTCCATCGATGAGACGTCCCATTTCACGCTACCGTCACCTCCTTGAAGGCCCGGTCGACTGCGGCGAAGTTCGCGTCGATCATTTCCTGTCCGAACTTCTTGCTGAGGTTCTTCTCAAGCAAGCCCTTGAAGACCTCGAGATCGATGACGCCGGCAGCCTTGACGAACGCCCCGACGATCGGAGTGTTCGGGATGTCGCGCTTGATGGTATCGAGTGCGATACCCGAAGCATCGACGCAGGCGACTTTGACGCTGTCCTTCACGCCCAGGGCCTTCTTGACCTGATCCGCGGGCGTGCAGGTGTTGAGGATGAGTACGCCATCGTCTGTGATGCCCTCGGTCACGTCGACCACGTCGAGCAACGTGTCGTCGAGCACGATCACGACGTTGGGGTACTCGATGTTGCAGTGGATGTCGATGGGTTGATCGCTGATGCGCGTGAACGCCTTGATCGGCGCGCCCATCCGCTCGGGACCGTACTCAGGCATGGCCTGCATGTACTGGTTCGCGGATAGTGCGGTCTCGGCGACAACCTTCGCTGCCGTGACTGCGCCCTGGCCTGCGCGCGCATGCCAACGAATCTCCGTCAGCTGCTGCATGGGTCTGTTCCCCTTTCTCACTCGCCGCGGGTGCGACGGTCTCACCGCCGACGCCGCAGCGGCGGTGGCAAGGTCACACTAGGATAGCGGCGACTTCGGTGGGCGGTTGTCTGCGCCCTGCAGGCGGCGGCAGACGGCGCCAATGAATCGGTGAACGGTAGACAAATCCTGGCAACTCACGTGCCCGCAACGGTTACATGTCCCTGCGGGCCTCAAGCGCGCGTCCGAGCGTGACCTCATCGGCGTACTCGAGATCGCCCCCGACGGGCAACCCCGATGCGATTCGCGTCACCCGTATTCCGAGCGGCTTGATAAGCCGGGCCAGATACAGCGCGGTCGTCTCGCCCTCGACATTCGGGTTGGTCGCGATCACAACCTCGGTCACCGTCTCATCGGCGAGCCTGCCGAGAAGCTCGCGGATGCGGAGCTGCTCGGGGCCGATCCCGTCGATGGGCGATATGGCCCCCTGAAGCACGTGGTACACGCCGCTGAACTCGCCGGTCCGCTCGACCGCAACCAGATCGCGCGGCTCTTCCACCACACACAGGAGCGTCGTGTCACGGCGCGCGTCGGTGCACACCTCGCACAAGTCGTTCTCGGCGAAGTTGAAGCAACGCTCGCAGAAATGAATCGTTCGCTTGACCTCGAGTATGGCCTCGGCCAGGCGGCCGGCTTCGACCGAATCGGTACGCAGAATGTGGTACACGAGCCGCTGGGCCGATTTCGGCCCGATTCCGGGCAGCCGCTCGAGCTCTTCGAGCAGCCGCGCGATCGGCGGGGCGTAGCGCATCGCTACATCAGGCCCGGGATGTTCATGCCGCCGGTGATGGCAGCCATCTTGTTGCTCGCAAGCTCTTGTGCCTGGCGCAGCCCCTCGTTGACGGCTGCGGCCACCATGTCTTCGAGCATGGCCACATCACCGGGATCGACAGCGGTGGGATCGATCGTGATCGACTGCAACGAGAGATCGCCGGTCATCACGACCTTGACGGTCCCGCCGCCGACGGACACCTCGACCGTCTCGGTCTTGAGCTCCTCTTGCACCCTGGCCATCTCGGTCTGCATGCGCTGGGCCTGCTTGAGCATGTTGTTCATGTTGGGCTTCATGTCAGCCTTCATCCTCTCCGTTGTTCGTCTCGTGAGGGTACTCGGCGACCTTCTCGGCGCCGAACTCGCTCATCATCCGTTCGATCTCGTCATCCGTGCCGCCCGCGTGAGCGACCGACTCGGTCTCGTCCCCGCCGGCCGCCGGCGGAACATCTGTCGGCAGTACCGGCTCTGCATCGGTCGAAGGACGGACCGGCCCGCGGCCGAGCTGGTAGCGAAACGCCGGGCGTGTGCCGAGCACCTTCGTGAGCGCACCTTGCAGCAGCTGCCGGGTGTCGGGCGATTGCGCGAGGTTCACGGTGAACTCCTGGTCGGCGGGAAACTCGATGACCAGAGTCGCACCGTCAGCATCGATATCGACCTCGGTATTCGCGAATATCGACGCACGCGACGACTTCGCGGCCTTGATCTCGGCGAGGACTGCCGGCCACGCGCGCTTGACGTGCGCCCGGTCGAGCGAGGCGGAAACGGGCGCGGGCGCTTCCACGATGACGG
>JBGSMX010000095.1:0-2497 GCA_041739935.1 Coriobacteriia bacterium | reverse complement strand
CGACGAGGTGATCGCCGCCCACCGGCGACTCGCTGCCCGCACGGCGTAGGCGGATGTCGTGACGACCGTCGAGGTCCTCGCACCCGACCAGCGCACCCAGGTCCACGAGCGCACGCTGCGCGTACTCGAACACAGAGGCATGCGCGTCGACAGTTACGCGGGCCGGCGCACACTGAAGGATGCGCGGGCCCTCGTTGGCGAGGCGACGCCGTCGGTCGATCGTGGCCCACTGCCCCCCAAGCACATTCGCGTGACGCAGGGTCTCTGAATGGATACGTTCGGTATCGATCCACGAGTCGTCGCTGAGGTAGAGCCGGAGACGAGTCAACTGCTCAGTCAGCTGATCAGAATTGACACAAGCAACCCCCCCGGCAATGAGACTGCCGTCGCTCGATTCATGGCGGCTTGGTTCGGTGACGCTGGGCTGGTGGGTGAGATCGTCGGCGAGCCAGAAGATCGGCGGAGCTTCGTCCTGCGCGTTGAAGGTCAGAGGCGAGGTCCCTCGTTGCTGCTGCTGTCTCACGAAGATGTGGTGCCCGCAAGACCCGAGGGCTGGCGATTCCCTCCGTTCTCAGGGTTGATCAAGGACGGCTACGTGTGGGGTCGCGGAGCGCTCGACATGAAGAACACCCTGGCCGCTCATGCCGTTGCCGTAAGGCGTCTTGCCACGGCTGGCTTTGCCGGCACCATCGTGTTCGCCTGCACCTCCGATGAAGAAGAGGGCAGCACGGCCGGCGCCGGGTGGCTCGTCACGCACCGGCCTGACCTCGTACGGACTGACTACCTGCTCAACGAGGGCGGAGGGTCCTTCTTCGTGCGCAACGGGCGTCGGGTCTACTTGCTGGGGGTCGGTGAGAAGGGCTCAGCTTCGTTTCGCATAGTCGTCCATGGCGAGGCCGGGCACGCCTCGATGCCACGACACAGTCAAGCTGCGATCGTCGGGGCTGCCGAAGTCATCCAGGCCCTCGTAGGGCATCCGCTGCCGCTCGCAGTCGGCGAAGCGTCTCGGGACCTAGTGGAGTACTTGGTTGAAGACGATGATCTGAGAAGACGCCTCCGTGATTCTCGTGCGACGCGTCAAGCACTCGCTGACCTGGTAGCTCAAGACTCGCCCGTCGCGAGGCTGATCGAGCCCCTCCTGGGTTTCGGCTTCGCTCCGACTATCGTTCACTCAAATACCAGTGTGCTCAACGTGTATCCAACCAGGGTCGAGATTGCCTTCGACTGCAGGACGCCCGTTGGCTGTTCCGAGAGTGAGGTCGAAGCACAGGTGCGTGCCGCCCTTACGTGTGTTGATGCCAAATGGGAGTTCGAGTGGATCGATGTGACGCCCGGCAATGCCTCCCCGTATCCTACGAGGCTGTCAGACTGCGTTCAGCGTGTGCTCAGACGCTGTCTGCCTGAGGCCCGGTTGGCAGCCACCCATTTCGTCGGATTCACGGACTCCAACTGGTTTCGCTCCTCGCGCTCACGGACAGTAGCCTACGGATTCTGTCCCCATCTGCTAGAGGAGCACGACAAGGTCATACAGCGCATCCACAACGTCGATGAGCGGATCTCCGTGCGCGATCTCGCATTCCAGGCGCTGTTCACGGAGGCCGTAGCAGCGGAACTGCTCCAGTAGTCCCACGTGAGGCTGGCGGACAGGGGAGGATGACTTGAGGCAGCCCAGCCGCAAGCAGTCCGCATGCGCTGCCGAGGATCGGGCGCCCCCTCTCCCCCGCCACGCGCCGTGACCTGCTCGGCGTCCTGCAGCACGCTCTCGACGACGCCACGCACGCCGGTCCCCTGCGCATCAACCCGGCTGCCGGCGTGAAGAAGCCGAAGGTCCGGCGCCCGGAGATGCACACGTGGTCGAAACCCGAGCTCGCCACGTTCCTCCGGGCGACGCGAGAGGACCGTCTCGACCCGCTGTGGCACCTCCTGGCACTCTCCGGCCTCCGCCGCGGTGAGGCGCTCGGCCTGCAGTGGTCCGGCGTCGACCTCGAGCACGGACGTCTGGCGGTGCAGCGGCAGCGCAAGGCCGTCCACTACCACGTATCTGAGACGCCGCTCGCGCAGGCGCTCGCCGATGTTGCGGTGCCGCGGATCCGGATGCACTACCTCAGGCACACCTAGGCGACACTGGCGCTGCGCGCTGGCGTCCACCCGAAGGTCGCGCAGGAGCGCCTCGGCCACGCTAGCATCAGGATCACGCTGGACACCTACAGCCACGTGCTGCCAGACATGCGGGAGAGCGCAGCCGAGCTCGTGGCAGCACTTGTCGACCTGAGCGAAGACAGCGAAGAGCAGTCGTGAAGACGCGCAGTACAAACGGAGTACAAACGACCTGCCTCGTAGGCCGTCTGGGCACCGTGACGAGCCTGCTGGAGCCGGCGGACGGACTCGAACCGTCGACCTGCCGCTTACAAGGCGGCTGCTCTTCCAGCTGAGCTACGCCGGCCGGCAGCCCGGTCAGTGTACATCGACGGGCGGCAGAGGCGGGCGGCGGCGCGGC
>JBGSMX010000089.1:0-16227 GCA_041739935.1 Coriobacteriia bacterium | reverse complement strand
CGTCGTGCACTGCGATCGAGGCCGTGCGCGCCAGATGAACTCGGGAGCCGAAGCGGCACGCGGTGATGCGATGCTGTTCTTGCATGCCGACTCCACCCTGCCCCCGGGCTTCGCCGCGCTCGTGTGCGCCTCGCTGGCCACCGCGTCTGTCTCCGGCGGAGCGTTCGGCTACCGGGCCGGCTCACCCGATTCGATCGCCGACCGGCTGATCACCGCAGGTGGCCGGACTCGCTACCGGCTGTTCAGCCTTCCGTACGGCGATCAGGGGCTGTTCGTTCGGTCGCAGGACTTCGAAGACCTGGGCGGCTTTCCGCAGATTCCCACGATGGAGGATTACCAGTTCGCACTGCGCCTACGTGCGCTTGGCACGCTTGCCCGACCGGCCGCGGACGTCCACACGTCGACGCGAGCCTGGCACGAACACGGACTCCTGCGCTGCACGGCGGTCAACATGCTCGTTATCGGGGGATACCGCGCCGGCGTCGATCCCGTACGCCTGGCGGCATGGCGAAGACACGCCTCTTCACGCCGGTGAGCTCGACGGTGAGTGTCTACTCGCCCAGATAGGCGCGCTTGAGCTCCTCGTTCTGCAACAGCTCCGACGCGGCTCCTTCGAGGACCACGCGCCCGTTTTGCAGCACGTAGCCGCGATTCGCAATCGATAGCGCGGCGTTCGCGTTTTGCTCGACCACGAACACGGACACGCCCTGCTTGTTGATCTCGGCGATGGTGTCGAACGACTGGTCGACCAGCGCGGGCGCAAGTCCCATCGACGGCTCGTCCATGATGATCAGCCGCGGACGGCTCATGAGTGCGCGACCGAATGCGACCATCTGCTGCTCGCCACCCGAAAGCGTCCCGGCCCGCTGGCTGCGGCGCTCGTAGACACGCGGGTAGATCGCGTAGACCTTCTCCAGGTCCTCGGCTATCTCACGTGCGTCATCGCGGGTATACGCACCCATCTCGAGGTTCTCGAGCACCGTCAGATGCGGGAACAGACGCCTGTTCTCGGGCACCGTCGCGATGCCGCGCTTGATCCGCTCTCCGGTGCGCAGGTTGTTGATGACCTCGCCGTCCCACATGACTTCGCCGCTCGTAGGCTTCACGATGCCCAGGATCGTCTTCATCGTGGTCGACTTACCCGAGGCGTTGCCGCCCAGAAGGCAGACTATCTCGCCCGGGTAGATCTTGTAGTTGACGTTCTTGAGGATCTCGATACGCCCGTAGTGGGTACGGACGTCACGGAACTCAAGAAGCGGCGTCCGCTCCGCGTCTCCCAAGGTATGCCTCCACTACGGCAGGGTCGTTTGCGACCGTGGTCGGGTCGCCTTCTGCGATCTTCACACCGTGATCCATTGCGATGACGCGGTCGGATGCGCCCATGATGACGTTCATGTCGTGCTCGATCATCAAGATCGTGTACCCGCGATCGCGAAGGTCCTTGATCTGCTCCATGACCTCGCGGGTCTCGGCCGGATTCATGCCGGCGACCGGCTCGTCGAGTAGCAACAGCGAGGGGTCCGAGGCCAGGGCGCGCGCGATCTCCAGCCGGCGGCGGTTCGCATACGACAGCGAGTACGCGGGCTGGGACTGACGCCCCCCGGAGAATCGACCGGGGAACATGTCCAGGATCTCCTTGGCCTTCGCGGTCGCCCGCACCTCTTCCCGGCGCATCTTGGGCAAGCGAAGTGCGGAGCTGAAGATGCCGGCGCTCGTGTGACTGTGCGTGCCCACCATGACGTTCTCGAGCACGGTCATGTTGGAGAACAGCCGCAGCAACTGGAAGGTCCGGGAGATGCCCTTACGGTGGATCTGATCCGGGCGCAGGCCCGCGATCGACTCCCCCTTGAGCAAGATGTCGCCGGAATCGGGCTCGTAGAGGCCCGTGATCAGATTGAACGTCGTCGTCTTGCCGCTGCCGTTGGGCCCGATAAGCGAGAGGATCTCGCCCTGGTACACCTGGAACGACAGACCATCGACAGCTTTGAGTCCGCCGAAGGACTTGGTCGCGCTGCGAAAGTCGAGAACCACGTCTGACATCCGCTACACCTCCAGGTCCTTGTGACCCTCTTCGAAGTCGAAGAGGCGCTGACGGGTGTGCTCTGCTTCTCTGGGGTCTTCCTCGTGGACTTCGCGGCGCCACAGCGCGTTGGGGAGCAGCCCCTCGGGCCTGAAGATGACCATCAACACGATGATGATGCCGAATAGCAGCATCCGGTAGCGGTCGAAATCGGTCTGCATGGCGGTCTGCACCTGTGGCAAGAAGTCCGGACCCAGTGCCGAGGGCAGCCAGTTGGTGAAGACCTGACGGATGACCTCAGGCGTCATATCGAGCACGACCGCTCCCGCTATCGCTCCGGGGATCGAGCCCATGCCGCCCAGAACAACCATGCACACGACGATGACCGACTGCATGAAGATGAAATACGTCGGATTGATGAACTGCTGGTAGTAGGCGAAGATGGCGCCGGCCAGACCGGCGATACCGGAGCTGATCACCACGGCAAGCATCTTCATGCCCATCGAGCGCACGCCTGCATGGTTCGCCGCGATCTCGTCTTCACGAAGCGCGTTCCACGCCCGGCCGATCCGGGAATTCTTGATGTTCGTCAGCACGATCACCACGAGCACAACCGCTATCAGCAGCAGGTAGTAGAACTCGATCGGCTTGTCCACGAGCCATCCGAAGATGACCGGCGGATAGATGCCCGGGATGCCACCGGGGCCGTTGGTGACGCTCTCCCAGTTGTTGAACGTGATGCGCGTGATCTCACCGAACGCCAGCGTGACGATGGCGAGGTAGTCCCCTCGTAAGCGTAGTGTCGGGAAGCCCACGACGAACCCGAACAGCGAGGACACCGCGATCGCCAGTCCCATGATGGCCCAGAAGTTCCAGTGATACCCCAGCCGGGGCGAGGACAGGATCGCGGTGGTGTAGGCCCCGACAGCGAAGAACGCGACATAGCCCAGATGCAGAAGGCCCGTCTCGCCCAGTACCAGGTTCAGCCCCAGCGCGAGAAGCACGTACACGAGCGTTCGCGTGCCAAGCCGCAGCCACAGCGTGTCCATGAGGCCGGCCTGCTCGAGCAGCGGAAACGTGATCGCGAGAACGAGAGCAGCAAGGCTGAAGGTCCAGCGTGGCGCCTGCCGCAGCCTCTGACCCATCCCGGAGAATACGTTTGCCATGTGGCTACACCTTCTCCTGGATATTGTCGCCAAGGATTCCCGACGGTCGGAACATGAGGATAGCCATGAGCACCGCGAACGAGATCGCATGCTGCCACTTGGAGGCGAACTGCACGTCTCCGTTCATGAAGAACATGACGGCGAAGACAGCCAGCACGACGTTGCCGCTGAAAAGGCGCATCGCGTGCCGCGCAGAAACATCGGCCAGCGCGTCCTTGCGCTCTCCCAGAATGGTGCGCATCGACGTGAACGGGGCCAGTCGGTAGAGCCCGGCGATCTTGTGCTCGTACTCGGGTGTACGCGCTTCATCGGAGATGTGCCCGACGCGCGCCTTGGGGGCTCGCACCAGCTGGAAGTAGAGTCCGATGGCCAGACCTCCCACGAACAGCCAGGCCAACAGCCCGAGCTCGAGACCGACGCCCCACACCTCGGCAAGACCGAGGATGAGCGAGCCCACGACAGCGCCGGGGATGTTGCCGATTCCGCCCAGCACTGCGGCGGTGAAGGCCTTGAGCCCGTAGAGGAATCCGGTGTCGTACTGCAGCGAGCCATAGTACATGGCGACCAGAAAGCCGCCGATCGCCGCAAGCCCGGAACCGATGACGAACGTGAATGAGATCGTGCGGTTCGTATCGATGCCCATCATCTCGGCAGCTTCCATGTCCTGCGAGGTGGCACGCATGGCCTTGCCGATCCGGGTGCTCTTCACGATGTAGGTGAGAATGCCCATCAGCACGATGGATGCGCCGATGATCACGAATTGCAGCGTACGAATGCGCACGCCGAACGGCTCGACGAAGCCGGAGGGGACCATCGAGGTCGGCATGATGATGGGCTCGGGCCCGTAGATCAGGATCAGGCTGTTCTGCAAGATGAGTGACACACCGATGGCCGAGAGCAGCGCGATGATGCGCGAACTGCCTCGCAGCGGCCGGTACGCCACCCTCTCGATAAGCCAGCCCAGAAACGCCGTGAGGCTCACCGACAACACGATTGCGAGAGCAAAGTAGCCGATCTTCACCCACAGCGGTGTCGTGGTGTCGATGCCCGCCCAGATCAGCGTCGTGGCAGCAATGTAGCCTCCCACGGTGAACACTTCTCCGTGGGCGAAGTTGATCAGCTCCAACACGCCGTAGACCATCGTGTATCCAAGAGCGATCAACGCGTAGATCATGCCGACGGTAATTCCGGACACCGTCAGGCTGAAGACATGGTCGAAGCTCATCCGGCCCTTTCGCCCAGCCCGTCTCGTTGCGGGATTGTTATGCAGTGGTCACGGTCCCGTATGCGGGTACCGAACGCACACGATACCAAAGGTGCCCGTCACAGGCAAAGAAGGAGGCCGGGCGAATTCGCCCGGCCTCCCGCAATTTCGTGCACTAACCCGGTCGTTACATGACCGACCAGGTGCCGTCCGTGTACTCGAAGCGAGGAATCATGCTCGTGCCGCCGCCACCGGGGACGGAGACATCGCCCTTCTCGTCGAAGGTCAGCGTGCCCTGAATTCCTTCGTACTCGATCACGTGCAGTGCCTCGATGATGTCGGCACCCTCGAAGGACTGCGCCTCAACGATAGCCGTGACAAGAGCGCCAAGACCGTCGTAGTTGTTCTCGGCGTAGGGGCCGGCGTCCTTGCCGGTCGCCTCGCTGAATCGGGTCGCGAACTCCTCGAAGCCAGGCATCGTTTCCTGGGCAAAGCCACCGAAGGTGCACAGCGCGCCTTCGACGTTCTCTGCGCCACCGGCCTCGGCACCGATCTCGTCGGACTTGATGCCGTCGCCGCCCATGAACTGGGTCTCAACGCCGGCTTCCGTGAGCTGCTTGAAGAGCAGACCGGCCTCACGGTGATAGCCCGTGAAGATGACTGCATCGGGAGCGAATGCCTTGATGTTGTTCACCTGGGCGGAGAAGTCGACGTCGCCCTCCTGGCCCTCCTGGCGAAGAGTCTCGGCGCCTTCGGCCTTGAGAGCCTCTTCGACGATGTTGCCCAGACCAACGGCATAGTCGCCGCGGTCGTCCATGACGACAACCTTGGCAGCGCCAAGCTCGATGGCCCACTCCGCGATAGCCTGACCCTGAAGGTCGTCACGCAGGCAGGTGCGGAAGAAGTTGTCGAAATCGGCCTCGGTGAGGTCCGGGTTCGTGGCCGAACCAGAGATGACCGGGATGCCGGCCTCCTGGTAGATCGGCAGGGCCGCGGCGGTGGCACCGGAGGTCAGTCCACCGATGACGCCGACAACACCCTCATCGACGAGCTGCTGGGCGACGATGGGTGCCTCAGCGGCATCGCCTTTGTCGTCCTTGACCACGAGTTCGATGTCGTACATGACACCGTCAACCTCGAAGCCCGAGAAATCCTCGGCCGCAAGCTTCAGACCCTCGGAAGCCGCGAAGCCGTAGTCGGCCAGTCCACCAGTAAGAGAGGTGTGAACACCGATCTTGATGATCTCGGTGGCCGTTTCTTCCCCGTCTTCGGACGTCTCTTCACCACTCGCGCAGCCAGCCAGACCAAGCATGCTGACGGCAAGAACAGCGACGAGCGTCAGAGCGAGGAACTTGCGAGTACGATCCTCCCACATACGCTGCCAGCTCCTTTCACAAAACGACAGCTAACACCTACCAATATGAGTGAGTATTGTAACGGAACTGATACAGGAACACACCCAGAGGTATTATTGCCGGGTGCCGAACCACTCTCTCGCTCAGTATGCAGGCCCGTGGCGCCGATAGGTGCACTAGACCGCACACAAGGAGGTTCGACCGCATGGGACGTCGCAGGCTGGCGCTCGTTGCCCTCATCGTCATGCTCGCCACAGCGACACCGGCTCACGCGCTCACCAGACTCGAGATCGTCGGGCGCGCAGGGCGCTGGGTCGATCTACAGGTCCCGTACAGCCAGTCCCTCAGATTCGAGACGTACCGCCAGGACTGCTCGGGCATGGCCTCCATGGCCTGGAGATTGCCGGCCCCGGGGGCGTCCACGCGCACGCTTGCGCCATACGGAACCGTGATCGAGCGCGACGATCTTCAGCCGGGTGACATGCTGCTCAAGTACGACTACCACGCGGCGATCTTCTACAAGTGGGCGAACTCAGAACACACGTGGTACTGGACGCGCGAGCAAAGCAGTTCTGCCGGACACGCAGTGGAGAGGCTGACCCAGTACCCGTACTGGTCGCAGGCCGGTTTCTCGGCATACCGGCCAAACATGCTGACCGAGGTCGATGACTACGGCACCTATATCACGTCTGTAGCAGGAGCCGACCGGTACCAGACGGCGTTCGCAGCCTCGCGACTCGCGTTTCCAAACGGGTCGGCGGACACGGCGGTCGTGTGCTCGGGCGAGAACTGGCCTGACGCCCTGGGTGGCTCGGCGCTCGCCGGCTCGCTGGGGGGGCCGATCCTGCTCACGGGCGGCGCGTCTGTTCCTTCCGGACTCGGCACCGAGCTCGCGCGATTGGGAGCAGCGAGCGTCGTCCTCATCGGCGGGCCGAGTGCGATTTCGACCGGCGTTGCCGAGGCGATCGACGCCATGCCCGGCGTAACCGAAGTGACCCGCTTGGGCGGTAAGGACCGCTACGAGACTGCGGCACTGGTGGCGAGCGAGACGGTCAAAGCACGAGATGCGGCTTCACTTCCCTACGATGGCGGCATCTACGTCGCCACGGGGAAGTCATTTCCCGACGCACTCGGAGCCGCCGCGGTGGCGGCGCATACGGGCCGGCCCGTGCTGTTGTCTCGCACCTCTACCCTGCCCACGGCTACCGTCGTAGCGATCGAATCGATCGGAGCGCGCTACGCATACATCGCCGGAGGCACGGGTGCGCTACCCGACACTATTGAGTGGCAGCTCCTCGGCACGGCGATCGAACACACGACCCGCTTCGCCGGCAGCGATCGCTACGAGACCTCCTTGCTGCTCGCACAGCACGGTGTAGCCGAAGGGCTCGAGTGGGATGGCCTGGGAATCGCAACGGGTACGGGCTTCGCCGACGCGCTGGCGGGAGCCGTCATGCAGGCGCGTCGCGGGTCGACGCTGGTACTGACTCCCTCGCGCCACCTGGCACCGGGTACCGATGCGGGGATACGAGCCAACCTCGAGCACATCGATAAGGTGACCGTTCTGGGTGGGGACGCTGCAGTCTCAAGGCTCGCGCGGCGTCAGATCCGCTGGATCATGGACGAGCCGTAGCACGAAGCTCCCAGGCGGATTCGGGGCAGACCACCCGATTCGCGCGACACATGCTCAGGCCCCACGCGGTTGCTGCCGCATGGGGCCTGAAGTACGAGACTCGAGTCTCGGTGCCGGACGGTAACTAGTGCCGTACGAAGCCCAGGTCCGGGCTTCCGCCTGTCGTGGTTCCCGGGTCCTCCGGGCTCTCGCTCACATGCTCCTCACCGTGACCGTGCCCCTCGACGATCTTCATCTCCTTGATACCGAAGAAGTCGAGCGTGCACGGGATATCGATAGTCGCCGAGAGGTACACGTGGACCGTGGTCATGATGATGAAGCCCCAGTTGAGGATGTAGTGGATGATCCGCATGTACCAGCCGGCCAGGTCCGTGCTCCCAACGAGGTTACCGAGCCACCAGCCCACGAGCACGTCGCGAGGGCTCGCACCGAACAGAATCGGCGCGGTGACGAGCGAGAAGCCGGTGAATGCCATCACGATCATCATCACCAGGAACAACATATAGCTCATCTTCTGCATGACGTTGTACTTCGCAACATGCGGCTTCTCATCGCTCAGGTAGCCGTAGTACTTGAGAACGCCGCCCGCCGTCGCCAGGTCCACCTTGGTGATCGCGAACTCCTTGTAGTCTTTGCGCTTCGAGAAGAACGCGTACCAGATGCGGTAGACCAGGTTGATCGTCACAACGATCATGGCGAAGTAGTGGATGTAGCGCATCGTAACGCGCCCGTTCGCGAAGTACGGGAACCTGATGTACATGCCCGTGATGCCCAGCACGACCATCATGATCATGTGTTGGGCATGCAGGAACTTGGGCAGCGCGGGGGGACGACTGTCGTGCTCGGGCCAATGCCCTTCGACAAAGGACTTGCGCACGCGTCCCTTGATGATGGCCATCGTGAAGTGCCATATCAGGAACAGCCACACGCAGACGTACAGGACGACGAAGATGTTGTCCAGCCACACATTGAACTCGATGATACTCATGTACCTACCCCCACCCCTCACGAGGTCGCCTCATACGAGGCATCCGGTGCGACCTCACTTGCGTCGGCGTTCACGTGCCCGGCAATCGCGCCAGCACCCGCAGGTCCCGGCAGACGCAATGCTAGACGTACCTATTCTTCGACGCATCGGGGGGACTCCCTTTTCGCGCGTGCAGAGTAATTCGCACTCGTGCGACCCACCCTCGCACAGCGCCACGCCCCGGAGACGAGCCGTGGGACTTACGCGGGGTCGCGCGCGATGGGGCAGGTCATGCAGTGACAGCCTCCTCGTCCCTTGCCGAGTTCGCTGCCCTCGATCTCGATGACCTCGATCCCGGCAGCACGCAGTCGCGCGTTCGTATGGGTGTTCTTCGAGTAGCCTACGACCACGCCCGGCTCCACAGCGACGACATTGTTCGCATCGTCCCACTGCTCCCTGGCTGACTGGAAGGAGTCGCCGCCGGTCGGGATCGTCCGCAGCGCGGGTACTCCCAGTGCGTCGGCGAGGGCAGGCAGAAGCCCGCGCTCCTCGGCGATTTCAAACTCGTCGGCCCGCGCCCCGGGCCTCACGCTGTAGACATTCATCGCATCGACAACGGGCGGATACAGCGTGACCGCGTCGCGGTCCACCAGGCCGAATACCGTGTCGAGGTGCATGTATGCGCGGTCCTGAGTCATCCGGCACGCGATGATGCGCTCCGCCGCTCCCGCCGAGAACAGCGCTGTCGCCAGCCGCTCGACCATGCGACCGGTCGAGCGCTCTCCCATGCCCACGAGCACTGTCTTGTTCCCTACCGGCATGACATCGCCGCCCTCGAGTGAGGCACCCTGACTGAAGTCCTCGACCGCGAAGCTGCCCGCATCTCCGGCCGGCGGGTACCAGAAGCCGAAGTCGGCCTGCGAGAACCGGGGGTGATGGCGGTAGATCGTCGAGAGGTTCACGACCTCGAGGCGGCGGGCGTACCAGAACAGTGGCGGCAACACGACTCCGCCAAAGAGCCACGCGCTGGAATCGCGCGTGAAGATCGAGTTGGGAAGCGGTGGCAGCACGAAGGTCTCGGGACCCGACAGAACCGCACCGAGCGAGCGTCTGTTGAGCGTCGCCAGGTCGATGCCCTCGAGTTCCGAGACAAGCAGGCCGCCGACGAGTACGTCGGCAAGGCGCGCGGGTGTCATCTCGAGCAGGTAGCTTCGAAGCTCCTGGACGAGCGAAAGGCCAACTGAAAACGACGAGACCGCGCGGTCGATGGATTCAGCGCGGGCGATTTCCGACGCTGCCAGCGTTTCGGTGAGCAGCTCTTGCAGGTAGAGCACTTCGACTCCCCGTTGCCGCAGAACCTCGGCGAAGGCATCGTGCTCGGCTTGAGCCCGCTCCACCCACACGAGTTCATCGAAAAGGAAGTCGCCGCGGTTCTGTGGCGTCAAGCGCTCAAGAGCCAGACCCGGCCGGTGCACCAGCACCGTGCGAAGCCGCCCAACCTCAGAATATGCGCCGAGTCCCGCCATGATCAACGCCTTCCGTCCGTCACCGCCCTGCTGCTATCGTAGCGCGACGACGGACGGGGCGTGCAGTCCCTATATCTCAGGAACGATCGGCTCGCTCTTGTTCGAGAAGTAGCCGAGAAGTCGCTCCTTCTGAGTTTCGAGCAGATCGTAGACGACCGGCACAACGATCAGAGTGAGCGCGGTCGATGTGGTCAGACCACCCATGACGATGATGGCGAGTGACTGCGACGACATGGCGCCGCCTCCCATGCCGATACCCATCGGGATGAGCGCCATGATGGTCGTCAGCGCAGTCATCAGAATCGGTCTGACGCGGTTGGCCCCCGCATCGAGCAAGGCCTGTCTGCGATCCAGTCCGTCGGCAAGCTTCTGATTCACCCGCTCGATGAACATGATTGCGTTCGTGGTAACGAGGCCGATCAGCATCAGCGCGCCGATCATTGCGGGCATGTCGATAGGCAGGCCGGCGATGAACAGGCCGGCGATACCGCCTATGACCGCGAGTGGGAGCGAGAACATGATCGCCAGCGGAGCGATAGCCTCGCCAAACGACACCACCATCACGAGATACACGGCGAACACGGCAATGATCATGGCGACACCGAGCTGCTGGAAGCTCTCGTTCATCATGCTTGCAACGCCTTCGCTGGTAACCTCCACGCCATCGGGCAGATCAAGCTTGGCGACCTCGGCCTCGACTGCGGAAATGACGCTGCTCGAATCGCGCTGGGTCACGGCCCCCGAGACAGATGCGTACTCGGCGCTGTTGCGCGTGAGAACTGAAACGGGCGTCTCTACCGACTTGACGGTGGCGATGTCACCGATTCGGACGTCGTCCCCGAGCGGGCTCTTGAGTGTGCGATCGGCGATATCTTCGGCCGACTCGACATCGTCGAGCCGCGTGATATACATGATCTCGGCATCGCGGCCATCTAGCTCGATGAATCCTGCGCTTTGCTCCGCTACGTAGCCACGGACCGTGCCGGCGACCATCGCAGCATTGAGACCGTACGATGCAGCAGCGGCCTGGTGCACCTCGACGGATATCTGCGGCCGGGTCTCGCTCAGATTACTCGTGACGTTCTCGAGGCCCTCAACACCCTCCATCGCGGCGGCGATCTGCTCGGTGGCCGTTGTGATCGACTCGATGTCCGGACCGGTGACGACCATGTCCACCGAGTTCGTCGACGCGCCCATAGACGAGGTCTCGCCAACCTTCACGTCCGCGCCGTCTGCAATCAGCGGCGCCGCAATCTCACGCAGGCGCGGTATCGCGGTATCCATGTCGGTATCGGGCATGAATCCGACGAACACGGTGCCCTTGTTGCCGGTCTGCGCACCGCCCTCCAGCATGCTGAAGCCGCCACCTGTGTTGACCGACGTGGTGTAGAAGTCGACATCGGGGTCGGCAGCGATATCGTCTTCGAGCGAAGCAAGCGCCGCGTCAACATCCTCGGCGGTGTAGCCAGCCGGGTACTCTACATCCATCTGTGCGTAGTTCTCTGACATAGAGCTCATGAAGCCGGTACCCACTGCCGGTATCAGCGCCAAAGAACCGACGAAGAGCAGCGTAGCGGCGGATAGCACGATGCCTTTGTGATCGAGGGACCATCCCAGCGAATTGCTGTACAACTTGCCCGACTTCGTCTGTCGCTCATCGCGGGGATGCACCTTTGCGCCGAGGAGCGCCCACTTGCCCAGGAGCGGAACTATGGTGACCGCCACAAGCAGTGAAGCGCCGAGCGCAACCGCAACGGTGAGCGCGAACGGAGTGAATATCTTGCCAACGATGCCCGAGACAAAGGCCATCGGGGCGAAGACGGCGACGGTGGTGATTGTCGAAGACGTGATCGCTCCGGACATCTCCGAGGTCGCCGCACGAATCATCTCCGGCGTGCGCTCGGACCCTGACTGCAGATGCTGGAAGATGTTCTCGATGACGACGATCGAGTCATCAACGACTCGCCCGATGGCCACAGTGAGCCCGCCCAGCGTCATGATGTTCATAGTGACGCCGAGCAGCTTCATGGCGAGCAGCGCAATGACCACCGAAAGCGGGATCGAGATCGCCGAGATGAGCGTGGCGCGCCAGTTACGAAGCGCAATCAGAATGACGATGAATGCGAACAGCGCGCCGAGCAGACCCTCTCGGAACATGTCCGAGATGGAGTCCTCGATCTTGACCGCGCCGTCGTAGGTGTAGGTGACCGAGCTGCCCTCGGGCAGTTCCGACTCGATCTGCGCCATGACTTCCTTGACGCCATCGGACGTGTCCACAGTGTTCGCGTCCTGGGTCTTCACGATGTCCACGAGAACTGCGGCTTGGCCATCTGCCCGGCTGTAGAGGCTCGCGGCGTCTTCGGCATATGTGATCTCAGCCAGATCGCCGAGCGAGACGAGTTCGAGCTTCATCTCGCCCATCTCCATGCTCGTGTCCATGGACATCGAGGTGGATCCACCGGGTGAGGACATCGCCGGGGGCGCGGTGGTAGTACCGGTCGCCGGCGGCTGTGTCGCGATCATCTGCGCCTTGATCTGGTCGGATGCATCGGTGAGACCGGGGATGACCTGCTCCGTATAGGCGGCGGCCATCGCCACGGCCTGGAAGTACTCGGGTGTCGCTGTCGCACCCTGGCTCTCGAGTTGGGCGACAAGGATGTTCGTGTTCGTGAGCTGGTTCTTCGCGTCGAGCAGCTGATACTGCACGTCCTGCAAGGCAGCCGAAAGACCCATCTGCGTGCCGAAACCCTGGGCCATGTCACCCATGCCGACACCCAGCTCGCCGACCGCTCCGCCTAGCTGGCCCATACCGGCACCGAGCTGACCCACCGCTCCGCCGAGTTGACCCATGCCCTCGCCCATTGCAGAGAACGCGTCCGCGAACATCTCGTTGGCGTTCGGGTAGATGACAATCTGCAGGTTCTTGAGATCCTCGATGTCGGCAATCGTTCCGCTGACGCGAATCGGGTTGTCAACCTTGTCCACCTCGACCGATCCGACCGGGAAGGACAGATTCGCGGCTTGAAGTTGCTGTGTGACGTCGCTGACCTGGAGTCCGTGCTCGCTCAGCGCTTCGGAATCGAACGTGAGCTTCACGGTGTCGGCAGTGTCATCTGTGATGGTGATCTCACCGACGCCGTCAACAGCCTCAAGCGCCGGCACGATCGTGTCTTGCACCGTGGACTTGAGTTCCTCGGCGCTACCGCCACCGGCGATCGCGAATCTCAGGATCGGCTGTGAGCCCATGCTCACCCGGCTTGTGGAGTAGTCGAGTGCGGTCTCCGGGAAATCGACCATGTCGAGCAGGTCGATCAAGTCCGATTCGGCCTGATCCATGTCAGTGGAGTAGGTGAACTGGGCGACCACGACAGAGACAGAATCGCTCGACGAAGACTGCAGCGTGTCGAGACCCTCAACGCCCGAAATCGCCTGTTCGACCGGCTCGGTGACCTTGTCGTGCACATCGGCCGGAGCGGCCCCCGGATAGGGCGTTACGATCGCCACGATCGGGATCGTGACATCCGGCATGGTCTCCTTCTTGAGCTGCGTTGCCGACCAGATTCCGCCTACTGTCACCATGATCGTTGCCATGACGACGACGGCCGAGTTCTTCAGGCTGAATCGGGTGATGCGATCCATTGGTGTCCCTTCATCTTTCTGGCCGGTGCAGCGCAACCGGCCGGTTACTCACACAATCCGGGCGACGGTGTCGGCCAGTGTCGTAAGAATGCGTACGAACGACTCAAGGTCTTCAAAGGACAGGTCGGCTGTGAATCGCCGCATGAACTCGCGGCGGGAGTCTTCGCAACGCCCGATCTGCTGCGCCCCTTCGGCGGTCACCGACACTCTCACCACCCGGTGATCGTCGGCATCCTGGGTTCGCGTGACCCAGCCATGATCCTGGAGACCCTGCAGAACCATTGATGCTGCGGGGTTCTTCACACCCAGAGCGACGGCGATGTCAGAGACCCTCATGTGTTCGTCGGAGAGCAGCATTTTCAGCACCATGAACTGGGGTGCTGTGAGGCCGTTCTCATGTACGAAGTCGCCCTGGCGCGACATCATCAGGCGCCCCATGCGGAACAGGGCACCGTCGAGTTCGTCGAGCAACGCCGCCAGCTGATCCGAGGGTACATTTGTTTCGACACTTGAATTATTCACGCGATGAACTATATGTGGCGAAACCGGGTGCGTCAACGCCGTGTCGCACCTCATGACCGCCACCGGATTCTCTCTCGCTACCACCTGACGGCCGCACGCGAACGAGAACGCCTGGGAGATGGGCGTGTATGCGAGATACCGGCACGCGCATGATGCGCATGCCGGTATGTGGAGCTCACCGATATGGCTGGGTCCTAGTCTGACCCGAAGTCCCCGACCGCGATCGGCCGGACGATCTCACCACCGGTGCCCTGATCGCTCGTCACGAGCGTATTGGTGTCCGAGTCCACGTCCGCGGCAAGCAGTACCTCCTCGGCGATTCCCTCCTCGGTTCCCTCCGGACTGCGCTGGGTCACATAGAGCAGACACCGTGCGTCGGGCGAAGCCATGAAAGAGGCGACCGCGACGCTTGCAGACAACGTGGTTTCGTACGAAACGGCACCCGATGCCAGGTCGAATACTCGCAACGCATCCTCGCGGCCGAGCGTTGCGGCGAGCACCGTTGCCCGCGCCGCATCCTCGCTCAGCTTCGCGGCAAAGACCGTGTCTACCGCTGGCTCACCCACCGCCTGCATGTCCCAGGCACCGGACTCCGATCGCGCCATCAGCACGACCTGCGAGATGGTCGGGTCGCCCGGCTCCGGATTCACCTGCACCAGGACACGACCCAGGTCGGCAGAACCCGCCAGGTAGTCGACGTCTTTGGCCACAGAGGCCAGGCCGCCTGTCCCAATGTCGTACTCGAAGACCTCGCCCATGTAGGGGTCGCCGTCGGGTGAGACCATGAACAAGAATCGCTCCGGCGTGATGCCCAGGATGCGGGCACCCTCGGTGTCCGCGATATCTCGCACGAGCACGGGCCCGGAGCCTGTACGGCCCAGGAACACCGCCCCTCGCGACACGGGATCGACCTCGTCGGCCGCACTCAGGTAGCCGAAGACATCCCCATCCTCGCTGCATACCGCTTGCCCGACAGCTGACGCCAGGGTCTGCATGTCTCCGGTGGCCGTATCGATCTGCTGGAGATCGAGCGGTGTATCCGTAACCTCGCTCAGAGCGATCACCTGGCCGTTGTCGGTGACGCGAACGATATCGATCACGCCCTCGGCCACGACTTCCTGCGTGCCGCTCAGCACGTCGGCTGCCCACAACTTGGCACCCTGCGGCCCACCGGTGACGTAGTAGACAGTCCCGCCATCCGGACTCAGGCGAAACACTCCCGCAAAATCGAGCTCTGCCGTGAAGAGTAACGTACTTGGCGCTCCGTTCACGCCGTTGGCGTACACGCTGCGCCCAACGTGGAAGAGCACCGGCTGTGACGCCACGGCTTCGGGATCGATCTGTACTGCGCTTTGCTCCACGTCTACCTGTGGCTCCTCGGCAGGCTCGGCGCTCTGCGCGCAGCCGGCAGCCGGCAGCATCGCCAGCGCCAGCGCTATCGTCAGCAGCAGTCCTGCCCCGTGCCGCTCGTAACGCCCCCCACGGCCCTCCGAGCCTACCCGCCCATCGCTCGTGCCCACGAATTCCCCCTCACTCACATCCACCAGTTGACGTTGCGACGTACGTAATAGCCGACCAGCTCACTCGATGGCCTGATCACGTGCACCACGCGGTCGTACGAGTCGTTCTTCGTCGACTCGAATACGCGCGCTCCCCCGCTCGTGAGGTAGTCCACGAACATCACGTGCGAACCGGGATCCAGGTAGATATCACCCATCCGCTCGCCCGCCGATCCCGGAAGCCCCAGGTAGTACGACACATCTGTGGCCCCGAGGCCTATGCCCCACACGGTGCTCGTGTTGCGCTTGGTTCCCAGGCCCCACAGCCGCGACACCAGCCCCGAGCAGTCCGCCCCCGCCGTGCTCGGCTGTTTCCAGCCTGTGGTCGTGTTTATGTCACCCGCATCGTATCGCGAGGACATGAGGCTGTTGAACCCGGATGGAAGATCCCAGCCGCCCCAGCAATAGGCCACGGACATCCAGGTACGGTTGTACGAGGTGATGTAGCGAGGGCGGATGTTCACTCCGTCGGGAAAGTAGTTGTAGCTGGTGCAATACCAGCTGTTCCCGCAGTAGTCCATCGCGCGTTCGTACGCGTTGATCCGCGTCCAGATCGCATAGGCCGGCTCCGGTCCGAGTAGCCCGCCCAGGAATCGCCGCGCTGTGCCCAGCAGACCCGCCATGGCGCCTCCGGCC
>JBGSMX010000075.1:0-5639 GCA_041739935.1 Coriobacteriia bacterium | reverse complement strand
CGTGCTTGCCGGGATGCGCTCGCTCGACAACGCGATCTTGTCCACCGATGCGCCTGCGCTGCTTGCCCGCGTTGCGGTCCCGGCGAGGGTCTTCACGGCGACCGATGAGGTCAACGTCCCGGCCGATCTGATGCAACGCGCAATCGCTCGAAACTCCCACCTGCACGTCGTCGAGTCCAACGGGGACATGCGTCTGCTCGTGGACACTCCTGTCCAGGCGCTCGACCTGATCGCGCCAGTGGCTTCGGATGCGGCTCGCAGCCGTGCCCGGGAGGTCAGGCCCGCGGCGGGCCTAAGCTCGGCGTGGCTCTCCGACGCAGTGTCCTCGGCGGAGAATTTGGAGTTCGTGCGAGGACTGCTCGCGGTACTCGGCGGACTTGCGTTGCTGGCGTTGCCGCTTGTCGTGCGAGATGCCGAGAACCGGGCCGGTCTGCTGCGACTGGTCTTCGGTGTTTGGGTGCTCGTCGAGGGGTTCTCGACGCTCGTGGGCGCGGTGGGGCTGGCGCGGGCGAAGAAGGGCTCGCTGCTGTTCTTTGGGATGGCCGCAGCAATGCTCGGCGTCGCCGCAGCGATCATCTCGTCGCCGGAACTGGGACTCACGATCGTCGCTTTGTACGTCGCCGGCCGGGCACTGGCGCTCGGTGTGTCGAGCGTATGGGTGGCGCGGGCGGTGGACGATCCGGCGGTTCCCACGTGGGTGCTGTGGGCTCAGGGTACTCTGGGTCTCGCTCTGGGGGTGCTCGTGTTCATCGAGCCGGTGCTCGGGGGCCGGCTCCTGCGCGTGACCCTCTCGGGCTACCTGGTAGTCACCGGGGCGATGGGCATCGCGTTCGCCTGGGCGTCGCGGCGCAGGGCTCTCGCGCGCATTCGCGACCTGGTGTCCGGGACGGCGATCACCTGACGACCCGCCGTGCGGCGAACTCCCAGTACGCCTTTCAGCGCTGCTGACGGCCGTTCGTCAAGCGAGCGTTGCGCTGGTCTCGGTATGAATCCGTCTGTCAGCTTTGTAAAGACGTTCATAATTCACGAGTTCATACTCCGTAATGGAGGCTCAGCTAAGTACAGCAATACGAGTGACCGAGCCGTACAAAGGTGTGTCGTCATGGGGGCATAAGGCGGCACGTCGCCAGTCAATCGGGGCGGAAGGCCTGATGCGGATGTGCGTGCGACTGCCGGGCAGTCGATCGTAGCCACGCTCTCCGTGCCGCAGGGCCCCAACCCCGGCATCAGGCGGGAGTGATCGCGACATGAGACGTCACACGTTTTGCGTCCGGGCGGGAATCGGCATCGTGCTTGTGGCCTGCTTCCTGTTCGCACTTGCCGGTACGGCGGTCGCGGCGAGTACCTACTCGCTGGCCGCGCCGGCTCCCGGCACCACGATCACGACGGCCAAGCCGTTGATCTCGGTGCGCGTCGCAGACCCCGCCGGCATCTGGATGTCGGGCGCCCAGATCAAGGTTGACGGGGTGTTGCGCACCCCGAAGCAGACCTGGGGGCCGGGCAACGCCTACGTGACGCTGTCCTACCAGCAGAGCGCCGCGCTCAAGAACGGCACGCATACCGCGTACGCTTCGGTCTTCACGGGAGCGGGGCGCACGTCGTATTCGTGGACATTCATCGTCAACACCGCCCCGAGCCTCGGGCCCCTCTCGCCCGCCGACGGTTCGACCACCAATTCCCAGACCCCGGCGATCACTGCGGGCGTGGTGCCCAACGGCTCTGCCGTGGCCTCGTACGCGATGACGGTCGACGGCACGCCCGTCACGCCCGTCTACGACCCGGTGGCAAAGACGGTCTCCTACACGCCGTCCGCGCCTCTTGCCAACGATGCACAGCACGCGGTCACTTTGCGTGTGACCGACACCGCCGGAAACAGCTCGAACGTGGCGTGGGCATTCGGCGTGCAGATCTATGCCGACATGGACGACACTGCCGGATGCACGCAGTGCCACACCGGCTTCCCGCTTTCCCACCCGATGACGGACTGCGGGGGTTGTCACGACCCGTTCGCACCCTACCCGGCGTACTGGAATATGGAGCCCGAGTACGCGTACGAGCACCCCGCGGGCTACATCGAGAACGACGACTGCACGTACTGCCACTCGACGGTCTACCCGGATGTGCCCGGCCACTACGCGAGCACGCAAAGCGTCCACATCAACAGTGCTGATATGTCGGGCTGCTCGTGTCACGTACGCGACCTGACCATCGAGCACAACCGCTACACCACCGCCACAGGTGAGCAGATCACCTGCCTCACCTGCCACCTGAGCGACGACCCCATCGTGCAGGCCGCCATGCGCGAGGGTAAGCGCGCGTGTGCCGACTGCCATCTGAGCGCGGCGTCAGGCAGCCACGATTCGCTGCACACGGTCGAGCGAACCGACAGCTGCGCGAGCTGCCACGGAGGCGAGAGCCTCACGTCAGTGCACCTGGGCTTCGGCCTCACCTGCAACACCTGCCACGCCTCCACAGACCCCGAGGTCGTCGCGGCCTTCGAGAGCGACTCCCGCGAGTGCGCTGCCTGTCACACGGCCCAGGGCGTGGACTATCACCTGGGCATGTCGGTCCACTACGCGCCCGACAGCCTCGAGTGCGGCAGCTGCCACCACTCGTGGGGCGCTTCTCCGATCCAGGGGCCCGACGTCACGCGACACGACGGCGGGTGCACGACGTGCCACAACGACGTGATCGACATGACGGGTCTTACGACCAAGTGCACGAACTGCCACATCGAAAACGGCGTGGACTTCCATCCCGCGCTTGCCGAGGACCACACCCCGCTCGACGATGGCTCCCAGAGTTGCGCGAGATGTCACGGGACGACTGATGTCCGAACGGTACACGCGACCGACAGCTGCGAGACATGCCACTCGGGCGGCTGCTCGGATTGCCACGCGATGCACAACCCGGCCGGTGGCGCGCTCGAGCGGGCGACCTCGTGCGACCAGTGCCACGAGACGGCCGGCACCGACTACCACCTGGACTTCACCACCGATCACACCTTCTCGGCCATGGATTTGGGCTGTCAGGCAGCAGGCTGCCACAGTGCATCGCTTGTCGACGCGCACTCCGCTTTCGTGGGGGATTCGGGTCGCTACCCGTCCTACTCCGACACCTGCGCCCTGTGCCATCTCAACGACGATCCGGACCGTGTGCCCGCAGATGCCACGGCCGACTGCTCGAGCTGCCATGAGGTACACGGCGATCTGGAGGTTCTACACACGGCCACCTTGGGCAGCGGAGGCATTGCGCTATTCGACAACCATGATGGCTGGATGGGTAGTACCGGTGCCTGGATGGACTGCGCGCAGTGTCATAGCGCGGGCCTGTCAGACGTGCACGCCAACCTGTGCTCGACCTGCCATCCGTCGCCACGCGATGAGTTCGCGTCGTGGAACCAGGACTGCACGCAATCCGGCTGCCACGCTACCTATCACGCGAGCGGGTTCGACCACGACGCCGTCGATGACGGTAACTGCGATGCGTGTCACGATGGAGGCAGCTTCAGGCTCTACGCGGACCCCTGCGTCGCCTGTCATGCACACCCCGATGCCGCCGATACGATCCCTCCGGTCACGTCATCCGATGCGAGGGCCTCGTACATTGGCACTGCGCGCATCTACTTCGGCGTGACGGATGCCGGCAAGGTCGCGATAGGGACGACGATGCGTCGCCTCGATGGAGGTCCGGTGACAACCGGTGACTACATCGACGTGACCGCACCCGGGGCGCACACACTCGAATTCTGGTCGGCCGATCAAAACGGCAACGTGGAGCCCGTGCACAAGACGGCGAGCTTCACCGTGGTAGCCGACACCACCGCTCCGGTTACCACTCTCAACGCGCAAACGGCGTACCTGGGCCCGACGACCCTGCAGCTGCAGGTGGTCGAGGCCGGCACTCTCGGCGTCAAGGGCACCTACTACACGCTCAACGGCGGTCCTCAGCAGACCGGCACGACCATCAACATCCCGCAGCCCGCCTCGGGGACTGTGGCCTACACCCTGGTCTACTGGTCCGAGGACTGGTCGGGCAACGTCGAGGTTCCACATACCTGGAGCTTCACCATCGCGCGGGACGCGGCCCCACCGGTCTCGACGCTCGGTGCACTTCCGTTCTACCGGACCACTGCGGTCTCGATCCCGTTCTCTGCGACTGATAACGGTACCGGCGCCGTCGCCCGGTACTACCGTCTGGACGGTGGGTCTACGTACTTCCTGCCCGCCTGGCTTCCGAACATCAACCGAACGATCACCGCGCCCGGCACGCATACGATCGAGTACTGGGCCGTAGACGCAGTCGGCAACATGGAAGCGCACAGGACAGCGAGCTTCTCGATGGACTTCAGCGCACCGACTGTCTCGTCGAATGCGATCGATGAGTACCCGGCCACGGGAGCGCTGATCACGATCACGGGAGCGGACGAAGTCGGTGGATCCGGGCTCGCCCGCGTCGCGTACCGTGTTGACGGCGGCCCGGAGCTATCGGGAGGCGCGAGCACGGCCGTCGAGGTTCTCGGCGAGGGCACACACTCACTGGAGTTCTGGGCTGTCGACAATGCCGGAAACGTGAGCGCGCACGGTGCGGACATCTTCGTCGTGGGAACCGCGAGTTCCGGCGGTACCGGGATCATACGTCTGGTCTGGGGTGACGCCGATATCAGCGGCTACACACCGCTCGATGGATCCTGGGCCGCATGGACCGTACGCAGCGGGGGCTCCACCGGGCCGGTCGTCGCGTCCGGCGAGAGCTCGGCGCCAGGCTGGGACGGTGTCGACGACGTAGTCGTTCCGATTCAGGCGACCCCGTACTACGTCCATATCGACTGGTGGGACGAGGACTGGCAGATGGACGGTCCGACAATCCACAGCAACGTTTACGTCATCGTCCCCGGCGCTATCACCAGGCTTCAGTACTAGCTGCCGAGAAGACATCCCTACCATAAGCGCCGGCCCCCGGAAGATAGTCGCTTCCGGGGGCCGGGTTTCGGAGGGGAGTTCTCTCAGATCAGTTCTCGATCAGGTCGAAGCACACATCGGCGATCTCGGTGTTGTCGATATAGCGGCCGCGCACGGGATCGGTCTGGTCGGCCATGGGCTTGAAGAAGCGGGCGGCCGAACCCTTCGCGTAGAAGGGGATGAGCGAATTGGTGTGGTTGCCGGAGTTCCACTGCACGAGCGGCATCACGCCGGGGCGCGTGCGGGCGATCGGATTCCACACCGGACCGTCGGCGAGCTGTCCGGAGCCGGGGCCGGTCAGGTAGCCGGTCTCGTGGTCGCCGGTGACGATCAGAAGCGTCTCGCCCCAGTTGGAGTTCTCCTCGACCCAGGCGTTGACTGCCTCGTAGGAGTTCACGAAGTCGACCTGCTCTTCGATCGTACGACCGGTCTGATTGGCGTGGCCGGCCCAATCGACTGCGCCGCCCTCGATCATCAGGACGAAGCCGTCCTCATCGTTGTCGAGGACGTTGAGTGCGCCCTCGGTCATCTCTTCGAGCGTGGGGACGTTCTGCGTGAAGGGAACCGCGAAGGCATCGGAGTACGCGTCTCCGGGTCGCACCTGCTGCAGGGTCGTCGCAACCTGCGGAACGCCGCACACGCGCGCAGGGGTGTCGCCCTCGGCGAGCGAGACGAACT
>JBGSMX010000058.1:0-6132 GCA_041739935.1 Coriobacteriia bacterium | reverse complement strand
GCGCGCTCCGCGCACGACTGCTCGGAAGGCGGCGCCGTTGTCGCACTGGCAGAGTGCGCGATCGCCGGCGGCGTGGGGTGCTCGGTCTTTCTGGACGACGACCTTCCCGGCGTCTCGTCGCTATTCTCCGAGTCGCAGTCTCGCGTGATCCTCACGCTCGCCGAGGGCGACATGGACGCGCTGCTCGAGATCCTCGCCCGTGACGAGGTGCCCTACAGCGTGCTGGGCGCAGTCGGCGGCACGTGTCTGTCGATCGGCGACAAGATCGATGTCGACCTCGGGACGCTCCGCGCCATCTACCAGGGCACGCTCGAGCGACTCGTCGCCGGCGAGCTTCAGACCGAGGAGCTGCGCGAGGGCTGATTCAAGCGTCGCACCCGCCATCCGCCGCTCATCCGCTACCGCCCGCCATTCGTTTGTCAAACCGCGATAGATGGTGGCGAAATGAGGGTAAGAGCCCCTAACGCCGCAAGGTTCCGCTTGCGAATAGAACCGGGGTCGATGTGGTTCCACCAACCCGCGCAGCGCGTCAGTACGCAGTAGGCGCCCTTAACGTTAGGGGCACCGCGGTTGAGTGCATCCTTGCAGCGCTGCTGGTGCTTGCCGTGTTCGCCTGTTTGCCGGCGGTGCACGCGGTCACCGGTTTCGACACCCCTGATGCGTTCGATCACGGAGTCGACGCGAGCGCGCTACGCGGTTCCAGCCTCATGGTCGCTCTGAGCGCGCTTGCAGCACTCGCGCTCGCGTCCATGACCGCACGCGCGCGACGGGACTACGAGTTCGAGTTCGCGCGTACGACCGCGTCACACCATCTTGCGGCACGCCCGGCGTACCGCTTCGCGCGCCGCACCACATGGAGCGCCATGAGCGACTCTGCGGACGATCCGCACCACGTGGCGCTGTCACATGCGTGGTTTCATGACCCCCAAAGCGACACCGGACATCCGGTCGCTGTCGGGGGTCTTTTCTGTTGCTCGCAAAGGTGCGTACTAACAGGAGTAGGGAAGGGGCGTAACGCAAATGGGTAGCAGGTTCAGTCGGGCGCTACACGTCCGAACCAGGAGGCTCGCCGGGAGGATTTCCTCGGCAGGGCGGAAGATAGGTGTGGCCACGGTTGCCGTGGTCATGACCTTCAGCATGACGATCGCGCCGGTACAGCCGGCCATGGCCGTCATCGCAAGCGACAGCGGGTCCACCGCAGACTCCGCGGCACTCGGCAGACTCGAACGTGCACGCGAGCGGATGGACCGCCGCGTCACGCAAGACCAGCGCGAGGCTGCGGCCGAGCAGATGGCCGACATGCTCGCCGAGACCGGCAGCGACGGTGTGACCGCGCTGGATGAAGTCTCGGCAGCCGCCATGGAGATGACCATGACGGGCGAGCCGCCGGACTACTTCGGCATGACGCCCAACTGGGCGTACTCGCCCGGGATTCGCAAGTTTGTCGATGGCCTGCCGGGACTGGGGGCGGAAAACGCCAACAACCTGGGCCAGTACCTCGCGGTAGCGCACCCCGACACGACGACCTATCCGGGCAGCGACTACTACGAGATCGAACTGCGTGAGTACACCGAGCAGTTGCACTCCGACTTGCCGGAGACGCTGCTGCGCGGCTACGTGCAGACCAACAAAGGCACCGACGAGTTCGGCAACAACACCATCAAGCCCGACCCCATTCACTACCTGGGGCCGACAATCTTCGCGACCAAGGACCGTCCGGTCCGCGTGAAGTTCACCAACGCGCTTCCCACCGGCGAGGGCGGGGACTTGTTCCTGCCGGTCGATAGGACTTACATGGGCGCAGGCATGGGGCCGGAAGGCGGCATGTACACGACGAACCGCGCCTCGGTGCACCTTCACGGTGGTAAGACCGTGTGGATCAGTGACGGCACGCCGCACCAGTGGATCACGCCTGCGGGCGAGGAGACCACGTATCCGGTCGGCGTGAGCGTGACGGACGTTCCCGACATGCCGGATCCCGGCGACGGGTCCACGACGTTCTTCTACAGCAACCAGCAAAGCGCCCGGATGCTGTGGTACCACGATCATGCGTACGGCATCACCCGCCTGACCGTCTACTCGGGTCAGGCTGCCGGTTACTTCATCACCGATGACACTGAGCAGGAACTCATCACCGAGGGCCTACTGCCCGAGGAGCAGATCCCGCTCATCATCCAGGACAAGACCTTCACCGACGCCGAGACAATCGGGGAGACCGACCCGCTCTGGCGCTGGGGCTCCATGCCCGGCATGGCTACCACGGGTGACCTATGGTTCCCGCACGTCTACATGCCGGCACAGAACCCGGCGATGCCCGACGGCATCGCACCGATGGGCAGGTGGCACTACGGCCCGTGGTTCTGGCCGCCCACACCGGTTCCGTTCGGCCCGATTCCCAATCCGCTCTACGACCCGGTCAACGCTCCGTGGCAGTACGAGCTGATGCCCGGCACGCCGTTCGACTCCAGTGGTATGGAAGCGTTCCAGGACACCCCTATGATCAACGGGACTCCGTATCCCGTGCTCGAGGTCGATCCGAAGGCGTACAGATTCCGCATCTTGAACGCCGCCAGCGACCGATTCTGGAACCTGCAGCTCTACGAGGCCGACCCGGCCGCCATCACGTGTGACGGCCGCCGCAACACTGAAGTCGAGCACGTCGATGCGGCTCCGACAGCGGGCTGGCCCGAGGACTGGCCCATTGACGGCCGCGAGGGCGGAGTGCCCGACCCGGCGGACTCCGGTCCTGACTGGATCCAGGTAGCGACCGAGGGTGGGTTCTTGCCCCAGCCTGCCGTATTCCCGAACCAGCCCATCACCTGGGTCACCGACGTCACGATGTTCAACGCCGGCAACGTGGACAAGCACACCATGCTCCTGGGTCCGGCCGAGCGCGCCGATGTCGTGCTCGACTTCTCGGCATACGCCGGAAAGACGCTGATTCTCTACAACGATGCGCCCGCGGCGTTCCCCGCCGGCGATCCGCGCTACGACTACTACACCAATAACCCCGACATGCGTGACACGGGCGGACACGACTCGACCAAGGCGGGCTTTGGCCCCAACGTCCGCACGATCATGCAGATCAAGGTCGCCCCGATCGAGCCCGAACCCGAGTTCGATCTGGCGGCACTGCAGGCGGCCTTCGTGTCCACCGACACGCAAGACGGCGTGTTCGAGAAGTCGCAGAATCCGATCCTGATCCCGGACGCTCGTTACAACACGACCTACAACGAGTCGTTCCCGATCGACCAGTACGTGCGCATCTACCAGCAGGAGCACACGTTCACGACGCTCGATAGCACGGTTGTCACCTTCCCGCTCGAGCCCAAGGCGATTCAGGACGAGCAGGGTGAGACCTACGACGACTACGGCCGCATGGCCGGCAACCTGGGATTGGAGCGACCAACCAACGTACCGGGCGCGCCTAACTTCATCCTCTATGGGTTCCAGGACCCGGCGACAGAAGTCCTGTCGGCGGTCGAGTACGGAATGGAGGCGATGTCCCCCGTACTTGGCGACGGCACGCAGATCTGGAAGATCACCCATAACGGTGTGGACACACACCCCATGCACTTCCACCTCTACGACGTACAGCTGATCAACCGCGTAGGCTGGGACGGCTTCCTCAGGTATCCCGACGACAACGAGCTGGGCTGGAAAGACACCGTGCGAGTCAGCCCGCTCGAAGACACCATCGTCGCCTTGCGGCCCGCCGCGCCTACTGCGCCGTTCAACGTGCCGGACAGCAAGCGGCTGCTCGATCCAACCATGCCGCCTGGCGAGACCATGGGCTTTTCCAAGGTCGACCCGAGTACGGGCGAGCCGTATCTGGTTCCGGTCGTGAACGAGGTCCGCGACTTCGACTGGGAGTACGTGTGGCACTGCCACATCCTCAGCCACGAAGAGATGGACATGATGCGTCCGGTGACCGTCGAGGTCTCCAGTACGATACCCGCGACCCCAACGGTCGACGGCGCGCTCGTAGCGCCTGGAGCGTCGGGTCTCACGTGGAGCGACGCCACCCCCGGCGATGCACCTGCGACCTGGGGTGACATCTCCAACGAGATCGGATTCCGCATCGAACGTGCGTCGCTCGATGCCAGCGGCAACCCCGGTCCCTACGCCGAGATCGCGGGAGCGCTTGCGAACCAGACGAGCTACGACGATCCGCTCATCGCCCTGGGCGAGAGCTACGGCTACCGCGTGATCGCATACAACGAGGCCGGTGAGTCGACCTCGACGATGTTCGCCGTGGGTCCGGTCACCGATGGCACGCCCCCGGTGACGACCTCGAACGTCGGCACCGTGTGGCACAACGATCCGTTCATGGCCTCGCTTAGCGCCACCGACACGCTTTCCGGGGTCGAGTCGACCCACTACAGCCTCGACGGTGCGGCCGTAACGACCTACACCGCCGCCTTCCAGGTTGCCGGTGACGGTGTCCACTCGCTCGACTTCTACTCGGTCGACGCGTCGGGCAACACCGAGCCGACCAACTCCGAAAGCGTCATGATCGACGACACTGCTCCGGTCACGACCGACAATCACGTCGCGACATACGCCGGCAGTGCATCGATCGCGCTCACTCCGACCGATGCAGCATCCGGCGTCGCCTCGACGAGCTACATGCTCGACGGCGATCCTGTCGCCGTGGGGACCACGGTGCAGACCTCGGTCCTGGGCATGCATACACTCGCGTACTGGTCGACTGACGAGGTTGGCAACATCGAGTCCGCGCACTACGTCGAGTTCGACGTGGAGCCTGCGCCGACTGCCTTCGAGACTCTGGGAGGACCCAACCGGATCGCGACAGCGCTCGAGATATCTACCGCATCGTTCCCGCTGAACTCGGTCGACACCGTTGTGATCGCCAGCAGCTCCGCGTGGTCCGACGCGTTGGTGGGCAGCTCGCTTGCGGGTGCCTACCGCTCGCCGATCCTGCTCACCAAGCCCACGTCGCTCGATGCGGGCGTGGTCTCAGAGATCGAACGTCTGGGTGCTTCCAAGGCGGTTGTTCTGGGCGGCACGGCAGCTCTGGGCACCGATGTTGAGAACGCACTCAAGGCGATTCTTGGTAACGCCAACGTCACGCGTCTGGGAGGCTCCTCGCGCTATTCGACCGCGCGTCTGGTCGCCGAGAAGACCGCCGAGGTCATGGGTTGCGCCTACGACGGCACTGCGTTCGTGGCCACCGGCCGGGACTTCCCCGATGCCATGGCGGTCGGACCGCTGTCCTCGGCAAAGGCGTGGCCGATTCTGCTGGTCAACTCCGCCGATCTGGGAGCGGCCAACGCAGACACCATGAACGCTATCGGTGTCGACGAAGTGCTTATCGCCGGCGGGACTGCGGCGGTTCCCATGGGTGTCGAGGACGACATCACGGCCGATGTGGGAGCTCCCATCACAAGGCTTGCCGGCTCCAACCGCTACAGGACCGCGATCGCTGTCGCCGAGTATGGCGTGAACACCGTTGGTCTGAGCTGGAACGGCATGGCCCTGGCGACTGGACTGCAGTTCCCCGATGGCCTGGCGGCGGGTGCCGCTCAGGGAGCGTTGGGTTCGGTCGTGCTGCTCACTCCGACCGCGACGCTCAACACCTCGGTCGCAGGCGTGCTGACGGCTCACAAGGACGAAATCGTGGACTTCCGCTTCATTGGAGGTGACGCCGCGATCTCGCCTGCGGTACGCGCGCAGGTGCAGGCGTTGCTCAACTAGCTTCTTATCGAGCCCTTCCCGACGGGCCCGTGCAGGGAGACCTGCGCGGGCCCGCTCGCGTGTGGTGCCGCGGGCGGGTTTGTCGGCGTACAATCGCACGTATGGAGATCCTCACCGGCCTCGGCCTTGCGATTCCCGCAGGGCTCAACGCGTACATCCCCCTGCTCACGGTCGCCGTGGCGCAGGCGCTGGGCTGGATTCGACTCGACGAGCCGTACGCGCTGCTGGGCGAGTGGTGGGTGATCGGGATCATCGCGGTACTGCTCGCGATCGAGACTGTCGCCGACAAGATCCCGGCTGTCGACCACGTCAACGACGTCATTCAGACGATCGTGCGACCTGCCGCCGGAGGGCTGTTGTTCGCTGCGGCCACCGGAGGGGACGGCTACGTGCACCCGGCGGTGTGGATCGTCG
>JBGSMX010000026.1:0-3082 GCA_041739935.1 Coriobacteriia bacterium | reverse complement strand
GCTGTGCTTCGAGGTGCACGTGGCGATCAGGTCGCCCACGCCGGCGAGCCCCATGTAGGTGAGCGGGTTCGCCCCCAGATGCGAGCCCAGGCGCGCCATCTCGGCGAGCCCGCGGGTCATCAGCGTGGCTTTCGTGTTGTCGCCGTAGCCCAGCCCGTCCGACATGCCCGCGGCTACCGCGATGACGTTTTTCGATGCGGCGCACAGCTCAACGCCCACCACGTCCGGATTCGTGTAGACCCGGAAGGTGGGCGCCATGAACACGTCTTGAAACAGCCTCGCCACGCTGTCGTTGTGCGCGGCGACGACCGTCGCGGACGGGATTCCCCGGCTCACTTCTTCTGCATGGTTCGGCCCCGACAGACCGGCGATTCTCGAGCGATTGCCGAGAACGTCTTCGAGCACCTCGGTCATGAGCATGAGCGTGCCGTTCTCGACGCCTTTGGACAAGATCACGATCGGCGCGTCCGAGGGCAGGTACGGGCTCATGGCCTGCGCCGTCACACGCACACCCACGCTCGGGGTGACCATGACGACCGCTTCGGCCCCGCGAAGCGCCTCTTCGATGTCGGGCGTGGCGAACACGACGGGGGACAGCGCCACGTCGGGCAGGTACACCGGGTTGTGGTGCTCGGCGTTGATGCCCTCGGCGATCTCCGGCTCGCGCGCCCACAGGCGGATTCCGTGGCCCTTGTTACCCAGAAGCCAGGAGACGGCCGTTCCCCACGAGCCCGCGCCAACAACGGTGATGTCCATGATCTAGCTCTCCTCCCCGGGAGGCGCCTGCTTACCAAACGCTATCTTAGACTCTTCCCCGCGCCGCAAGCGGCCCATGTTGCTGCGATGGCGCCACAGCACCACGCCGGCCATGAGAAACGCCGAGTAGAGCACCGCAGGACGGTCGCGGTAGAACATCAGACACAGGATGGGATACAAGATGGCCGCGCTGATGGACCCGAGTGACACGTAGCGCGTGGTCACGGCGATTCCGACCAGCGTGACCAGCAGAAACGGCCATGCAAGCGGCGTAATGAACAGCAGCGCACCGGCTGCCGTGGCAACACCCTTGCCGCCGCGCATGCCTACGTACGGCGAGTACGAGTGGCCCACCACCGAGGCAAGTGCCGCAGCTATCAGCAGCCAGTCCTGTTGAAGTGAATCGAAACCGGCCGGTGTCAACAGCGCAGCAAGCCCGACGGCCGCCGAACCCTTCGCGATATCCAGGACCGCCGCCGCGAGTCCGGCCTTCCACCCCAGCACACGATAGGTGTTCGTCGCGCCCAGATTGCCGGAGCCCTCATTGCGCAGGTCAACGTGATAGTAGAGCTTGCCCACTACAAGCGAGAACGGAATGGCACCCACAAGGTAGCTGCCCACCAGTATCACGACGATGCGGATGGCCAGGTCCACGCCTCACTCAGCCTTTCGGCTTGAACTTGATCGTGATGGGAGTCCCGGTCAGATCGAACGCTGCACGCATGCGGTTTTCCACGTAGCGCTTGAACCCGTCATCGGCAAGCCGGGGATGGTTCGCGAAGAAGGTGAAGCCCGGCGGTTTGACGTGCGTTTGCGTCACGTAGTTGATGCGCAGGGTGCGAGGTCCCTTGCTCACCGTGTGGCCGAAATCGCGCATCTCGGTGAGCAGCTTGTTGAGCGCACTCGTGGAGAGCTGGCTCGTGTACGACGTGTATGCAGTCTGAATCGCGTCGAATACCCGACCGACCTTCGCGCCGGTGAGTGCGCTCATGCGAAACACGGGCGCATAGGCGACGAAGCCCAGTTGGTCCTCGATCTGGTCTGCGATCTTCTCGCGCTGCTCCTCGGTCTCTATCAGGTCCCACTTGTTGAGAAGAATCACCAGGCCGCAGCCACGCTCCGAGGCGAAATTGGCTATTCGCTGATCGCCATCGGTGACGCCGATCGTCGAATCCACTATGAGAAGCGCGATGTCCGCACGGTCGATCGCACGCATGGCGCGCACGAATCCGTAGTACTCGACTGACTCGTCGATCTGCGACTTGCGGCGGATTCCTGCGGTGTCGACGAAGCGATACGTAACGCCATCGCGCTCGACCATGATGTCGAGGGCATCTCGCGTGGTGCCCGCGACATCGCTTACGATTGCGCGCTCAACGCCCGCTAGGCGGTTGAGCAGCGAGGACTTGCCTGCATTCGGCCGCCCGATAATCGCGACGCTGATGGCGTCTGTCTCGGTCTCCGGCTCGACTTCCGGAAGCACTTTGACGAGCTCGTCAAGCAGATCGCCCGTGCCGTGACCGTGAGTTGCCGAGACGGGCCACGGTTCGCCGAGTCCCAACGACCAGAAGTCGTGGATCTCGTCGGTCCGGTTGGGGGTGTCCATCTTGTTGACGACCAGGAAGAGCGGCTTCTTGGCGCGCTTGAGCTTGCGTGCGACTTCTTCGTCGCCTGCCAGCACGCCGGTCGTGGCGTCAACGAGGACGATGATGACGTCGGCTTCCTCGGCAGCGACAAGGGCCTGCGTGGTAATCGAATCAGCGAACGGATCGTCTTTCGCGGTCTCGATTCCGCCGGTGTCGATGAGCATGAACTCGCGGCCGTTCCAGTCCGCGCGGTGATACGAGCGGTCGCGTGTCACGCCTCGCTGGGCGTGCACGATCGCGTCTTGGACCTGCGCTATGCGGTTTACCAGGGTTGACTTGCCCACGTTGGGCCGGCCTACCACCGCTACGATGGGGAGTGCCATACGACTACCTAGTCTCGCTTGTCGTGCACGGGCAACAGCGCCGAATCATACCACGCGAAGCGCGTCGAGCAGACCGGTGGCGTCCGAGCTCACTACGCGCAGATGTGCACCGGTGCGTTCGCGAAGATCGGCAGCGCTCAGATCGTCGACGGTCAGCCCGTCGTCATTGAACATGATATCCGGAATCACGTACGTTCCATCGTGTCCGTCGCGTTCGATAGCGGTGGCGACGTCTGCCCCGGAAAGCAGGCCGGCGACTGACACGTTCCCGCCAAAGTAGGCGTTGGGGACCACCAGCAGGCGCACGCGACCCACCGCCTCGCACGCGTCGAGCGCGCCGGCAAGCGTGGTAGCCGC
>JBGSMX010000015.1:0-5283 GCA_041739935.1 Coriobacteriia bacterium | reverse complement strand
GTGGGAGTCGCAGGAAGCTGCCGACGCATGGACCAAGAGCCAAGGCTATCGCGAGGCCAAGAACGAGTCAGGCGGCCAGGGGCTCAAGGCGAAGATGGAGTTCGGCCGCTGGGTTCCCGCCTAGGGGGTTGTGTCTAGCGTTTTTCGGCTTGAGCAGACGCCGAGCGCCTGCCTGTTGATTCTACCTCGCGGCGTTCTGCTCGAAGCCGGGGTTAGAACCACACGGCGCTACGGATGGTCACTCCAGTACCGTGGCCGCCTTCTATGGTGAGCAATCGCCGAGACGTGCACAGTGGTGTCATCGAACCAGTACATAATGGAGTAGGGGAATCGCTCGACGACCCGCTTTCGCGTCTCGCCGAGTTCGACCGGGAACGCCGCTGGTTTGTCAGCGACAACGGTGAGCGCGGCCTTCACCGCGTCCAGGAACTCGGTTCCCAGCCCAGGCCGTTCAAGGTCGTAGAAGTCGGCCGCCTCATTCAGCTCGAGTGAGGCTGTGGGCTCGAACGAAACCCCATGGCTCATGCGCGAGCTGCCCTGGCCTTGGCGAAGACCTCGTCCATCGGGATCGGATCCACCGCGCCGGACTGAACCGCAGCCCGGCGGCGCTCGGCCTCTTCGAGCCACAGACGCTCAATCTCCGGCTCGGGCAGGTCATCGAGGCTTTCAAGCAGCTCACGAGCCAGATCGGCACGACTCGAAGGATCGAGCCGTAGTGCCTCTTGCTTCAATTCTTCGATGGTCATGGTGCCTCACCTCACATTGGGGCCGAGCATGTACTCATCATACGCCGAGGACTGACAACAGGGCCGCCGTGTTGGTTCTGACGTTTTTCGGCTTGAGCAGACGCCGAGCGCCTGCCTGTTGATTCTACCTCGCGGCGTTCTGCTCGAAGCCGTTGTTAGATTGCCGCTGACTTATGCCGAGAGCTCCACTTTGAGCTTCTTGCCCACAGCCGATGCCGCGCGTTCAAGCGTCGAGAGCGTGACCGAACGGTTGGTGGGATCGAGCAAACGCTCCACCGCCGGGCGGCTCGTGTTCATCCTGCGCGCCAGCTCCGATTTGGAGAGATGCGCCTTCTTCATCTCCTGTGCGATCTGGAATGCGATCACGCGCTTGGCTGCGACCGCTTCAGCGTCTTCGAGCAGCCCTTCGTCTTCGAGGAACTCGTCGAAGTCAGAACCGATATGCTTCTTGTCCATCTCTTGTCACCTCTTGTGCAGATCCGCGAGCCGTTGCCTTGCCATCTTGAGATCGGTCGCCGGCGTTTTCCCTCCTTCGACCGTGAAGAGCACACGGGCGATGCCGTCTTTGATCTCCGAGCGGACCTCCCACATGCCGGGCTCGAGCTTGCGGATGAGCGGCATGCCGATAGGCCAGCCGTACTGAGCGGTCTTGATGTCAAAGCCGATGGCCTTACGGTCCCGACGACCTAGCGAGAGCAGCCAGTCGCGTACGGGCTCGTTGCCCGACGCGCTCTTGTAGAACTTCACTGAGAGAGTGGGCTGTTCGCCGCCGGACTCGTCCATGCAAGGAGCGTACCAGAAATGGTACAGTCGTCAAGCGGGCAATCTAACGTGTTTCGGCTTGAGCGGACGTCGAGCGCCTGCCTGTTGATTCTACCTCGCGGCGTTCTGCTCGAAGCCGGGGTTAGGCCGGACCCGTCCGCAGCTCATCCTCGTCGATGAGTTCGCTCTCGCGCCTGACCGTGAGGATCTCGACCGCATTCTTGACGTCATAGAAGACGCGATACGATTCGAAGATGAGCTCTCGTGCATCGTCCGTGTCGACATCTCGGGCCGGTTTGCCGCTCAGTGGGAACGCAGCGAGTTGCTCGTCGACGTGTTTGAAGAGCCGGTCTACCCAGGCCTGGGAGCTGGCCGGGCTGTCTTGCGCGATGTAGGCAGCGATCTCGACCACCCGGTCGATCGCGCGCGGTGACCAGATGACCTGCATCTACGCGAGTCTCTCGAGGACCTGCGCTTTGGCGTCGTCGTGGGCGACGCCCTCGCCGGCGGCAAGCTGGGCGCGCGCAGCGGTGATGTCCTCGATCGTCTCGAGCCGCTCGCGCATCGCCGCATACTCTGCGATGTCGACGACGACCACCGAGCCACGACCATGCTGCGTGAGCACGAGTGGACGCTTGGTGTCATTCACACGCTTGACGAACGAGGCGATCTCAGCACGGAACTCCGAGAGTGGGCGGATGTCCTCGTCGAGCTTGAGTGGGCGCATAACTGTGCTCCTTGTACGCTAGGATGTACAAATTGCAGTATACCCTCACGCGGAGCCGTGGCAAGGTCGCAGGGTCTCGGCCTAACGTGTTTCGGCTTGAGCAGACGCCGAGCGCCTGCGTGTTGATTTTACCTCGCGGCGTTCTGCTCGAAGCCGGTGTTAGTCACCGATCGCATCGGGATCGCCCTCAGTGACACTCGCCGATCCGACACCTGGTTTCGTCTGCATCTGGGACATCCATCCGGCGAGTTGGCTGGATCGAATGATGAGAATCACACCGATCGTAGTCTCGAGGACTGGTGCTGTCAGTTGAGTGAGGTAGTCCCATAGACTGCTGCCACCGAGCCCCCCGATCTCTTGAAACGACGCGGCCATCTGAAGGCTGTTCGACAGCAGGATCACGAACTGGGCGATCAGTTCGGGGAGAGACGCGGAGACGATCCAGACGCCCATGATCGCAAGGGCCGGTCCTAATAGTCTCGCGGGGTCCGCGGCGAGGTCGATTTCTTCATCTTCAAAGAGCCATTCGCTGATTGAGCGCCGACCGAGGATGAGAATTGCTGCGAAAAGGAAGGCGGCTAGCGCCGGGAGGACCATCGCCACATACAGAGCGACTGGAGTCGGATCCAGTTCGTTCGATGTCCCGAAGAAGGACACTGGAAGACTCATCATCGCTATGCCCGCGAGCACGGCCATAAGACCGACCCACACGATCGCGACTACCCCGAGTCTTCTCACGAACCCCCCGATCGTGTGACTAACGTCTTTCGGCTTGAGCACACGCCGAGCGCCTGCACGTTGATTCTACCTCGCGGCGTTCTGCTCGAAGCCGGGGTTAGATGCCTGCCCCTACCGGCCGACCAAGATATCTATCCCGTACAAGATGAGTTCGAACTTGGCGTCGGACAGTCGGCACACCTGTTCGGTGAGCTGAGAGCGGTCGACCGTGAATATCTGCGAGACGTTGGCGACTGAATCCTTGGGCAGCCCGGTGTCTGCTGCCGCGAGCGCTACATTGCCTGGGGCGTCGGCCCAGCGCGCGTTGCTCGTGAGCGGGACGACCACGCACGTTGCGATCCGACTGCGGTTGAACGAATCGTTCTGGACGATGACGACCGGGCGCCTGAAACCGGGGGCCGAGCCGACCGGCTGGCCCAGATCAGCCCACCATACCTCGCCCTGAGAGATCACCACTCGATCCGCTCGCCCGCCTGCCGCGAGGATTCAGCGATGAACGCGGAGTCCTCTGCCGCGACTTGGTCGCACACGGCGTTGAGCGTGGCGGTCACGTTGTCTGAGGAGTGGCGCGCGACATACTCGCGCACCGCACGAGCGTAGAGCTGGCTGCGTGACTGATTCAACTCACGCGCGAGCGCGTCAGCCTGAGTGAACACATCATCTGGGATGGATATCGCTGTCTTCATACCCGGAGTATAACCCGCGATCGATTCCGCCTCAACCCTGAATTCAGGCAGGCAGTGCATCTAACGTGTTTCGGCTTGAGCAGTGGCCAAGCCCTTGCATCATTCTAACGCTCGCCCCATCTGCTCGAAGCCGGGGTTAGCTGACCGAGGCGTCTCTCTCGACCCGCTGGAACCGCATCAGCGACCATGCATCGTCCAGCGATTCCTGCCTCACCGGATCGAATCCCGTCGTCTTGAAGATGTTCCACAGCGCGTCTCTGCGCAGCTGGAGGCCGGTCGCGCTTGAATCCGAGGGGTAGGCGATCCAGACAGGGTCCGCCTCCAGAAAGTCACTAGTGAGTTGCTCTGCCGTGGCGCGCGCCTCGTGCTCTGACGTGACGAAGGCGAGGACAGCTTCTGACCCACCGCCGAGCGGCAGCTCCGATTCAAGCCAGGCGCTAAGGCCCTCAGGCGCTCCCAGCAAGGCAAGATGTCGATCCGGTGGCAATTGCAGTTTCCGTGCAGTCCCAGACGCGCCGGAGAAGAACTCACGTGTACCCGATTCGATTGCGGCAGGGGACGCCGCAGCCTCGCCGTGCTCTGCGAAGTGTCCGCGCACCGTCGGCGAGAATGCCAGCAGCCCCACGCACGCTACATCAACCAACAGGACGAGACTCTGCCAGAGAATCAGCACGTACGACACGCGAGGGGCGATCAGCACCAGTGAGCTCAAGCCGACGAGCGCGCCTATGGTCAATAGGACTATCGCAATCCAACGAAAGGCCGGCTTGCCTTGTATGAGGCCGACGCCCAAGAGCATCGTGAGGCTGACTCTCGTGAGCGTCGACAGGATCTGCAAGTCACTCATGCCGCCGAGCACAACGAGCACAACGTCAGAGACGACCTCTGTCAGGATGAGAGCCGTCGCTATCCCGAGCACGACCTTCTTGCCGTCAGTCATGTCCCCGGCGACCTCCGGTTCGCATCGGTTCAGCTAACGTGTTTGCGCTTCAGCTGAAGCGCCGCCCCACTTCGCTCGCCGCCCGAGCTTACCTCACTGGGCGGCGCTTTCTGCTGGAAGCGCTTGTTAGATGCCAGTCAGCTCTGCAGGTTGGTCCGGAATCTGCGCATCATTCCACACGCCAACGACCCAGACGATCCGGCCTACCGGCTTGTAGAAGAAGCGGTACTTGTCGACCAGCACCTCACGGTATCCGAGATTCGGATACTCGGGGATGATGCGACCCGAGTCCGGGAACGTGATCAGATGAGACAGGGCCTTCTCGACTCTGACGCGGAAGTCCTGTGCGGCGACAGGTCGCTCAGACCTGATGTATGACAGCGCCGAGAGGAACTGGGCCGTTGCCGGTGGGGTGAAGTCGACGTCCTCTATCACGGTTGGGACAGCAGTTCGTCGGCCGCCGCCATGACATCTTGGAGACTGACCCCATCGCCTGCGGCGATATCCACTTCGCCTTGTGCCAGGATTCGCAGAATCTCGAGCTCGCGCTGAGTGCGCTCATAGGCGCCGACGCTGACGAGCACCGCCGACGCGCGGCCGTGTTGGGTGATGAAGACCGGGTCGCCCGACGAGGACGCCTGCTTGATGATCGCGGAGGCATCCTGTCGAAGCTCGCTGATGGGG
>JBGSMX010000257.1:0-7104 GCA_041739935.1 Coriobacteriia bacterium | reverse complement strand
CTGCGGCAGCCTGGCGGGCGCGCTCCTCGGCAAGTTCGCGCTGGCGCTGCTCCTCGGCAGCCACAAGCTGGGCGACCTCGGTGTTGAGCGTCCCCACGAAGGACTCTTGCTGCCCGACGGCTTCCTCGACCTGTTCTCGCTTGGACTCCGCCTGCGCCCGCAAGGTGGCTTGCTCCTGCTCGCGCCGCTCGAGTGCCTCCTCGGTCTGTTGCACCTGTGCACGCGCCTGCTCCACGGACGCTATCAGCGACGCATCGTTGCGGCCGATCCTCTGGAGCCACTCCATGCGCGTGAGGAAGTCCTGGAACGACCGGGTGCCGAGAAGGACTTCGAGCATCTCGACGTTGCCGCGGCGATACATGCCCTCGGCGCGCTGCTCGAGCAGTTCGGTCGCGCCGGCCAACTCGATGTCGGCGCGCTCGAGCTCGGCACGTGCGGCGGCGATATCCTCGCGGGTCTGCTCCAGGTCCTCGGTGATCGCGTAATACTCCTCCGTACGCAGCTCAAGCTGAGCGGCAAGTTCCATGAGCTGCGCTTGCGCCTGAGCTGCTTCGGCCTTCTTGGCCTCGATCTCGGGAGTGGAGGGTACTGCGTGCGCTACGGTCGGCGCGCCGACTACGAGGGTGAGGGCGATCGCTGTCGCAACGAGACGCCCGATGTGCGTCGTATGGAGCTTCACAATCCCTCCGGCTACAAGGTCTGGTGCATATGAGGAAGTGGCTCCGGACAGGCCGAAACACCGTCTAGATGATACCATATGCAGGGTGTCATCCCAGTTCCGGGCACGTGCCCGCCGCGGAGACGAAGCACATGCGCAGCACACTTCGTAACACGATCACAGCCTTGCTCGCACTGGCACTCTCAACCGGAGTGTCGTACCCGGCGCACGCTGTACCCTCATCATCGGTCGATTCGGCCACCGTCTCCACTCCCGAGCTCGAAGCGGCTCGCGATCGCGCGCTCGAACTGGAGACGCAGATCGAGGAACTCCGAGGTGAGCGAATCTCGCTCGAGGAGCGTATCGACGTCACCAACCAGCTCATCTTCAGGCAGCAAGAGATCCTTGCTGATGTCCGTGTCGAGCTCGCTGAGGCACGCGCCACGTACCAGGACCGCATGGTGCGCATGTACAAATCCCGCATCGTCGATCCGCTTGCGATCCTCCTTACCGCGGAGTCCATCTCGGACCTCTACACGCGCATCATGATGCTCTCGCGCATCTCGCAACGCGACCAGCTCGCGTTCAAGAACGCGTCGATCGCCACGTCCGAGGCCGAGTACCAGGCCGCATATCTCGACGAACTCAAGAGGCAGGATGTCGAGCTGCGGCAAATCCAGGCAATCAAGATCCGAACGCTCGACGCGGCCCTCGTCGAGCAGAACGCTCTCATCGCGACCCTGACAGAAGACGCGCTCGAGCAGCTGCTCGCGGTGCGGGCAACGAACACGCTCACGCGAAAGGAATGGCGGGACAGCTCCGTCCCCATCGGCGGCGAGATCCAGACGGCACAGGCTACCGTCGAACCCTACGAGGGGATCACATACACCGTTGCGGCGTACCAGCCTACGCGCTACCGCAGCACCGGAAAGATCGAGACGATGGTGTGCTCGTGGTACGGCAACGAGTTCAACGGACGACCGACGGCATCCGGGCAGATCTTCAACGAGGAGGACCTGACCTGCGCGTCTAAGACGCTCCCGTTCGGAACCCGGCTCGCACTGACACGCGGCAACCTTCGGATCATCGTGGTCGTCACGGACCGCGGACCCTTCGTAGCCGGTCGCGACCTCGATCTTTCCAAGGCTGCTGCCCGCCTGCTGGGCTTCTCCGGCGTCGAGCCGGTTCAGGCCGAGTTCGTCGAAGCCCTGAAGTAGCGGCCGCGACGAGCAAGCCCGCTGTCAGTCGACGTGAATCAGCGAGACGATGGGGACCTCACCGAGCTTCTGACGACCGCCCAGGAAGTCCAGCTCGATGAGAAACGCAAAACCTGCGAGCTTCGCACCGGTCGATGTGGCAAGCATCGCCTTCGCCGCAGCGGTTCCGCCGGTCGCGAGCACGTCATCGACGATGAGGACGACGTCCTCCGGCCCGATCGCATCCAGATGCATCTCCAGCGTGTCGGTACCGTACTCCAGCGCGTACTCGGCCTTGGTCGTCTGCCACGGCAGCTTGCCCGGCTTGCGTGCAGGCACGAACCCGGCTCCAAGCTTGTAGGCAAGCGCGCCGCCGAAGATGAAGCCGCGTGCCTCGGCACCCAGCACCTTCGTCACTTGGCTGTCGGCATAGGTGGCGGCAATCGTGTCGATCGCGGATCTGAATCCGTCAGGGTCGGCAAGCAGCGGGGTGATGTCCTTGAATACGATTCCCTCTTTGGGAAAGTCGGGAATGTCCCGGATGAGGCTCCCTAGATCCACGTGTCCTCCTCAGTAGTGATGGCGCGACAAACAGCGTAACGGTTTATCCCATCGCCCGCATCAGGGCGTCGATCTGTCCACAGGTTCCAAGGACCACCAACCGGTCCCCCGGCCTCATGACCGTGTCCGACGAAGGGTTGGTGTTGACTCCCCCCTCACCGGAATGAACGGCCAGTATGAAGGCACCGGTTGCGTCCCTTACCTGGGATTCTTTGATCGACTTGCCCGAGAATGCCGAGTTCACGCCGACCTCGACCTCCTGGAGTCTGAACTCGACAGCATCGCCATGCGTCACAAGGTCCAGGTAGTCCGAGACAACCGGATGCAGCGCCATGCCCGCCATGCGCCGGCCCCCGATCACGTTGGGAGTCAAGACGCGATTCGCACCGGCTTTGCGCAGCTTGGCTTCGCTGGCTTCGCTCGAGGACCGGGCCACTATGAACAGTCCGGGACTCATACTGCGGGCCGTGAAGGTGACGAACAGGTTGTCGGCATCGCTGTCCAGGGCCGTTATCAGGCTGCGCGCGCGGTCGATCCCTGCTGCGGTGAGTGTCTCCTCATCGGAAGCGTCGCCCTCCACCACGAGCCACCCTTCATCGCGAGCGCGGGCGATGCACTCCTCGGCCTGGTCTATGACCACGAACGGCACGCGCTCATCGGCCAGTGAGCGAGCGACGACGGAGCCCACGCGGCCTATGCCGGCGATGATGTGATGATCGGTCAGCTTCTCGATGCTGGATTGCATTCGATGCCCCTCCACTATGCCCTTGAGATGACCTTCCACGATGAAGTCGACGAACGTGCCCAAAGCGAAGACCAGCGCGCCAAAGCCGACCAGGATCAGCCCTATGGTGAACGCGCGGCCTGCCTCGCTCAGGGGTTCGACCTCGGCGAATCCGACCGTCCCGACCGTGATCACCGTCATGTACAGGCTGTCGAAGGCGCTCCAGCCTTCGATGAGCATGTAGCCGGCCGACCCCAGAATGAGGACCGAGGCCAGAACCAGGATCGCCATGGACAGGCGCCGCTTCACAGTCCGACCACTTCGTCGTGCATCTGAGCGATATACGGCAGGTTGCGATACGAACCGCGATGGTCGAGGCCATACCCGACGACGAACCGGTCCGGGATCTCGAAGCCACGGTAGGTGATTGGAAGGTCAACGATGCGCCGGACGTCTTTGTCCAGAAGGGTGCAGACCTCGAGCGAAGCCGGGTTACGACTGCGCAGATTGCGCAGGATGTAGTTCAGGGTGAGCCCGGTGTCGATGATGTCTTCGACAACGATGACATTCGCGTTGTCGATGGGGTCGTCGAGGTCCTTGGTAATTCGAACGGTGCCGGGCGAACCCCCGAAGTAGCTTGAGACCGACATGAAGTCGAGGGACAGCGGCATGTCGATCGCGCGGCACAGGTCCGCGAGGAATATCACGCCGCCCTTGAGTACCGTCACGAGCCTCAAGTCCGATGCCTCGTGGTCGCGGGCGATCGCCTCTCCGAGCTCCCGCACCCGAGCTTCGATCTGCTCGGATGATACGACCACCGGGCCGATCGTGCCGGCGGGTGCATACGGCATCGCCACTACGCCTCTGACTCCTCGCCTTGAGCGGCGGTGAGCCCGCCACCCTCCGCATGCTGCCTTTCCTGTACCGGAATCCCGTATTTGAGCAGCAGGTTCCTGAAATCCCTCTGGTAGAAGATCTTGATGCGCACGTCCGGGTAGAGCTCCTTCAAACGCCGGACTTTGCGGTTCTTCTTGGTCACGAGCTTCTGACTCATCGTAGTCAGCTCGATGTAGAGATCGAAATCCGGAAGATAGAAGTCGGGTGAGAACGACGCGATCACGTTGCCGTCACCGTCCCACTCGATGGGAAAGGTCGTGGGCTCGTAGTCCCACGCAATTGAGTAGAAGTCGAGAATCTCGGCGGCCACTCGCTCGCTCGGGTGCGCGAAGTCGATGTCGGCTGCCCGGAGCCTGTCTTCGGGCTGTTCGTCGGTACGCGGCATCTTCTCCTACACGACATCCTCAAAAACTCGTCCGAGGGCCTTTCGCAGCAGATGCGACGAAAGCTGGGTGGTGTGCCCGGTGAGTTCGCTCAGTGTGTCGACCAGCTTCTGCCTGGTCTCCGGTGTGCGGTGCCGAAACGTCGGCATCAGTATCTGCGAGAAGAAGGTCGCCTCACGCTCGGCGAACGTCTCGTACATGCGAAGATGTCTGGGCTCGACGCCGAAACGACGCATGTCCCAGCAGACGTGGGCAACCTGGATATCGGGTTGCGCGATCTCACGGCCATGCTCCCCATCGATGAGTTCGATCAAGTTGAACTCCTCGAGTTCCTTGATGAACGATGCGGGCAGGCCAAGCACCGACGGGATGTCCTCGACAGCAACCGTCTCCGCATCTTCCAGCGGAAGTGCGACCGCCTGCGAGCTGCCGGTCGTCGATCGCAGCTCTGCCGGTACCTTGCCCTTGTCGTAGTCACTCAGCTTGTCGCGAATGATCGCCAGCGGCAGGAAGTGCTCTTTCTGCAGCTTGAGAATCAGCTCGATACGCGAGACGTCAGACTGATGGAACTTGCGGTACCCGCCAGCCGTACGCTCGGGCGTGATCAGCCCCTCTTCCTCAAGGAACCTGACCTTGGAGATAGAGAGGTCCGGGTGCGCCTCGGTCAGCCGCTCCACGACCTCACCGATGGTCATGTAGTCACGCGCCACGGATGTCACGCACCTTTCGGGCCGGCGAGAAAGACCATCTGGAACATCCCCACCTGCAAAACGTCGCCGCTGTGGAGCTCGGCTTTGTCCACGCACACGCCGTTGACGTAGGTACCATTGAGCGACCCAACGTCCTCAACGCTGACCGACGGCCCTGTCTTCGTCACGAACGCATGCTTACGGGAGACAGTGACGTCGTTGAGGAAGATGTCCGCGACGGGGTCGCGGCCAATCGTGATCGTATCCCTGTCGACATAGAATCGCTGACCGACCTCCGAGCCCTTCCGCACGACAAGGACCGGTCCTTCTGCGTCGCCGAACTCCGCGATCACCTCAGCGCGCTCGGCACTGACCGGCCGAAACGATTCCGTGGAGCCCTCGAGACGCACTCCACATTCGGGGCACGAGGTGTCGCCATGCCCAACCGCGGTACCGCATGCAGGACAGTTGGTCATGACCTTCTCCCTTTCGGCGATGTTCGCGCCGGTAACGTCAGTCGGTGAATCCGAACTCACGCCGCTCGAACGAGGCCGATATCTGCTCCTCAAGAGCACCGACGACCTCGGGGTTCTCGAGCACGCGCTCGAGCCGATCCTCACTCAGGCGGTTCTTCACGTACGGGTCCTTGAGGGCCTCGGTCAGCTTCCTGCCGTTGTGAACTTCACGAATCACGTACTCGACGACTCGCTCCTCGACCGCATCGGTCGCAAGATCGTCGAGAAACACCCGCAATTTGTCGGTAATCGACGCCACGTAAGCCTCCTTGTAAGTGAGCGTGTCGGGCCTGCTACGCGTCCTCATCGTCGTCGTCGTGTCCATCTTCGGCCACATCAACGGATGACACACCACGCAGATCCGAGGCCAATATCCCTATCAGCCGCTCGAGATCCGCACCGGAAATAACGTCCTTGCCGGCCTCGCGATCGGCCTTCATGCGACGTACCAGCTCGGCACGCAGGATGTCGATCTTGCCATGCAGTACTCGCCGCCGATAGGAGATTCGCTGCTCCTCGGCGTGTAGATCGTTCAGCAACTCTCGCAGCTGCTCGTTCGACTTGCTCTCGATATCGAGCAAAGCCTCGTCGAACCGGTCGTCACGCTCGCTCATGGCCCCTCCACTCCGTGGTGCCGACGTACTTGCCGAGCCTCTCGATTGTATCAGAGGTCGGCGCATGCATGCCCTCGACCTGAACTTTACCTCCACCCGCTGACATCAGCTCACTTCGGCGCTCTGACCTGCACTTCATCCAACAAATCTGTGGCGCGCCGCACCTCGCGTTCCGAATACTCCCCCGGCTCCACAGTCACGCTCAATGCCGAGGAAAGCCCCTGCACGACGGCGTCGGCGATAGCGTCGAACGAAGGCGACAGCCCCAGGACGTCTGCCAGCGTCGCCGTATCGCGAGCAAGAGCCTGCTGTGCGGGCGGCGCGAGTCGAAACACGCCGGCTTCACGCCCGACCTCGCGCGTACGCGTGAACGAGCCATGCTGGAGGCAGGTCCCACCGTGCCAGACCTGAGCGCTTCCGGAGAGTTTCGCAGCGCCAAGCGACAGATCCGCATGCGTCGCGTGCAGGTAACACGCTGCCGAACCGCGCTCACCGCGGGGACGCGATGTCAGACCGGCGTCGGTGACCCCGAGCAGCCGATAGGCCTCGGCAAGCGCCGTGCATAGCAGCGCGTAGCTCGCGGCGACACCACGCGGGATTCCATCACGCTCGCCGGCGATGATCGCATACGTGAGCTCGTCATCGTGAAGTACTCCGCGCCCGCCCGTGAAGCGCCGTACGACTTCGACGCCCTCACGCTCGCATGCGGCGAAATCGATCCCGGCAGCATCCTGAAACCTGCCCAGTGTGACCGTGGGCAGAGACCAGCGGTAGAGGCGCAACGTGGGGGGTGCGTCCGTCTCGGCATGCTCGAGCTGGATCGCGCGGTCGAGCGCCATGTTCCACGCGCCGTCCGCCGCATCGTCG
>JBGSMX010000235.1:0-4879 GCA_041739935.1 Coriobacteriia bacterium | reverse complement strand
GCCCTGCAGCAGCTAGTCGCAGGGGGAGTCGTGATCCGATCCGGTAGCGGGCGCTCGAACGTCTTTGAGTTCCGGAGCGACAGTCCGTTCCTCACACCGCTCAGGACACTGTTTGGCGTCGAATCGACGCTGCAAGCTGATCTGGTCGCCGACCTGAGGCGCGCGCTGACCGAGATTCCGAGCATTCGTGCAGCCTGGGTGAGATGTTGGCCACACGTGATGCAGGAGCCCATCGAGATCGAGGTCCTCACGGATCCGGCGCTCCTCGCGGAGGTGCGGACCGAGACTCGGGCGGTGCTGCTGCCCATTGAAGCGCATCACGATCGGGTGATTGAAGTGATTGCGTACACGTCTACCGATCTACCCGATCTCGACTGGACAGGCGTGACGATGCTCTCGGGTGTCCCACGATCCGGCGTTGCGCGCTCGCGCACGAACGAGGTGCACGGTGACGAGCGTGCGCGCAGGACGATGCGCGCAATCGCGCTGATCCTGGCCGAGGATCCTTCGCTTCGCAAACGGGCGTGCAGACACCTGGAGCGGCTGCTTCAAGAAGATCAGGGCGCGGCCTCGCATGACCTTCTTGAGTGGCGGCAGATACTGGAGGCTTACTCGGATCAGCGGCTCTCTGACTTTCTGACCTCGGGTAGTGCCCGGGCGGTGCGTCTTCACCAGAGCATGCCGTTTCTCGCCGTCCTCACACCAGCGGACATGGGCAGGTTGTTTGATGCTTTGGAGGAGTCGCCGTGAGAATCGATCAGCTCGAGCATGCTATCCGGGCGGCGTGCGATGTTGCCCAAGACACCGAGCTCATCATCATCGGCTCACAGGCGATTCTGGCCACCCACCGTGATGCCCCGGAGTCGCTGCGTGCGTCGATCGAGGTGGACTTGCAGCCGCTGAACAAGCCAGAGGCTGTCGACTTGATCAACGGGGCCCTCGGCGAACTATCCGACTTTCACACCATGTACGGCTTCTACGTAGACGGTGTGCAGGTCGATCTCGCGATACTGCCCGCGGGTTGGCGGGACCGGACCGTCTCTGTTCGCCATTCTGTTGGAACGCGTGGGCACACAGGGCACTGTTTGGAGTTGCACGATCTGGCTGCGAGCAAGCTTGCGGCCTGGCGAGACAAGGACCGTGAGTTTGTGGCGACCTTGCTCACGGAACGGCTGATTGATTCGTCGGTGCTGGACGAGCGGTTGCTGGCGCTGCCATCTGATCGCATTGACCATGATTTGCTGGAGTCCATTCGCCGGTGGGTACGAGCGGCGGCACCCTGATTCTCGCCCTCATCTAATCGGCAACCGGGACCGCACCTCTCGGCGACCGCCGGTAGTGGCGCCACACGACGATCGCGCCCAGCGCCGCGACGACAACGCCAGCCAGCGCGAGGTAGCCCAGCCAGGTCTCGAGTGGGCCGAACAGCGTCCCGGCGAATTGGCTAGCGCTTTCGTGCGATGCCGAGAACGTTGACTGCATCAGGGACGCAATCCGGGCAGCCTCCGCTCGCGCCATCTTCCACGCGATGCCTCCGCCTGCTGCGATGGCAATGCCTGCTCCGAGCACTGCGTACGAGCGTCTCGGCGCGGCTAGGAGCGCCAGCAGGAGTGCAACGGCCGCGATCCAGGGCAAGTACGGGCGCGCCGCATCGAGATTCCTGAGGAGGAGCAGCCGGTTCTCGACGAGTTCGGCGTCGAACACCACGAACTGCATCTGCCGGACCGTGTCGGGGACAAGCGCCATAATGAGGCTCTGCGCCACGAGGTTCTCGGCTTGCTCGACAAGCAGATCGATGTAGGGGCCGAGCGTGACGCGCACCGTCGCACCGCCGGGGGTGTACTCGGCGTCCGGGGCCTTCACGGCGCCCACGAGCTGGACGTGCCACATGCGCATTTCGGTGAGCCAGAGGGATTCGAACGTGTCGGTGTTGACTGCAGAGGACACGGTCTCGCCAACAAACGTCTCGAATCCCGCGACGATCTCATCGACCAGAGACGATTCGGTGCCCGCCAACACAGCGTCGGCAACCCCGCGCACGTCGATGGCTTCAATCACGGCTGCGGCAATCGCGTCTGACGCTTCGTCCCGCACTGCGTCGTCGGCCACGATCGGTTCGATCGCCGTGACGAACGTTTCGGTATCGAGCAAGACGGTGTCGACCCAGTATGCGAGGACCGTGGCGCACGCCGCCAGTACCGCCACGATCACCAGCAACGTTGCAGCGACCGTGCGCAGGTAGGCGACCCGTGAGCGCGGGCCGACGGGCGTCGGCTTCTGATCTTCGGTGCTCCCGGCACTATCCGGGACGCTTAGGGTGGGATCCACGCGGGTGTCCTCCGCTCGATGTTGCAGGCGTTCGATCAGTAGTCGTGAGTGTCGAGCTCTGCAGGGCGAATTGCAAACGTGCTCGACATGGCGGGACGCACCGGTGGGGCAGGTCACGCCGGGTTTGGATCTGGTTCACTACCCCTCGCTATGATTCGCGCGGGAGATGAATGCAGACGTGACCATGTTCTCATCGGAAGTAGATTGTTCGCTCGGTGCGTTCAGACTGTGGCGGTCAACGCTGAGGCGCCGCACGACTGGACATACTCACCATGTGAGTGTTATTACTCAAAATATGAGTGATACCCCCTTGATGACTCTGTTCTCATCGCGCCCGCTGGTGCGGCTCCTCTCGGTGTTCTTGATGAACCCCGAGCGCTCGTACTATCAGCAAGAACTCGTGCGCATGACGGGCGATTCGTTGAGGCCGGTCCAGCTGGCGCTTGCGAAACTCGAACGCGCGGACCTGATCGCGACGCGTCGAGACGGCAGGCAGGTCTACTACCAGGTCCGGACATCCCATCCGGCCTATGGCGACCTTCGTTCGCTGTTCGAGAAGACGTTCGCACTGGGCGACGTGCTCCGTGAGGCTCTTCGGCCAGTAGCTGACGAGATCTGCGTCGCATTCGTCTATGGCTCAACCGCTGCGGGCGAGGAGCGTAGCGCGAGCGACGTGGATCTGATGATCGTGGGCTCCTCGGGGAGACAGACCATCGCTCGGGCGCTGGGTGATGTCGAAACCCGCCTGGGCCGCCCCGTGAATGTCGTCATCTACTCTGCGGAGCGGCTGGCTGAGAGCGTCGCGGCTCGGGATTCGTTCGTCATGGATGTACTCGACGGCCCCAAGTTGTGGCTGGTGGGTGATGAGGATGAGCTTGAGCGACTGGCTCGCTGACGGAGCAATCAAGCCCCAGGTATCGAACCGGACCGAGATATTGCGCTTGCTGGCCATAGTCGATCGAGATTTGACCGACGCGAGCGTGACCGGGCTTTCCGTTGACCGTGGGTTCGCGACGGCGTATGAAGCGGGACTGCAGTTGGCCACGATCGTGCTGCGGGCGAGCGGGTATCGAGCATCGGCCAGTACGGGCGGTCATCACTGGAGAACCATCGCGCTGCTGACCGAGCTGATGGGGCCCGAACAGTCCGAACGCGCGCGCTACCTCGACTCATGCCGGCGCGCTCGGCACCAGGCCGACTACGACCGCACCGGCGTAGCCTCCGCCGATGAACTGGCCGAGCTGCTCGACGACATGCGCACGTTTCGCGTCGAGGTTCTCGAGTGGCTCCAGAAACACCACGCGGAGCTGCTGTGATGGTTCGCTTGCGGTGACCTGAACTGCTACCCGTGCGCCTTCATCCACTCGATTGCCTGTTTGTCGAGGTCGGGCCATTGTTCGCCTGCCTGCCGCAGGAGTTTCGGGACCAGTGCTGACACGATCCCGAATACACCCAGGAGCGCCAGGGCGATTATGGCGGCGGCCGCCGGACCCATGAAGACGCGCGAATCCTCGGATATCTCTGCGCGGGGCGCGGCCACGATGCCGACCCAGCCTCTGTTGATCTTCACGTTGCCTGCGACGATCCCGACGCTCCCTGTGTTCTCGGCTTCGACACTCCGGGCAATCGTCCAGTACGAGCCACTCTTCGACATATTGATGTCGGCTTTGGTGATCAGCGCAAGTGACGCGCTCTTCTCGAGAGTGACATTCTCCTGAGCGTGCACGATGCCGACCGCACTGGCTATCAGACTCGCATTCTTGGCTTCGATGGTTGGTGCGAGTCCTGCATCAACCTCGATTTCTTCGGTATCGGGAATATCGGTCGTGTCCATGGCTCCTCCAAGGTCGTGCTGATAGGGCCGGAGTTGTATATCTCCGCTTGGCGGAGAAGACTAACTGCAACCGCCGCGCCCTTGACGCTCCCGAGACGAGATTCCAACGTTCGCTTGATTCTCATCGCGAATTCAGCGAAACTGAACATATGTCCAGTGAGACGGAATATAAATCCAGCCTGAATGAACTCGCGTTCCACGCCGCCGAGGCGCCGACGTCTCAGGAGCGCGTGTTCGGTCTGCTGCTCGATGAGGCCGGCGAGGAGCTCACCGAGGCTCAGGTTCGTGAGGCGTTGGACGTGCCAAAATCGACTGTCCACGTTGCTCTCGCCACACTCGTCCAGGACCAGCTCGTGTCAACGCGTAGCGTGGGCCGCACGAAGCTGTTCTGGGTCGAGACGGACGATCCGCTCATCAAGGCACTCAAGATCGCGCAGGCGATCCGAAGGGTACGAGCGGTGATCGCCCCCGTACGGAACCAAATCGATCTGGCCATCCTGTATGGAAGCGCGTCTCGTGGCGATAACCGGTCCGGGAGCGACGTGGACGTGCTCGTGATCGCCGACGACCCCGACGCGGTCATGCTCGAACTCGCGCAGCACCAGTGGCTTCAGCCGGTCGTCATGACATCCGAGTCGCATATGCAGCTCATCGCTGATGGCGGCACGTTTTCGACCGAGGTCGCTCGAGGGATCACGGTCTGGGAACGCCGGTGAG
>JBGSMX010000225.1:0-3276 GCA_041739935.1 Coriobacteriia bacterium | reverse complement strand
CATGCCGGTCAGACCCACATCGACACTCGCCACCGCGTGCGACACGTAGCGTTCTACCGCGTCGGTGACCGGAACGATGCACCCGATCTCGCCGGCAATCGGCCGCGGCCAATCGCGACCGTCGAGCGTAAACTCCTCGATCTCATCCTCAAGCTCGTCAGGCAGCTTGAAGCCGTCACGCGAGAAGAACTTGATGCCGTTGTATTCAGGGGCGTTGTGCGATGCGGAGATCACGACACCACCGTCGGCTTGCAGGTCGCGAGTCAGCAGCGCAACAGCGGGCGTTGGCACCACGCCGCACACGAGCGCATCGCCGCCACCGGACGTAATCCCGGCAACCAGGGCAGCTTCGAGCATGTCTCCGCTTCGCCGGGTGTCCTTGCCCACGACGATGCGGCCGCGCCCCTTCTCGCCGAGGAAGTGCCCTGCAGCCTCACCAAGCCTGAAAGCAAGCTCAGGCGTGAGTTCGGAATTAGCGACGCCACGAACGCCATCTGTCCCAAAGAGCCGCGTCATGTGACTCGTGTCCCCTTTCAGGAGGAAAAGAACAGGGCCCGCCGTTTGGGCGGGCCCTGAGGTGTTGCACGGTGGTACGCCCTCGGCTCCTAGCGCTTGGAGAACTGCGGGCGCTTGCGGGCCTTCTTCAGGCCGTACTTCTTGCGCTCGACCATTCGCGAGTCTCGCGTAAGCAGACCGGCCTTCTTGAGTTCGTCACGATAGTCACCGCCGGCATCGAGCAGCGCACGGGAAATCCCGTGGCGAAGAGCACCGGCCTGACCTGAGATGCCGCCGCCCTTGATCGAGGCGATGACGTCGAACCGGCCGACCGTCTCGGTCACACGGAACGGCGCATTGATGAAGATCATGAGCGCCTCGCGGCCGAAGTACGGATCGGCGGGGCGGCCGTTGACGGTGATGACGCCGGATCCCGGCACGAGACGGACACGGGCAACCGCGTTCTTGCGGCGACCGGTCCCGTAGTAGACAGCGATGTTGTCAGCCATGCGCTAACCCTCCAGCTTGATCTCGCGGGGCCTTTGGGCCTCGTGCTTGTGCTCTGGCCCTGCGTAGACCTTGAGCTTCTTGCCCATGGCGCGGCCCAGGGTGTTCTTGGGCAGCATGCCCTTGACGGCATGCTCGATGACGCGCTCCGGATGCTTCTGCAGCAGGACTGAGACCGGTGCCTCTTTCAGGCCGCCGGGGAACCCGCTGTGGTGGTAATGTGCCTTGGTGTTCATCTTGTTGCCGGTCAGGCGGACCTTCTCGGCGTTGATGACGACGACGAAGTCGCCGGTATCGACATGCGGCGTGTACTGCGGCTTGTGCTTGCCCTTGAGGATCTGAGCGATCTCACTGGCGAGACGGCCCAGCACCATGTCAGTGGCGTCGACGAGCAGCCACTCGCGCTCGACTTCGCCTGGCTTGGCGTGGTAGGTCTTCACTGGCCCTCCAAAACGAAACTGCTAAATGGTGTTCGAATCGAGTTCACGGGGCTCAAACGAACCCTTTGACTATAGCCATCGAGTACCTGCTCGTCAACGATTTCCACGCCGCCGGGCGTATCCATTCGCAACGGGGGTATTCGGCGCTTCTGACCGACGAGGTTCGACAGGCGCGCGACGGCTCAGAGCCAGATCTCCTCGGGGTAGCTGACGTGCCACAGCGTGAGGCCCTCCGGAGGCGCAGTCGGGCCTGCAAGCGAACGATCGCGAGCATCGAGCACCTGCTCGACCCACGAGTCCGGCCTGCGCCCGGCCCCTACCTCGACAAGCGTCCCCACGATGACCCGGACCATCGAGTGCAGGAACGCGTTGCCCACGATCCTCACGGACAGCGCGTGCTCGCCGAGTTCGCGTTCCGTCGTGATCTCCAGGAGCTCGATGTGACGCATGGTGCGTTTTCCCTCGGCAGACTCCGCCACGCAAAACGACTTGAAGTCGTGCTCGCCGACCAGGGTCTGCGCGGCGCGGCGCATCGCAGCAAGATCCAGCGACCGCTTGATCCACCATGAGTACCTGGAGAGAAAGACCGGCGGCACCGGGCCGGGTACGATCCGGTAGCGGTACTCGCGCGCGACCGCATCGAATCGCGCCGAGAACCCATGGGGTGCCCGACGGACCTCGGCGACGACTATATGAGGACCGGCAAGTCCGTTGATCGACCGCAACAGCGCGTGGGGATCGGGCTCCTCGGCAGGCTCGAGATCGAAACTCACGACCTGACCCAGCGCGTGCACGCCGGCATCGGTGCGACCGGCTCCGGTGATTTCAACGGGTCGCCGCATCGCGGTGCTCGCAGCATCTTCGAGGGCTCCCTGCACCGTGAGCTGTCCGGGCTGGCGTGCGAAACCCGCGAAGGCAGCTCCGTCGTAGCCAACGGTGAGTGCGAGTGTTCCCGTCAGGGGTTCTTGGGACATCGGCAAGACCTCCTAGAGCACCATCCCGGCGGCGATCATGCCTCCGGCGAAGGTGATGATCACTACCCAGTCAGTGACACGCAGCGCACTGTCGTGCAGGCGAGTGCGGTTACGCCCACCACGATAGCACCGTGCCTCCATGGCCGTCGCAAGCTCGTCCGCACGGCGGAACAGGTTCACGAACAACGGTACCAGCACGGGTACGTACGCGCGGGCACGTGCGACCGGTCCGCCTTCCCCGAAGCGCGCACCCCGCGCCGATTGGGCCACGATGATCTTCTCGGCCTCCTCGGCAGTGGTCGGAATGAAGCGCAAGGCGATCGTGAGCATCATCGCGATCTCGCCCACCGGTACGCGCAGAATCGCGAGCGGTGCCATCAGGCGCTCGAGGCCGTCGGTCAGCTCGACCGGGGAGGTTGTCAGCGTGAGCAGCGACGTTCCCACCACGAGCAGTACGATCCGTAGTGCGAAGAAGAGCCCTGTGAGCAGACCCTCCGGGTCGATGCCAAGCGGACCCAGCCGCAGGAGCGTGACTGTCGCCGGGTTCCACCGCAGTGCGTGGGCGAGCAAGGTGAAGGCGAGCAGGAACGAGATCGCGCGAATCCCGCGCAGTGCCAGCCGGGCAGGAACGCGCGACAGCGCCATGCCGATGGCGAGCAAGACGGCACCCAGAGCGAGACCGAGAAACGAGTCCGATGCGAACAGCAGCGCGGTGAACGCCGCAACCAGCGCCATCTTCGCACGCGCCTCGAGCCGGTGGATCACCGAATCCACTGGCACGTACTGCCCGAACGGGACGGGGGTTCTCACCGTCTCACCCCCTTCGCACGCGCGATCAGCGCCGCCGCACGGATGGGGTC
>JBGSMX010000218.1:0-13026 GCA_041739935.1 Coriobacteriia bacterium | reverse complement strand
GGCGCGGTGGCGACCGGGATCCGCGACGCTCGAGGCGGGTGCGTCGACCTGCTCGCGCGCCTGCGCCTGAACGCGGACATTGCACGCGAGATGTGGGAGCACACGGACTTCCGAATGCTGTTTGACGCGCAGCGCCTGTTGTTCTCGATCGGGTTCAACACCGCCGAGGGCAAGCTCGATCCGTCCTTCTACGACATGCTCGCCTCTGAGTGCAGGCTTGCCAGCTTCCTGGCGATCGCAAAAGGCGACGTGCCCCAGGAACACTGGTTCCGCCTGGGCCGCGCCATAACGCAAACCGGCGGCGGGCGGGCATTGCTCTCCTGGAGCGCATCGATGTTCGAGTACCTGATGCCGCTTCTGGTGATGCGCTCGTGGCCCATGACCCTGCTCGACATGACGTACGACTCGGTGGTGCGACGCCAGATCCAGTACGGCCAGGAACTCGACGTCCCTTGGGGCGTGTCCGAGTCGGCGTTCAACGCCAAGGATGCGGATCTCACCTACCAGTACCAGGCGTTCGGCGTGCCGGGACTGGGCTTGAAGCGGGGACTGTCTGACGATATCGTCATCGCTCCCTACGCGAGCGTGCTCGCGCTCCCCATCGCCCCGCACGCGGTCGTCGAGAACCTGCGGGCGCTGACCGCCCAGGGCGCTCGCCGACGCTACGGCTTCGTCGAGGCCATTGATTTCACTCCCGGTCGCGTTCCGGCGCGCGAGTCGCGCGCTCTGGTGCGCGCGTACTTCGCCCACCATCAGGGCATGAGCTTCATCGCGCTTGGCAACGAACTTGCCGGTGCCAGGATGCGCGAACGCTTCCACCAAGACCCCATGGTCTCCTCGGCGGAACTGCTCTTGCAGGAACGCGTACCGCGGACGATCCAGCTCGCGCACCCGCACGTCGAGGAGGTCAAGAACGTCCGCTCGGTCAGGGACCTGCCTCCACCGGTCACCCGCTCGTACCCGCTCGCGAACACGCCCGTTCCGGCGACGCACTTCCTGTCCAACGGCAGCTACTCGGTCATGGTCACGAACGGAGGCGGCGGTTACAGCAGGTGGCGCGGCATGTCGGTCACCCGGTACCGCGAGGACGTGACGCGGGACTCGTGGGGCCAGTTCTTCTACGTTCGCGATGTGGACTCGGGACAGACCTGGAGCGCCTGTGCCAATCCCCACCCGGATCCGGCCGATGAATACCACGTGACTTTCTCGGCGGACAAGGCCGAGTACCGGCGCCGCGATGGCGATATCGAGACCAATACCGAGGTCGCCGTGTCGCCCGAGGACGACGTCGAGATTCGGCGCATAACCATCGTCAACCGCGGGCTGACCGAGCGGCGATTCGAAATCACCTCGTACTTCGAGGTGGCACTGTCGGGCCAGTCTGCCGACCAGGCCCACCGCTCGTTCTCGAACCTGTTCGTCGAGACCGAAGCTCACGAAGCCACCCACTCCCTGCTGTTCTCACGCCGACCTCGCTCCGCCGAGGAATCCCGACCGTACGCATTCCACGCCCTGGGCTGCGAGGCGATCGAGGCGTGCGAATGGAGCTTCGAAACCGATCGGTCCCGCTTCCTGGGCCGTTTGCGGCAACCGGATGCTCCCATTGCTGTCGTCGAGGGTGGGCGACTTTCCGGCACGATGGGCGCCGTTCTCGACCCGTCCTGCTCGATCAGGCGCGGGGTCAGGATTCCTGCCGGGGCAAGCGCGCGACTGGTGTTCGCGACCGGTGTGGCTGAGACGCGTGAGGAAGCACTGCGCCTTGCCGAGAAGTACCACGACGTTCGCAGCGCGCAGCGCGCGATCGACCTGGGCTGGACCGCCGCTCAGATCGAGCTGCGCGACCTTGGAATCACTCCGCAGGAGGGAGTTGTCCTGCAGCGCCTTGCATCCCGACTCCTGCTCACCGATCCCACGTCGCCTCTCAAGATCAAGACGACGGTCGAAAACGGGCTGCAGCTGTCGGGTCTGTGGTCGATCGGCATCTCGGGCGACTATCCGATCCTTCTCGTGCGCGTGGACGAATCGGAACATGCGCCATTGGTGCGGCAAGCACTGCTCGCGCATCAGTACTGGCGCCACAAAGGCCTCGTAGCCGATCTTGTGATTCTCAACACCCGGCCCAGTGCGTACAGCGAGGAGCTCGAGAACCGGCTGAAGCTGCTCGTGCGTACGGGACATGCCTTGCAGCTCATGGACAAGCCGGGTGGGGTGTTCTTGCGCCGGGCCGATCAGATGCACCCCGATGTGTTCAACCTGTTGCTGACCGTGGCTCGCGCCACACTCGACGGGGACGGCGGATCCATCGAACTGCAGCTGGACCGGCGTGGCGTCCGCCCGCAAGAACCGGAGCGGTTCGTACGCACGCGCGAGCCCGAGCGGTTCGACCACCGCCCGTTCAAGCGGCCCACGCTCGAATTCGACAACGGGTACGGGGGCTTCGACCCGGCGACGGGCGACTACGTGATCGTGCTCGAGAACGGCGAGACCACGCCCGCGCCATGGATCAACGTGATCGCCACGCCCGAGTTCGGGTGCATGGTCTCAGAGGCAGGCATCGGCTGCACCTGGTCCAAGAACAGTCACGAGAACCGGATAACCACCTGGAACAACGATCCGCTCTCTGACGGAAGCGGCGAAACGATCTACATTCGCGACGAGGAGACCGGCGAGTTCTGGAGTCCCACCCCGCTGCCAGTGCGCGAAGGCGGCGCCTACGTCGTGCGCCACGGCAAGGGCGTGACCCGCTTCGAACACGCGTCGCATGGGATAGAGCAACATCTGGATTGGTTCGTGCCCACAGACGAGCCGGTTCGGATCGTGCGCCTCCGGCTGCGTAATGTGAGCGGCAGGACTCGCACGCTGTCAGTGACACAGTTCGTGGAGTGGGTGCTCGGCAGCTCCAGGAGTCGGGCCCAGCATCAGGTGGTCACGTGGTTCGATGCCGAGAACGAGACTCTCACGGCTCACAACCACTTCAACATGGATTTCCCGGGACGGGCAACGTTCCTCGCGTGCGATCGAGACCTGCATTCGTGGACCGCAAGCCGCACGGAATTCATGGGCCGCAACCAGCGGCCCTCCGCTCCTGTCGCGATGAGCCGGGCTCGCCTGGGCGAGCGCTCCGGCCGGTTCCATGACAACTGCGGCGCCCTGATGGCCCAGATCACGCTCGAACCCGATGCCGAGGACACGATCACGTTCCTTCTGGGTCAGACGCGAACCCTCGAAGAGGCACGCGGAGTGGTCGCCCACTACCGCGAGCCCGGCTCGGTAAGCGATGCTCTCGAGGCCGTTGCCGAGCGCTGGGACGATATCCTCGGCTGCCTGAAGGTCAAGACACCAGATCCCGCACTCGACCGGATGGTCAACGGCAACGCGCTCTACCAGGCACTCGCTTGTCGGCTGTGGGGCCGTACGGCGACATACCAGAGCAGCGGCGCATTCGGCTTTCGCGACCAGCTCCAAGACGTCATGTGCATGATGCTCTCCCGCCCCGACCTGGTGCGCGAGCAGATCGTCGAGGCATCTCGGCATCAGTTCGAGCAAGGCGACGTGCTTCATTGGTGGCAACCATACTCGGGCCGCGGCGTGCGAACCCGCATCACCGACGACCGCCACTGGTTGCCGCTCGTGGTCGCCGAGTACGTGACCGCGACGGGGGACACTGGCGTTCTCGACGAGCGCACCCCGTACCTCGAGGGCCCCGAGGTCGCACCTGGGCTCGAGGACAACTACATGCAGCCTTCAATCTCCGAGCACGCAGCCTCTGTCTACGAGCATTGCGTCGCGGCGCTCGAATCCGCCCGGGAAATGGGCCCGCACGGGCTACCCCTCATGGGCGGCGGCGACTGGAACGACGGGATGAACCGCGTAGGTATCAACGGCACCGGTGAGAGCGTATGGCTCGGCTGGTTCCTCAACGTCGTGCTCTCCCGCTTCGCGGCCATCTGCGAGCTCATGGGCGAGGCGGATCGCGCGCACGGCTACCGCGAGTGGGCGGCCGGGCTCGTCGAGGCAATCGAACGCGAAGCGTGGGACGGCTCGTGGTATCGGCGAGCGTATTTCGACGATGGCACGCCGCTGGGCACCCGTGATGCGCAGGAGTGCCGCATCGACGCCATCGCGCAGTCATGGGCCACGATCTCGGGCGCCGGCGATCCCGACCGCGCCGCACAGGCACTCGACTCCGTCGAAGACAAGCTCGTGCAGCGGGACGAGGGTCTGGTCCAGCTGCTCGCGCCCCCGTTCGACCAGATGGAGCACGATCCCGGCTACATCAAAGGCTACGTGCCGGGTGTTCGCGAGAACGGCGGGCAATACACGCACGCTGCCGTCTGGGTCGCGCTCGCTCACTTCATGCGCGGCGACGGCGACGAAGGGCATGGCCTGCTGCGACTCATCAACCCGGTCAGCCACTCGCAGGATCGGGCGCACGCAGATCGATATCGTGTCGAACCCTATGTCGTGGCCGGCGACGTCTATGCGGTCGAGCCGCATGTCGGCCGGGGCGGCTGGACCTGGTACACGGGGTCCGCGGCATGGTTCTACCGCGTGGCTGTTCGCAACAACCTTGGCCTGTGGACCGAGATGCACGACGGAGAACGGTACCTCAGAATCGACCCGTGCATTCCGCGTGCGTGGCCCGGATACACAATGACGTATCGCTGCGGACACTCAACCTACGAGATCAGCGTAGAGAACCCGCGCGGTGTGAACCGTGGCGTGGCGAGGATTCAGCTTGACGGTGTGGCGATCGAAGGAACCGCCATTCCACTCGACCCCGGCGGCGGAACACGCCGCGTGCGCGTCACGCTCCTCGGCGGGTAGATGCGGCTGCGTGGAATCGTGGTTGTGCGTCGATCGAAGTACGCGCGCCGTTCTGTGCCGACGACTCCGACGTCTCGTCGAGCGGCATCCACGTGCGTACCGGAACGGCCTCGGCGTCCAGCGCGAGCGATGCCGCCACCGCGAGCCCGACGTGTGCCGCTACCCATCCGTAGTCGATGACCGACCCGCTCGTGTACACCCCGTATGCCATCAGCCACGAGTAGAGGATGTCCGTGGCCGCCAGGAAGAGCACGCTGGCGCCGACGACGGCCCAGGGCACAAGCACGCGCTTGTCTCCCCAGCTGGCTGCCAGCACCAGAAGAAAGGCCGCGGGCATGATCAATACCAGGACGTCCGCGATCGGATAGAGCACGTTGAACGCGAGCTCGGTGCCGCTCAGGCCCTCGGCAAGCAGCAGCGGATTCATGAGGCCGAAGAACAAGACCCCCAGGCCCACGACTCCGGTGAGACCGGCTATGAGAAACGCGCTACTGCGCTCGGCTCCGCGCTGCCGCAAGCTGACCCCCGCCATCACGAGTGCAACCCCCATGAATACGTACTCGAGCATGTAGAAGATGTCCGGCAGCCCCGGGTAAGGCACATCGCCGCGGACCGCATAGGTGATAACCCACAACGCATCGCCCGCAGCAAACGCGAGCGTTCCCGTGCCCAGCAGTATCCAGGTCCTGACGGCAGCCTGGTCCCGCAAGAGGCTCGCGAACACCAGGATGAGGACGGCTGCTGCGAAAACGATCGCGGCTTCCCCGATGTCGGAGGCCATGGTTCCGGACTCCCCGCCACCGACCCCAAGGGCGGAGACTGTCCTGAGCACGGCGATAGCTCCCATGCCCAAAAGCCCCACCATGAACGTACGCATGCTCGTTCTCACGAGACCCTCCACGACTTGTGCAACCTTGAGTGTGCCCTGGGGCGCGCCAGATTACGTCACCTGAACGTCTCGCGGGGCCAAACGGCAGACGGGCAGGGAGAGTCTGCGGAACTGATGGGGGCTATTTGCCCATCCATCGCTGGTGGAAGAAGCGCATAACCCGGAGTTCGCCGAGGAGCCGCCGCGCCCGCAGAATCGGTCGCGCATACGCCGCTACCGGATAGCGCAGGCGATCGGACTGCTCGGTAACGGCATCCCAGATCTCGACGGCAGAATCGGCCGGGGAGGTTCGGTTGGTGATCGACGCCTCGAACCCGACCATTGCGATCTGGTAGTCACGATACGGCGCCGAGGCTTCGAGCAATGAGGGGTCCTCGGGCAGGACCTTGCCCCAGATCGCGGTCTCGACAAAGCCGGGCTCGATCACCTTGACGCGGATGCCGAACGGCTGAAGCTCGTGCCACAACCCTTCGCTGAACCCCTCGAGCGCGTGTTTGTTCGCGTTGTAGGTGGCAAAGAACGGGAAGGTCAGCCGTCCGCCCAGCGATGTGACGTTCGCAATCGTCCCGCTCCCGCGCTCCCGCATCGCCGGCACCAGGGCCATCGCAAGCCCGATCTGCTCGAATACATTCACACGAAACAGTTGCTCGATCAGCACGGGGTCCGTGTCTTCGACGGAACCGAACTGCAGCATACCCGCGTTGTTGAGCAGCACGTCCGGGCACCCGTATCGCTCGATCACGCGCTCCCCGAGCTCGGCGCCGGCTCCGGCCCTCGACAGGTCGAGTGCCTCTAGTGAGACGCTGCCCGGTCCGGGCCACGGCTCCTCGGCCATGCGCGCGGGATCGCGCACGGTGCCCACGACATCCCATCCCTGGCGTGCGAAATGCTCGGCGCATGCCTTGCCTATTCCGCTCGATACTCCCGTGACCAGAATGCGTGGCATGACGGACTCCCTTTGGAATGCATAAGGATGGAGCGACGACTATGCGCTCGACTGGGAGATATATACCTCAAGCGGTGGCGTTCTCCCACGAACCCACGTCCTGATTACTTAGCCGAAGGAGGCGAACGTCCACGTGCGAATCGCAGTGATCGGTTCCGGGATTGCCGGCGTCGGGTCCGCGTGGCTCCTGTCGCCGGAACATACCGTAGACCTCTATGAGGCCGAGGACACGCTGGGTGGCCACACGCGTACGCTCGACGTCGCGGTCGATGGCCAGACGTTTCCTGTCGACACCGGGTTCCAGGTCTTCAACCGACGCACCTATCCGAACCTGATCCGGTTCTTCCAGCACCTGGGTATCGAGTGGGCCGAGTCCGACATGTCGTTCTCCGTGCAGGTTCCCGCCGAGAACATCGAATGGGCCGGCTCAAACCTCAACACCGTGTTCGCCCAGCGAAAGAACCTTGCGAACCCGCGGTTTCTCAAGATGCTCGCCGACATCGTGCGCTTCTCCAACGACGCCGATCGTCTGCTCGCCGATCCCTCGGTCGACACTCTCACGTTAGGTGAGCTGCTGGAACGCGAGGGCTATCGCGGCAGCTTCACGGACTGGTACCTGATCCCCATGGGTGACGCCATCTGGTCCACACCTCCGGGCGAGATGCTCGACTACCCGGCCGGGACGTTCCTGCGGTTCTGCGACAACCACGGACTGCTGCACATCACCGGCAAGCCGCAGTGGCGCTCGGTGATCGGCGGAGCGCGACGATATATCGAAGCGGCCTCCCGTTCGTTCTCGGGTGAGGTACACACATCCGAACCCGTCGAGCGGGTCGAGCGCACCGGCAGCGGCGTACGCGTCACGACAGCGAAGCGGACCGAAGAGTACGACATCGCGATCATGGCAACGCATCCGCCGCAGACGCTCGAGATGCTCGCCGATCCGTCTGCCCGGGAACTCGCGGTCCTCGGAGCTTTCAAATTCTGGGACAACGCGGTGGTGGTGCACACCGACGAGTCGTTCATGCCCCGGAATCACCGCGCATGGGCTGCATGGAACTGGTTCGCTCAGTCCGGCGACATCATGAAAGACATGCTGGTTCTCACGTACCAGATCAACTGGCTCCAGCGCATTCCGGTCGAGACGACAGTCATGGAGACGCTGAACCGCGACCGCGACCCTGCCGAGGGAACCCTGCTCGCAGAGCTGCACTTCGATCACCCCTCCTTCACGAGCGAGGCCATCGCCGCCCAGGCACTCGTACCCGGCCTTCAGGGCGTCGACGGCATCTACTACGCCGGGGCGTGGACGCGTTACGGATTCCACGAAGATGGTCTGCTCTCCGCCGTGCGCGTGGCGGAGTTGCTCAAAGCCCGTCTGCCCTGGGGCGACGAACTCGACGAAACGCGCACGCTTGCCCTCGTGGGTGAAGATGCGGGTGCGCAGCCGCGCCGGGAGAACCGACCGGTTCCGCGTGCGGCGACTACTGCTCTTGATCCGGAGGCGCGCGGGTGAGAAGCGCTCTCTACACCGGGCACGTCATGCACGATCGGCGCGAACCGAAGCGCAACCGGTTCAAGTACGGCATCTACTTCCTGTATGCCGATCTCGCCGAGCTCGAGGAACTCGATGCATCGCTCGAACGCTTCGGCCATAACCATCGCGCACTGGTGAGCTTCTACGATGCGGATCACGGGCCCCGGGACGGAACTGCCCTGCGGCCGTGGATCGACGAACTTCTCGGCCGGGCAGGAGTCGATCTGGCCGGCGGTCACGTCGCGATCCTGTGCTTCCCGCGCGTCATGGGCTTCAAGTTCTATCCCGTCTCGTTCTGGTACTGCTTTCACGAGGACGGGTCGCTGCGCGCTGTTCTCGCCGAGGTACAGAACACCTTTGGCGACCATCACAACTACCTGCTCCACGACCACGGGAAGCCGATGGACTGGGGCGCCAGACCCGAAGTGACGAAGGTCTTTCACGTCTCGCCCTTCATCGAGATGGACGCTCGCTACGAGTTCCACTTCACGGAGCCCGGCGACTCGCTCGCGGCGTCGATCTACGACTACGTGAAGGGCCCTCTCCTGCTCGTGGCGGCAGTGGCCGTGCACCGGGAGGAGTTGACCGACCAGGCGCTGTCCCGGGCGGTGAGACGCTACGGCCCTATGTCGGCCCGGGCGTTCGTTCTCATCCATCTGCAGGCGCTCAAGATCGTGGCGAAAAGGATTCGCTACGTCCCGCGTACCCCACCCCCAAAGGAGGAAACCTCGCTGTGACCGCCGAGACCCCCCGCTCAGACGGATCACGTGTTCCAATCGCCCTGCGTGCCGTCGAGGCCGTGCTCACCCGTATGCCGCTCGGTGAGATCACGCTACAGCGCCCCGATGGAACGCGGGCGCATTTCGCAGGTCCGGAACCGGGTCCATCAGCGACAGTGATCGTGAACGACACCCGCGCGGCGCGGCGCATCCTCGCCGGCGGCAGCATCGGCCTGGCCAAGGCCTACATCGAAGGCGACTGGGACACTCCCGACCTGAGTGCTGCGCTCGAGCTAGGGCTCGCGAACCTCTCGCGACCGAGCACACAGCGCCTACCCGCGCCCCTTATGCCGGCGCAGAGAGCCTGGCACCGATTGCGCGCAAACACCCGCGCCGGATCGAAGCGCAACATCGCGTACCACTACGATCTGGGCAACGACTTCTACGAGCTGTGGCTCGACGAGACCATGACGTACTCCTCGGCGATGTACTGCAATACGGACGATCCCGCCTGCGTGGACCTTCGCGAGGCCCAGCGCGCCAAGTGGGACCGCCTGCTCGACCTGTTGCAGCCGGCAAGCCGCGACCACCTGCTCGAGATAGGCTGCGGGTGGGGCGGGTTCGCGATCCACGCCGCAAAGGAGGCCGGGTGCCGCATCACGGGCGTCACTCTGTCGCAGGAGCAGCACGACTACGCGGTGCGTCGGATCGCCGAGGAGGGCCTCGACGGTCGCATCGAGGTGCGGCTGCAAGACTACCGCGAGATCCCGGAGACCTTCGACGGCATCGTCTCCATCGAGATGTTCGAGGCCGTGGGCGAGAAGTACTGGCCTGTGTTCTTCGGCCGGATGCGAGAGCTCTTGTCGCGGGGAGGACATGCGGCCATACAGACGATCACAATCGCCGAGGACCGCTTCGAGGCGTACCGCGCTCGCCCGGACTTCATCCAGCGTCTCATCTTCCCCGGCGGTATGCTGCCCAGTCCCGAGCGCTTCGCCAGTGCCGCCCACGAAGCTCACCTGGCTGTGGGCGAGCCGCATTTCTTCGGCGAAAGCTATGCACGCACGTTGGAGGAATGGCTCGAACGCTTCGAGTCGGTGAAGGATCAGGTGCTCGATCTGGGCTTCGACGAGAAGTTCTTGCGCATGTGGAGGTACTACCTGGCGTACTGCCGGGTCGGGTTCCTCTCGGGCAACATCGACGTGATGCAAGTCCGGCTCGATCGCTGAGCGCGACGGCGGGACACAAACGCCCTCCCGTCGTGAGAGCGGGAAGGCGTCTGTTCACTGTGATGGTGGGCCCGGTTGGATTCGAACCAACGACCTCACGGTTATCAGCCGTGCGCTCTAACCAACTGAGCTACGGGCCCGCGTGAAACGCTTCGATACCTTATTACACAGCAGGTAGTAGGTCAAGAAACCGCCGCTGGTCAGGCGTGTAGGACCTGCACGATGACGTTGCGTGTCCGCGGGCCGTCGAACTCGCAGAAATACACTCCCTGCCACGTCCCCAACACCAGCTGCCTACCGCTCACGGGAATGAGCTGACTCGCTCCCACGAGCGTGGCCTTGATGTGCCCGTCGGAGTTGCCCTCGGCGTGTCGGTAGTGACCCCGACGGGGAGCGATTCGCTCGAGCCCGTCCAGCAGGTCGGTGACCACATCCGGATCGGCGTTCTCGTTGATGGTGACTCCGGCAGTGGTGTGCGGCACGAACACGATCGCCGCCCCGTCGACGAGTCCGAGGGCATCTACCGCCGCCGCTACCTGGCGCGTGATGTCGACCATCTGCTCTCGCGCGCTCGTTCTCACTTCGAAGCGCTCCATGGCATGTGCCCCCGGCTCCTCGGCGATCCGTTCGGTTGCATCCCGTATCATAGTGGAAGGTACTACTCATGGGGCCGGCGCCTGAGCGCGGGCCCGCTGCAACTTCTGAGCTTCGCAAAGGAGGTGTCCGGTGATTCAAGTGCGCATTTCGAGCCTGTCGGTCGACTCGGTGTCGAACCAGCCGGTCATCATCCTGCGACCCATCGAGGAGTCCGAGCAGCCCGTCCGGCTGCTCCCCATCTGGATCGGGCATGCCGAGGCGACCGCCATCCTGCTCGCACTCCAGGGCGTTGAGCCGCCACGTCCCATGACGCACGACTTGCTCAAGAACGTCCTCGAGTCGCTCGATACGGTGGTCACGCGCGTCGAGATCACGCGCGTCGAAGACGGCACCTTCTACGCCGCGATCGTCGTGCGCGGCGAGGAGCGTACGCTCGTGATCGATGCGCGCCCGTCGGACTCCATCGCGCTGGCCATTCGCACCGGCTCGCCGGTCTTTGTTGCCGAGGAGGTCTTCGAGCAGGCCGCCGTCGCCGAAGTTGACGAGACACCCGGCGATGTAGTCGAAGAGGACGAGGTCGAGCAGTTCCGCGAGTTCCTCGACCACGTGGATCCGAGCGACTTCCAGAGCTGACGCTCATGCTGGTCGTGCGGCTGGTGATGCGCGCAGCTTCCCGCGCCCGCTCCCGCGCTATTCGTAGCGCAGTGCCTCGATGGGGTCGAGGCGCGAGGCCCGGTACGCCGGATACACTCCGAAGAAGATCCCCACTCCGGCCGAGAACACGAACGCAAGCGCAACCGCCCACGCGGTGATCTGCGTGGGCACGAAGCTCTGCAGCGCGAGCGCGCCGCCCCAGCCCAGGGCGATGCCCACCAACCCGCCCGTGATCGACAGCACGACGGCTTCGATCACGAACTGGCTCATGATGTCGTAGGTCTTGGCTCCGACGGCCTTGCGGATCCCGATCTCCCGCGTTCGCTCGCTCACGCTCACGAGCATGATGTTCATGATGCCGATCCCGCCCACGAGCAGCGATATCCCGGCGATCCCGGCGAGCATCACGGTGAGTGTGCCGAGCAACTGAGACAGTATCCCGAGCGTCTCCTCTTGCGTAAACACGCTCACGTCGGTGCCGAACTTGGGTCTGAGAATCTGCTTGATCTGGCGCTGGATCGCGTTGATGTTGTTCGGGTCAGCCGCCTTGACCACTATGATGCTCACGTCCCGGGTACCCAGGATTCGCTGCGCCGTGGTGATGGGCATGTACACCTGGTTGTCCTGGTCGCCGGTGAGCGAGCCTCCCTGGGAAGCGACGAAACCAATGACCGTGAAGCGCTGCCCGTTCACGTCGATGTTCTCGCCCACCGGGTCGCGCAGCGGGAAGAGCTCGTCGCGAACACCAGAGCCCAGCACCACGACGCGCGCTCCCGCCTGGACCTCGCTTCGGCGGTATCCTCGGCCGCCCACATAGTCAGACGTGAAGACCTCGCCGGCGTACTCGTTGCCTGCGGCGATCGTCGAATTCATCTCGCGGTTGCCAACCTTGACCGTGGCGGTGCCCTGGATGACCGGCACCACTACCTCCTCGGGATTCAGCCTCCTGTCGAGCAGCTCGGCGTCGTCGAGCGTGAACGTCTTGGTCACGTTCCCGCCAAATGGCCCGCCCCCGCCGCCCCCCTCGACGTTGCCGGGAAACGAGAAGATGAGATTCGAGCCAAGTCCCTCAATCGAGCCGGTGACCTCGTCTTGAACGCCGGTGCCTATCGCGACAAGCAGGATGACCGCGGCGACGCCTATGATGACGCCGAGCATGGTGAGCGCGCTACGCACCTTGTTCGCATTGAGCGCTCTGATGGCGATGCGGAAGCTCTCCGTGAAGTTCACTCGTCATCATCCCCGAGGTTGGCGAGCTTCTGACGCGCATCGACGCGATCCTCGACCATCTCTTCGTGGACTATTCGGCCGTCCTTGAGGTGCACGGTTCGCGTCGCATGTTTGGCGACTGCCGGATCGTGAGTGACCAGCACGACGGTGATCCCCTGGGCGTTGAGGTCCTGGAGAATGCTCATGACCTCGATTCCGGAGCGAGAGTCCAGGTTGCCGGTGGGCTCATCGGCAAGCACGATGGACGGTTCGGTCACCAGTGCACGCGCGATAGCCACTCGCTGCTGCTGGCTGCCGGAGAGCTGATTGGGCAGGTGTCCCAGCCGATCCCCGAGCCCCACCTTCTCGAGCGCCGCTCTCGCACGCCGGGCACGCTCGGCGCCCGAGACGCCCGCGTA
>JBGSMX010000197.1:0-3133 GCA_041739935.1 Coriobacteriia bacterium | reverse complement strand
GACGCGGTCAAGATCGCTCCTTGCGAGCGTGGCGCGTTCGCGCTGTCGCCGGACGGCACGGTGCTCGCCTGGGTGGATGCCGGTGCGCGCGTGCTCCATCTCACGCAGGTCGCGACGCTGACCGACGTTGTCGCCGGTTCTGCCGAGGATGTGCGGCCTGCCTGGGCTTCCGACTCTGGCTTCGTCGCGTACACCTCGCAGACACCGGCTTCACTGGAGGTACGACGCGTGGAAAAAGACGGCCGGGGCGACGCACTCGTGGGGTCCGGGCATTCGCCGTCGGTATCGCCCGATGGCGGGTCGGTTGCCTACCTGTCCGGAAGTGTCGCCGGCGCCGCCGGCGGTGTCGTGGTGACGCAACTGGGCGGCGCCACGGCGAAGCTCGACGGGGTCACCGCTAGCGACGTCGCGTTCGGTGGCGACGGACTGATCTACACACTGTCGGGATCTGCGGTCGGCAGCGAGCGGATCGTAACGAGCGCAGTCGACGGCCGGGACGAGCGCGAGTTGGTTGGGGCAAGCGCACTGGGTCGTCCGGTCATGTATACGGGGCTGGACCTTTCGCCCGATGGCAAGCATCTGTTGTACGCGGCGACCGGAGACGACGGCTTTTCTCGCGCGTTCATCTCGTGGCTGGTCGATCCCACGCCGATCGCGCTGACCACGCGCCGCGACACCTATCCCATGCGCTGGTCCGCAGACGGGGAACGCGTCTTCTTCGTCGAGGGAAACTCGTTCCAGGGAGAGCGCACGTCGCTCATGCGCTGCAGTACCGAGGGGCTGGGTCGCGCTGTGGTGGTGGAAGGCGCGGGGCTGTAGGCTCGGGTCTTACGGTAGGCCCTTGAGCGTGAGTTCCCAGCCGAGTCCGGGCACGGTCACCCGATACGCCGGATCGTCGCCATTCCAGTACGTCGCATCTCCGTGGCACGTGATACACGCCGAATCCATGTTCTCCGCGGGCTGGCCCACTATCGAGTGCGATGCATCGTCGAAAAGCTTCCACGTGTCGGTCGCCGGTTCGCTTGCGTAGGGCTGATCGTCCAGATAGCCCGCGACCATGGTACCCGGATCCATCCGGATGTCCCCGGCGTTGATGGGCGAGCCGTCGAAGTCCACGCCGAACAGCTCGTCACCCAGAAGGTTGCGGCCCAACGTTCGATGAGGCCACGAGAACCCGCCGTCGATGCACAGGCTGCTGAGTCCAGCCACGGCGCTCTTCTGGATAGTCGCCTGCGCCCAGTAGGGCGTAAGCCCGCTCGCGGCCGGAGGGGTGTCGAGCGCGGACACCGGCCGGAACGCCTGATACGCCGATGTCGGCGCACCCGTTGAGTCGAGACCGTGGCACTGGTCACACGAACTGCCGCCGATATGGCACTGCCGGCAGTTCGGGCCGTAGTTGTCGTCGGTGCCGTCCGGGTTGTGCGCCGTTCCGCCCGGCTCGAGAATCATCTGCCGCAGGTAGCCGCGCGGCTGTGAGTCGTGTGAGTAGGCGGTAACGTACGCGCCGCCCAAACCATCGTCACCGGTGCGCTGCCACACCGTCGCAGACTGCGTTGACGCGCCCCCGGCGCCGTCGTGACAGTCGGTGCAGAACTCACTTACCGTGAGCAGCCCGACCGATCCGAAATAGTCTCCGCCGTGGGTGGCGTCCTGCTCCCCGGTGTCGCTCGAATCCGTCGGGCCGAGTGGGTCGTCCCAGTCGATCGCGATCTTGTTGTGACCAAGCTGGGTGGGCGAGCCGGGATCCGTTCCGGTCACGGTGTCCTCGGCGAACTCGTTGGGAGTGGTATGCGGGTTGGCGAGGAGCAAGAATCGCCCCGTGGGGAAGATCGCGTGCTCGGTCACGACGCCATCCTCGACCGAGACCAGGTTGCCTTCACCCACCGCGGGGCCCCAGAAAGCGCCCGTGCCGCCCGCGTAGGTCGACAGCTCGATCCCCGCGGGATCGAGGCTGGTGACCAGCAGGGTGTCGCCTGCATAGACTGCCGAGACGCTCGTCCCACCCAGCCGCCTGCCAGGGTTCGCGAAGGTCGTGAGCACACGCTGGGAGGCACCGTGAGGCGTGTGGCAGTCGAAGCACACCATACCCATCGTGTCCCAGTACGCGGGCTTGATGTCGAGCGGGCTCAATCCGCGGTAGCCGATGGTGTGACCGGTGCCTTGCCCATCAGAGTTGCTGGCTACAAGACCATCGGCATCGTAGCTGTTGTCCATCTGGATGTTGATCGCCGAGCCGCCGCCGCCGGCGTGGCAGAAGTCGCACGCGTTCTCGCGGGTGTCCGAGCGCATGAGCATGAACGCGCCGCTCGCGAGGTGCACGGCGTGGCAGTCCTGGCATTTGTTCGTTGTGGTCGTGTACCCGCCGTGCGGACCCTGGTATGAGCGGATATGCGTGCCCACCTGAGGGTCGCGGACGTAGAGTCCGGAGTTGCCACCCGGGACTCCGCTGTCGCCATCGAGGGTGTAGTTGTAGCCCGAGTCGTTATAGCCGCCGGCGCGCGCGATGCACGGGGCGAGCAAGCTTGCGACCAGGATGGCGCCGGCGATGGCGAAGACCGCACCGGATATAGGGAGTCTCGTGTGGATCAACAGTCCGTCCCGCTGATTCGTTCGTGCGTGCGCTAACAATACCTCAGAATCGGGTGTCCCTGTAGCCTAACAGCAGCTTCGAGGCCAATAATCAAAGGCCGGCAGACTCGTCGGGCGCGAACTCGCTCATCCTGTCGAATCGCAATGGTATGCATGTCGCTTACAAAGCGGACGAACGGTCGCATTCGAGGGGCAGCGATCTCCGTTGCGTGGAGCTACTTTGGGCTCGACCGTAGAGGGCACACATGAGTCTGCTCGATTTGTCCATCTTCTGGGCGACGTTTACCGCCGTGGTTGCGGCGGTCATACAGACGTATCTCGCAGTGCTCGAGCGAGAGCGGCATCTGATGCTGTGGGCGCTGGGACTATTCTTCTTCGGCGGCTCGTTCATTGCCGATTTCTCGTACCTGTCGCATCCCGGTTCTTTCCTCGCGCTGGTGGCAGTGACAGTCACGTACCTGACTTCAGGCGCGTTCTTTCTCGCCGGTAGTCAGCGCGTGCTGTCGGGTCGCCGCGCGCACGCGCTTGCGTGGCTGCCCGCGGT
>JBGSMX010000185.1:0-5771 GCA_041739935.1 Coriobacteriia bacterium | reverse complement strand
TCAAGCCGCCGCCGCCCTTCAACACCACCGCGCTGCTCGCTGCAGCAGCCTCCGAGGGGTTGGCTCCGGCACGCACGATGCGCATTGCCGAGTCGCTGTACATGGACGGTCTGATCTCGTACCCGCGCGTCGACAACACGGTCTACCCGCCCAGCCTGGACATCAAGGGCCTTCTCCACACGCTCGACGGGGTGGCGGCCTACCACGAGCACGTGCAGCGGCTCCTGTCCAAGGGCGCGCTCACGCCCACCCGGGGCAAGAAGGAGACGACTGACCATCCGCCGATCCACCCCACAGGAGCGGCCGACCCGGAGCGGCTCAAGCCCGAGCAGTTCAAGCTCTACAACATGGTCGCGCGCAGGTTCATGGCCACGCTCTCAGATGCCGCCGTGCTCGAGAGCACCAAGGTGTCCCTGGGCGTGGGCAGCGAGACATTCGTGGCGCGCGGTGACGTCGTGGTGAGCGCCGGGTATCGCGCCGTCTACCCGTACGGCCTCAAGAAAGAAGAGCACCTTCCGGCGATGGCGCAAGGCGAGCAGGTGGACTTCCGCGGCGCCCAGATGGAAGAGAAGCAGACCCAGCCGCCGGCGCGCTACTCGCAGGGCAAGCTGATTCAGGAGATGGAGAAGCTCGGGCTGGGAACCAAGGCCACCAGGCACGACATCATCCAGACCCTGTACGACCGCAAGTACGCGGCCAACGACCCGGTCGAGCCCACGTGCAAGGGCACCAGCGTGGTGGGCGCACTGGTGGACAACGCCGAGCGGATCACGACTCCCGGAATGACCGCCGAACTCGACGGTGAGATGGACCAGATCGCGAACGCTCAGGCGACCAGAGCTGAAGTCGTGGCTCACTCGCGCAAACTACTTGCCGAAGTGATGGCCGGCCTCATGCAGCGCGTACCCGAGGTTGGCGAGGCCCTCAAGGTCGCCGCCGACGAAGACGCCCGCGTGGGCACGTGTCCGACCTCCGGTCACGATCTGCTGATCAAGTACTCGCCCAAGACCAAGGCCTACTTCGTGGGATGCTCGGGCTATCCGGACTGCTCGGTGACCTTCCCTCTGCCCAAGAACTCGAAGTTCTCGGCTGTAGACGAACTGTGCCCGGTGTGCGGTACGCCGCAGGTGAAGGTCACGCGCTTCAAGTCGCGTCCCCGGATCATGTGCCTGAGCCCCGACTGTCCGACCAAGAAGGGGCCCGAGATCACGATAGGCACGTGTCCCGTCGACGGGGCAGAGCTCAAAGTGCAGTACTCGCCGGTCGGCAGCCGCTACGTCAGGTGTGCGAACTACGACGCGAAAGAGCACCCGGTCTCGTATCCGCTGCCGCAGTCGGGCGACATAGAACCGACGGGCGAGATATGCGAGGCGTGCGGTGCGCCCAGGATCGTCGTGACTACCCGCAAGGGCCCGTGGAAGATATGCATCGACCCGGACTGCCCGACCAAGGAGAAGCGCGCCCCGAAGGGCCGCCCCCCGGCGGCAAAGGGCAAGCGGTCCAAGAAGTAGGGTTGGGCGCAACCTCGTGTCGGGCACAAACACCTGTAGGGGCCGCTTTGCGGTCGCACCGAGCCGGTTTACGCTCGAAGTCGCCCTGGAGGTGGCAGCATGAAGGTCGCGGTGATTCAGCATCTTATGCGAGAGGACCTTGCGGCTGACGTCGATGCGCTGGCGGAGTCCGTTGCAACAGCGTGCGATGGAGGAGCGGGCGTCGTGGTCTGCCCGGCGATCCCGTCGATTCTCGCCGATCCGGAGACCGCACGGCCCGCGTTGCTCGGCAAGCTCGACCGGTGTCCCGAGGGCACCGCGCTGTTGATCCCGTTCAGGGAGCCCGGAGCGGAACCGACCTCGCCGGTGAAACCGACGCCACTTGGTGACGCGGCCTTGCTTCTGGGCGATGAATGCATCTCGCCCACGATGACCGGCCGGCTGCTCGCGGCGCCTCCGGCGGCGATCGTGATGCGTCCTTTGTGCGAATCCGAACTGCAGATCGAAGCCGTACTCGAGCGGGCCTTGTCGCTCTCGGTGTCAGTCTCCGGCCTGGTGATCGTGGCCGAGTGCTCGGGTGCGGGGTTCTCCGAGCCCGGGCACGGTGGAAGCGCGATCGTGTATCTGGGTGAGGTCATCGCCGAGGCGCTCGATGGTGACGACGTTCTGACCGCTGAGATCGCGGTACCCATCGGTGAACCGGAACCGCGCGAGTCGCTGATATCGCTTCCGCCCATCCTCGAGCAGCGCATCGCATTTCACCAGGGTCGCAAGGCCGAGGTGGGCTATCTGGCGGACCTGTCGTAGGTGACGGCCGGCGTGTCCGGCCGTGGTAGAATCGAGCATCACGGCGGCCCTTCATCGGGCCGTCGAGCGCGTAGGGGGAAGCGGCGGGCAAAACGCTGTCTGCCGCATTTGCGAAGAGGAGCGAAGACACCACATGGCCATACCGAAAGTGACCGTGGTCGGAGCAGGACAAGTCGGTGCGACGGCAGCGTTTCTGCTGGCCACCAAGCAGCTGGCCGACATCGTGTTGGTCGACGTCGCCGAAGGTCTACCCCAGGGCAAAGCGCTGGACATGATGCACAGCCGTTCGGTGGAGCAGTTCGCTCCGACCGTGATCGGCACCAATGATTACGCCGAGACGGCCGGGTCTGACGTCATCGTGGTGACGGCGGGCCTCGCGCGCAAGCCGGGCATGACCCGCGATGATCTGCTGACGGCCAATGCCCAGATCGTGCGCTCTGTCGTGAGTCAGGCCGTGCCGGCCTCTCCCGATGCGATCGTGATCTGCGTGACGAACCCGCTCGACATCATGGTGTACCTGGCGCACGGCGTCTCGGGTCTGCCGCACGAGCGCATCTTCGGCATGGGCGGCGTTCTGGATTCGGCGCGCTTCGCATACTTCATCGCGCAGAAGCTGGGCGTGCCCATCACCTCGGTCGACGCACTCGCGTGCGGCGCGCACGGTGACGCAATGGTGCCGTTGCCCCGGCACACGCTCGTTGCGGGCACGCCTTTGACCGAGCTGCTGCCCGCAGCCGAGGTGGACGAACTCGTGCAACGCACCATCTTCGGCGGTGCGGAGGTGGTCTCGCTGCTCAAGACGGGCAGCGCGTTCTACGCCCCGGCGGCCTCTGTCGTGAGCATGGTCGAGGCCGTTCTAACGGGTGCCGACGCCGTTATGCCCAGCTGCGTCTACCTTGACGGGCAGTACGGCATCTCGGACATCTACTTGTCGGTGCTCGCGCGCATCGGGCACGATGGCGTAAGCGAGATTCCCGAGCTCGACCTGAATCCCGGCGAGCTCGAGCAGCTCCGCGCGTCGGCGGGAACCGTAGCCGAAGCGCTCGATGCGATGGGCCTGAGAGGCTAGTCACGTGGTTGACGGCGCGACGATCTCACAAGCGGTCTACGATGCGATTCGAGCCATCGCCGTTGAGCTTCGGCCCGATGTCGTGGCCGAGCTGCACGCTGCCGAGGAGCGCGAACGCTCCCCGCGCGGCAAGCGGGTGCTTTCTCAGCTGCTGGAAAACGCCCAGATCGCCCAGCGCGACAGAGTGCCGCTGTGCCAGGACACGGGCACGGTATGGGTGTGGGTCGAACTGGGTGCCAGCGAGGCGGTCCCAGAGGATCTGCAGGCTACTGTCGACAGCGCGGTCGCTCGCGCGTTTCGCGACGGGGCGCTGCGCATGAGCGTGGTCGCAGACGCGCTTGTCGATCGGACCAATACCGCCGACAACACGCCCGCGTTCGTCGAACTGACGTCGCGTTCCGGTTCGGGTGCCACGATCCACGTGATGCTCAAAGGCGGCGGATCGGATAACGCTTCGGCACTCACCATGCTCGCGCCGGGAGCGGGCGAAGACGGCGTGCTCGACTTCGTCGTGGATCGGGTGCGGGCCAAGGCGAGCGGCGCGTGCCCTCCGCTTCTCGTGGGCGTGGGTGTGGGCTCGACATTCGACTCGGTCGCCCGGCTTGCGAAAAAGGCGCTGCTTCGCCCGGTAGGTTCTCCCAACCCCGACGCTCGCGTGGCCGCGTTCGAGGCGCGACTGCTCGCGGCCATCAATAGCACCGGCATCGGACCCGCAGGCCTTGGTGGAGACACCACCGCACTGGGAGTGAGCGTGCTGACGGCACCGTGTCACATCGCCGCACTGCCGGTCGCGGTGAACATGGGTTGCAGCGCGGTCAGGTCGGTGAGCGTGCATGTCGCCTGATCTGGACGGGGGAGTACCCGCTCAGCCGTGCGAGCCCGGGTCCGCGAACGGCGGGACCGTGGCCGCCTCACCCAGAGGTGCCTACCGTCGCCTCGCAGCCAATCCGCGCTTTCGCCGCCTGTGGATAAGCCAGTTCGTGAGTGGTCTGGGCGACTGGCTCGTGATCGGTTTTCTCATGCCGCTCGTGACCACTCTGTCGGGGGGGTCGTCGTTTGCGGTAGCCGGCATCATGATCGCGAAGATCATTCCGGCTCTGTTGTTCAGCTCGGTGATCGGTGCGCTCGTAGACCGGTTCGACCGCCGACATACCATGATCGCGTGCGATCTTGTCCGGTCGGTACTCGCCCTGGGTCTGATCGCGATCGCGGGTCTCTCGGCGGGAGTGCAGCTCGCGCTCATCTACTTCATCTTGCTGCTCATGGAGACCGCGTCGCTGTTCTTCTTCCCGGCCAAGAACGCGCTCATCCCGTATCTGGTAGACGAGAGCGACGTGACCGCTGCAAACGGTCTGTCGTACACCACGCAGCAGGCCAGCATGATCGTAGGTCTTGCCGGCGCCGGCGCGATCCTTGCCGGTTTCGAGGCGATCGTCGCCGCGGTCCAGTCGGCCGACATTGCGGCCGTCAACGGCATCATCGACTTCTTCGCCCCCGCCCTTCTGGGGCCGCGCGCGGGCGTGTTCCTCGACTCGCTGACGTTTCTGATCTCTGCGCTGGCCATCTACGGGATCAAGGTTTCCGCTCGAGCCGTGCAGGCGGAAGGCGGCTTCGATCTTTCGTTGCTGGGCAAGGACGCCATCGACTCGTTCCGCTTCCTGGGCAGTCATGAAGAGCTGCGAGGCTTTCTCACCACCATAGGTCTTGCGATCCTGGGCGGAGGCACGATCATCCCGGTCGGTCTCGTGTTCGTGCAGCAAGAGCTCTCCGGTTACGGGCCGTTCCTGCAGCAAAGCGAGTTGCTGCAGAACCTTGCCGCGACTCCACAGACGTTCATTCTTGTGTTCCTCGCCCTGGGTATGGCCACGGGCGCGCTCGTCGTCCCGCGCCTTGCCGAGAAGATGTCGCTGCAGCTGCTGTTCCTGGGCGGCGTTGGAGGCTTCGGTGTCGCGATGTTCGCGTTTGCCAGCTCGAGCACCTACGGACTAGCGGCGCTGTTCGCAGCGGCGGCGGGCCTGGGAATCGCGGTCGTGACGGTCGCGGGCAACACCTACGTCATCTACACCGTGGCAGACGACATCCGTGGCCGGGTGTTCACTGCTATGGAGTCAGTCATTCGCGTTTCGTTGCTGCTGTCCATGATCTTCATGGCGCCTCTGGGCGACTTCGCTGCGGGCATCGTGAAGCGTATCGTGGAAAGTCAGGGAGGCGAGCTTGCGAACGTCACGGTAACCGGCTCGCAGGTGGCGCTCCAGCTTGCCTCGCTCCTGGTGATGGGTGCGGCAGTGTATGCGTTCAAGACGCTCAACTGGCGTCGTGTAGAGGAGGAGTGCGCGAGTGAGTGAGCCCCGGGTCATCGAGCTGCCCGCTTCGCGCTCCGCGCTTGCCGGGCTGGTGGCGGGTGA
>JBGSMX010000151.1:0-3777 GCA_041739935.1 Coriobacteriia bacterium | reverse complement strand
GCGGCTCGCGCCACCCCGCGACGCCGAGCGGCGCCGGATCGTCTCGGTAGACGCGGTGCGCGCGATCGCCATCGGCGGCATGCTCATGGTGAACAACGCGGCGTACGGCGCGGAAGGTGAGCTGCAGTTCCACCACGTGTGGTGGGAAGGCCTGCGCTTCGCCGATGTCGTCTTCCCCGCCTTCCTGTTCGTCGCCGGCGTCTCGATGGCGCTCTCCTACGACCGCCGAGGCGACCAGCCTCCCCTCCGGATCTGGACTCATCTGCTGTCGCGCGTCGTCGCGTTGATCGCGATCGGCCTGGTACTCAACTACTACAAGTACGGCGTTCCGCTCCGCTACGCGGGCGTCTTGCAGCGGATCGCGCTCGCGTCGCTGATCGCCGCACCCCTCGTGCGCAAGAAGCCGATCTACGCGGTGCTGGGCGCCGCGCTGTTCCTGATCTTGCACACCTCGTTCCTGGTGCGCGCGCAGGCACCCGGCGTCGTGCCGGGCAGCTTCGATTTCGAGACGTCGATCGCGCTGTGGATCGACCGCACCGCATTCGGCATCGAGCACCTGTACCGGCAGCGGCTCGATCCGGAGGGGCTGCTGGGCGTCCTTTCCTCGGCAGGTCAGGTCATGCTCGGAATCGCTGTGGGCGGAGTGATCGCGCGGTGGCCCCGGAACTGGCGCACGCCGGCCTACTCGCTCATCGCGGGCTTCGCGCTCGTGGTCGCGGGGTTCTGGCTCGAGCCGTACGTCCCGATCATCAAGAACCTGTGGACGGCGAGCTACGTGCTGCTGACCAGCGGGCTCACGCTCATGGTGCTCGCGAGCTTCTACGCGCTAGCCGACCTGTACCCCTTCGACCGGCCCATCAAGTGGCTCACGCCGCTCGGGCGCAACGCGCTCGCGGTGTACGTGGGCTCGATCGCGATGGCGTTGTGGCTGCAAAGCATCGTGGTCGACCCAAACGCGCTCCCCGAGCCGCTCACCGCATACGCGACGCTCTCGATCGCGTTCATGGCGACGTTCGGCGAGTACTGGGGCGCGGTGGGCTTCTCGGCGATGTTCGTGGTGATCTGGTACGCCATCGCCGCCGGGCTCGACCAATCGCGCATCTACATCAAGCTCTAGCGTTCCGGGGGCGCGCCGCGTGCGACAGGGGCGGCCCCGGATTCCCGAGACCGCCCCTGGTAACGCCGCTGCGCGTTCGCGCTTACACGTACGTGTAGAGCTTGCCGTACGGCCGGTGGCTGATCGGCACGAGCTTGGTGAAGGGGACCGAGACGATCTCGTCGTAGTCCATGCCGAACGCCTCGGCGTACTCGGCGAGTACGGGACCGAGCGTCTTCATGTCGTCCTCATCGGCGGTGAAGATGCCGCACTCCTTGCCCACCTGCCACGGCTCGACCTCGCCGCGCAGGTAGATGACGCCGCCATGCATGCCGGTGCCCAGATAGCCACCCACGAGCGGGCCGTCGAAATGCGAGTTCATGCCCAGCAGCACGAGCATGCCGCCGGCCATGTATTCGCCGAAGAAGTCCCGCGACTTGCCTCCGCACACCATGATGGGGACAAGGTTCTCGTAGGCCTTCATGTGGATGCCTACGCGGTATCCCACGTCGCCCTGGATGAATACCTTGCCGCCGCGCATGCCGTACCCCAGCACGTCGCCCGCGTCGCCATGCACGATGACCTTGCCCTCGTTCATGGTGTTGCCGACGCCGTCCTGCGCATTGCCGAACACCTCGACCGTGGGGCCGTCCATGAACATCGCCAGGTCCTGACCGGCGGTGCCGTGGACCTCGATACGCAGGTCCTTCGACTTCACGCCGGTGCCTATGTAGCGCTGGCCGTTGACGTTCTCGAGCTTCACGATCTTGGCGCCGCCGGCGACAGCCTGGCGGACCGCTTCGTTCAGGTCCTTGTAGTAGATGCTCTGGGCATCGATCGTGACGGTGTCGCCCTCGACCTTCACCCTGGGCGGGGTCTTCACGTAGCCCTCGATCGGGCCCTTGTCGATCTTGGTCGCTTCTGCCATCTTCGCGCCCTCCCTACATGCCCGCGGGCTTGACGCCCAGGATGTTGCAGGTCTGCTCCTCGAGCCCGATCGCACGCAGGCGCTCGCGCGAGCCGCGCAGCGACTCGACCGAGTTCACGCCCAGCGCGCCCAGGATCTCTTGAAGCTCGTGGCTCCACGCGTGCACCAGGTTCGTGAGCCGCTCGGCTCCCCACTCGGGGTCCACACGGCGGGTCAGTTCGGGCTTCTGTGTGGTCAGGCCCCACGAGCACGAACCCGTGTGGCAGCCCTGGCACAAGTGGCAGCCCAGCGCCATGAGCGCCGCCGAGCCGATCGCCACGACATCGGCACCCAACGCGATCGCCTTGGCGAAGTCCGCCGAGGAGCGGATCGAACCGGCCGCGATGATCGAGGCCTGGTTGCGGATGCCCTCGTCACGCAGGCGCTGGTCGACGACCGCGATCGCGATCTCGATAGGCAGGCCCACGTGGTCGCGGATGATCTGCGGAGCCGCGCCCGTGCCGCCTTTGAAGCCGTCCAGGTACACGTAGTCCGCACCGGCGCGCACGATTCCGCTCGCGATGGCCGCCACGTTGTGCACGGCGGCGATCTTCACGCCGACCGGTTTGTAGCCCGACGCTTCCTTCAGCGAGTAGATGAGCTGGCGCAGGTCCTCGATCGAGTAGATGTCGTGGTGCGGGGCCGGGCTGATCGCATCCGAGCCCTGCGGGATCATGCGCGTCTCAGAGACCTCGCGGTTGATCTTCTCGCCCGGCAGGTGCCCGCCGATACCCGGCTTGGCGCCCTGGCCGACCTTGATCTCGATGGCGGCGCCGCGGTTGAGGTACTCGGCATTCACGCCGAAGCGTCCCGAAGCCACCTGGACGATCACGTTGTCCTGGTAGGGATAGAGGTCGGCGTGAAGGCCGCCCTCGCCGGTGTTCATGAGGATGCCCAGGCGCTCGGCGGCCATCGCGAGCGACTTGTGCACGTTGAGCGAGACCGAGCCGTAGCTCATGGGCGAGAAGATCATGGGCGTCTCGAGCTTGATGTTGTTCGTGACCCCGGCGCCTTCCTTGAGCTTGAAGCCGCCCTGGCCGTCGGGCTCGACCTCGACGCTGTCGGGCTTGCGGCCCAGGTAGGTCCGCAGCTCCATGGGCTCGCGAAGCGGGTCGATCGACGGGTTCGTGACCTGGCACGCGTCGAGCACCAGTTTGTCGAAAATCGACTCGTACGGCTTGTCGTTGCCCATGCCGGTCAGCATGACGCCGCCCGTCTCGGCCTGGCGCCAGACGGCCTTGCGCAGGCCGTTGGACCAGTTGGCGTTGTCACGCAGCGCCAGCTCGTTCTTCTGGATGGTGATGCAATGCGCGGGGCAGTACGTCACACAGCGGTGGCACGCGCGGCACTTCGCATCGTCGGGGATGGGACGCTCGTTGAACGAGTAGACGCCCCAGCCGCACTGCTGCACGCAGCGGCCGCACTTGTGGCACTTGTCGTAGTCGATCTTCACCTTGAACTCAGGCTGGATAAGGCTGATCGGCATGCTAGCTCACCTCGATCGCGGTGTCGCAGATCTCGTCGACGCCGGTGACGGCGCACGAGACCTCGGAAGCGGACAGATGCAGGTCACCGTGGATCGGCCATTCCATGCCTTCGATCCTGGCGATGACGGGCTCGCCGGCCTTGGGCGCCCAGACGCGGTCGGGCGCGTCGAGCACTTCGCGCATGGCGCTCTCTTCCGAGGCGACCATGAGCTTCGTGCCCTGCCGCG
>JBGSMX010000139.1:0-28452 GCA_041739935.1 Coriobacteriia bacterium | reverse complement strand
GGTGAACCGAACGGAGTATCGAGATGTCGAAGGTCTGTACCGTGTGCGGCAAGCACCCGAGCGCCGGTCGCAACGTGAGCCACTCGCATCGCGTGACCAACCGCATGTTCCGTCCGAACATACAGAAGGTCAGCGTCGTTGTTGACGGTTCGGTCAAGAAGATCAACGTGTGCACCAAGTGCATGAAGGCGGGCAAGGTTCAGCGAGGGTAGATCGTACCTTTCGCTTGCTAGTCGCCCGACTGTGGAACCCGGTTCGTGTCCGACGCGAGGAGTGTGAGAAACGCCCTCACGACGTCGGGGTCGAACTGGGTTCCTGCTTTGTCGGCCAGTTCTTGGGCCGCTTTGCGCTGAGTCATGGCCGCCCGGTACGGGCGATCCGACGTCATCGCAACGAACGCATCGGCGACCGACAGAATCCGTGCTCCCAGGGGGATGTCGGACCCCGAGATGCCGCTCACGTATCCAGAGCCGTCGAAGTGCTCGTGATGATGGTAGACGATCGGTGCGACAGCCTTGAGCGCAGGAGTCTGATCGAGGATGTCCGACGCAATCACGGGATGCATCTTGAGTAGGCCGCGCTCCATGGTTGATAGAGGTCGCGAGCAGTCGGCTCCCACCGGACCCAGCGCGGACATGCCTATGTCGTGAAGCATGGCTGCAATCTGCACGGCACGTGTCTCGACCGGCTCGAGCCCCATTGCCTCGCACAGCGACTCCGCGTAGAAGACGACACGCTCGGTGCCGCCCGACGCGTACGGGTCCTTGGTCTCGAGAGCAAGCGCAAGCGCCTTCAGCGTGTCGTAGTAGACCTCGCTTGCCGAGGTAATCGCATCGGCATTGCGCAGTGCGACTCCGGTCTGCCGCCCGAGCATCTCAAGCGTGTCGAGATGGTCCTGGGTGAATCTCGCCGGAAACGTCCTGCTCCCGACGTTCAGCACGCCGAGTAGCTGGTCGTCATCGGCGATTGGAACCGAGACCGCTGAGCGGACACCGTGGCGCTGGGCGTTAGGCTTCTTCCCGGGGAGATCTTCGACCAGGACGGGCTGGCCCGAGGCCGCGACCCAGCCGGCTATGCCTTCGCCAACTGCAACGACCGTGGAGTCGACAACGTCTTGCGGCAGTCCCTGGGCGCGGACGATGGTGAGTGTCTGGCGCGCCTCATCGAGCAACATGATGCTGCCGGTGGCAGCGCCCGAAAGTCGCATGGCCCTCTCAAGTGCAATCTCGATGACACGTTCGGGGTGCAGCGCGCGTGACAGGTCCCGCGCGGCATCGATCAGCCCGATCGCCTCTTTCGTTCGGGTGCGAGCTGCATAGAGCGCGAGTGCCGAAGCGAGCGGCAAACGCATGGTCACACCCAGCGATGTGACCGACTCACCCGCCGGCGCCTCACCTGCGAAGTCGATTCCCGCGACGCCACGCAAGTCAGTCGTCATGACCGGGAACGCAACTCGCGTGATGACGCTCGTGCCCGACCGCGGTGTCGTCACGCGATTGATCTCCTCGGCGATTACGATTCCCTCTTCGATCGCCCGGCCAAGGACAGGGTCAGATGCCTGCATAGGGGCGCCCGAAGGCGCAGTCGGACCATCGGCGGCGACGAGCCTGAGGGTCCCCGTGGTGGGGTCGAGCAGCCACAAATGGGCCGAAAGTGCGTCCCCATATACACGAGCATTGTCGAGTAGTGCACGCACGACCGAGCGAGGCTCAAGTGAGGTCGGGGCGCTGATCTCGAGGTGCGTGCCCAGCTTCTCGTGAGGCTCCGGCGAAGGGTCGGGCAGCGGCTCGGCCGGCAGCGGCCCGCTCGGGATCTCCGAAGAAACCGGTGCCGCAGAGCCCGAGACGCCCGGAACGTCCATAGCAAACTCGGGAGCGGCTTCGGGCGCAACGAGAAGCCCGAACGCAATCGCTGTCGATAGTGCCGCGATCGTAGCGAGTGCGAACGAGTCCATGGCGAACGCAACAGCCCAGAAGCTAGAGGCTATGGCGACCGTGGCCACTGTGAGCGTACGTCTCATAGGCGCGTATGGTCCCTCATGGGTCTCCCTCTGAGCGGGATTATACAGGCCGCAGCGCACAGCGCACTGTGCGCGATATCACACCGCAAGATGCCCTATACGGCTGCCGTGCCGTGCTGCAGAACAAGGACGACACCCACATGAACTCGGATTTGGGCGCCCTCGGTCACGAGCACGTTGCTCAGCCCCATGCTTCCGAGCGGGCGCAACCACCTCCGCTCGAGCGGATAGCGGAAGCCCGTCAGGCTGACGTTCGCATCGCCGAGCACCGGCAACACCGACACTGTGGTGCCGACTCCGGCCAGCCGCAGGACCGCGCTGCCCTCTGCCGAGAGAATCCATCCCTCGAGTCCCGGCTCCAGCAAGCGAGGCGACAGCGCGGCGTTCACCGCCAGACTGCCGACCGCAGCCAGGGTGTGGTCGAGGCGCCCCCCGGTGGCCGCCGTCACCACGGGGCTCAGGGCATGCTCGCGAACGCAGAGCTCAAGTGCGGCATCCAGGTCGGAGATATCCTTCTCCCGCTCGAGCTGCAGGATCTGTGCGCCGGATTGGCGCACCTTGCTCAGAACCTCGGGGTCGATCGAGTCCAAGTCGCCAACAAGCCAGTCGGGATCTCTTCCGGCCTCCATGCACAGGTCTGCACCGCCGTCTACCGCAATCACCACCTCGGCACGCTCGATAATCGAGCGATATGCGTCAGGATCATCGACCGGTGCGGCGGCAACCACAAGCGTCTCGATTCCCCCGCTCATGTGGGACGCACCTTCTCCACCGGCTTGAGCGCGCGTGCGAGAGAGGGCAAGATGACCGCTGCCGCGGCCAGGCACGCCAGTCCGGAAACCGGGACGTACAGGTTGTAGAGAGCCGAGTAGATCCAGACAGGCTGGCCTTCGGGTGCGTACTCGGCAAAGAACACCGCGCCGGAAACCAGGTGAGCCAGGTAGCGCAGGCTGACGCCCACTGCGATACCGGGGACCAGAGCTGCGGTCGCTGCCATGAAGTCGCCTCGTCGTGCGAGCACGTGCAGCCACCTGGTACGAAACAGGCCAGCAAGGCCAACAAGCGCATACGGCACGGGATAGTCGAGCACCAGCTGGATAGGATGAACGATGTAGACAGGTGGAGTCGCAAGGTCTATCAGGCCGAACAGCAGCCCCGCAAGAACTCCCGGGCCAACCCCGCGTGTGTACGCAAGAACGATGATCGGCAGCATGCTCAGCGAGACGGTGCCGCCCTGTGGCATCTGGAACAAGCGCAGCTCATCGAGTACGAATGCCAGAGCGATAGTCAGCGCGATTTCCACAAGCATGCGGGTCGTGCGCACGGCAGTCCTCCATCCGTTCGGCGGGAGGTTGTGGAGGTGGCGCGAGCGGACCGTCATCCGTACCCCGAATTACCAGGGCCGTCGCGTCGGTCGCGGTTCCGTTACAGACCGCCTCTCAGCCACCTCGTGGTAGCTCCCGATGAGGTATTCGATTCAGTAGTGCCATGTTCGCACACCCGGAGAGCGGCAACAATACGAGCGAAGCGCTACTGCATGGCCCGCAGGTATGGGTAGGGGTTGACCGCCCCTCCCCCTCCGGGATGAATCTCGAAGTGCAGATGCGGCGAAGAAGCACTCGCATTGCCGGTCGAACCTACGTACCCGATGACCTGCCCTGCCGCTACCCGCCCGGAACTGACTGCCCAGCTATCCAGGTGTGCATAGTAAAACGTCCACCCGTTGTCGGCCGTGAGCCAGATCGTCCTGCCGCCCAGACCATTGTTCTTCGCGCGAACCGTGCCGGACAGTATCGCCACGCACGGAGTGCCGCGCGAAGCCATGATGTCGGTACCCTGGTGACGCCTGCGCCCGCCGGAACGAGACGCGCCCCACGTGTCGCTGTAGTAGCACGCCCCCTGAACGGGGAAGACCATCCCGTTTGCGCGCGGAGCGGCCGAACTGCCCGTGCTCGATGACGCACGGCGCGCAGCCTGGAGCGCGGCGTAAGCACGGTCGTACTCGGCCTTCTTCGCTGTCAGCCGTGACTCGAGTGCATCTCGCCTTGCCCTCAAGTCCGCGACGGCAGCCTCTTTCGCGGCCCGTTCGGACTCGAGGGTCTGCCGCTCCTCGCTCAGCTGGGCCTGGAGCGTCTCGACCGCGACGATCGCCTCGGCATCGGCCGTCCCGATGCGCTGTACGAAATCGAGGCGCGTGACCATCTCCTGGAACGAGGTCGCACCGAGGAGAACGGTGAGATAGTCGACCTGATCCGATCGGTACATTCGCTCAAGTCGAGCCCCCAGAACGGACTGGGCGTTGGCGAGTTCGTCTTCTGTCTGGCCGATCTGCGCGTCGATCTCGGCCATACGTGCTTCTGTCGCGTCGAGCTCCCAGTACGCTGAATCGTACTCGCGGCCTGCTGCGCGAAACTCCGACCGAATGTCTTCGAGCTGCGCTTCGAGCCGCTCGGCGTCCGAGGATGGGGAACCCGCTGCGGGTGTCACGACCACTCCCACAGCAAGAACGACCGCGATCGCAGTCAGTGCGGCACGTAACGCGCGCTCATGTATGCGGTACTTCATACGCATGATTCTATCGCACGTCCGACTACTGGGAGCCCATGCGCTCGCCAAGAGCGCGGTAGATGGCGCGGGCGATGGTGTCTGCCCACGCGGGGTCGGAGAACATCACGGCATCCTCCGGATCGGAGTATGCACCCAGGCGTACGCGTATCCCCGGGGCATCGGCTGCTTGCAGTACCGGATCGGCACCCAGAGTCGAGCGGCGGACAGACGATCCGTCCTCACGCAGTTTGGTCGCAACCTCATCTGCGAGCAGTCGCGATGCCTGGAACGTGGACGGCGCGACGTTTTCCGCGAGGGTCGTTACCGAGAATCCGGGCTCCCCGGTGGTGGGCGCGTCGATTCCCACCTGCACCGTCGGGTTGGCAGCAGAGGCCACCGCGGCGCGGCCGGCTGGTGAGGTGTCAGTCGAGGCCGCCGAGCGGGTGATCTGGATGGTGGCCCCCGAGGTCTGCAGGAGCGCACCCAGCCTGCGGGCCACTTCCATGGAAACGTCGCCCGGCGCGTCATCGAAGAAGGCAGGATCTATCACGACCGTTGTTCCGGTGAATGAGTACGGTAGCAACGCCTCACTGGCCGCACTCTCGGCGGCGACCGTGAGATTCACGATCGAAGCCGTGTGCACCACCGCTCCCGGCGAAGGATTCTGTGCAAGAACCGTGTCGGAAGGTGCGTCGGATTCCATTGGCGTCAGCCGGACCACCAGCCCCAACTGCTCGAGCTGGGCTCTTGCGATCCTGGAAGCCAGTCCCGTGACGTCCGGCAGTTCAACCTCTTCCGTGCCCGCCGAGACGATCAGCACGACCGCTTCACCCTCGGCAAGCATCGAACCCGGCTCCGGCGTCTGCCCGAGCACGGTACCCTCATCCGAGCGGTCGAACGGGCGCTCGCTCACCGTCACCTCGAGGCCGGCCTGCGCCAGCGCAACACGTGCGACGTCCTCGTCGAGTCCGATCAGGTCCGGTACCTCGACCTGAGAGCGCCCACCGAGCGCGACAGCAAGCGCCACGACCGCGACGAGCACAATGCCCGCAGCGGCTATCGCGATGATGGCCTGCCGGGGGACGAAAGGCCGACGTATCGGACGGTCACGTTGAATCATGGTGTCGAGTCTACCTGTTCTCTGGGCCCGCGGTACACGCACAGGATGTCATGTGGCACTAGACTTGCCACGACCATGACGCGGCGGGTATCCTGCTACCCCGCCAGCGTCTGAGTTGACTGATGCACTCCCAAGGAGCGAGCCGGATGCCAGCATACGACTACCGATGTACCGCGTGCGATCATGTATTCGAAGTGACGCGACCGGTCGGCACCACCCGCGACGAGGCGTGTCCCCTGTGCGGCGCAACCACGAAACGCATCTTCAGCCCCGTCGGCGTCGTGTTCAAAGGCAGCGGTTTTCACAATACCGACTATCGCACGCGTCCGGCCGAGGCGACCGACTCGCCGGCCGCCCCCAAGTCTAACGGGTGCGAGACCAAGAAGGACTCCCCTGCCTGTTCGTCGTGTCCCGCTTCTGCCGAGTAACACCCCACCGGGATCGGCGCGTAGCCCAAGCTAGTCTCTGCGCACCCAGAAGTTCTCTGTACCTGTCTGGTAGACCGTCTCGATGAACCTGATGGTGCGCGTCGAGTTATCCATGGCGATCGAATGCGTGCGGGCGCCTTGCCCGAAGTACTTCACTCCGCGCAGTAGCTCGCCGTCAGTGACGCCTGTGGCGATGAACGCCGACTCGTCCGTGTTCACGAGGCAGTCCATCGTGAGAACACCGTCTATGTCGCACTGCGACATTTCGAGCGCGCGCGCACGCTCTTCGTCGGAGCGGAACTGGAAGCGGCCCATGAAGCAGCCGCCGATGCAGCGCATCGCCGTGGCGGCGAGAACGCCCTCTGGTGCGCCCCCGGCACCCAGGTACAGGTGAATCCCGGTTCCCTCGATCGCGGTCGCAACCGCGCCGAACACGTCGCCATCGCTGATCAGGCGGATTCGGGCGCCGGCCGCCCGAACCTCGGCAATGAGATCCGCGTGACGCTCGCGGTCAAGAATACAGACGACGATGTCCTCGACAGAACGCTTGAGCGCAGCGGCAACGTTCTGAATGTTCTCCGTCGGCGATGCATCGATGTGCACGACGTCAGCTGCCGCCGGGCCGGTGGCTATCTTCCACATGTACGTGTCCGGCGCGTTAAGCAGGGTTCCCTTGGGGCCAAATGCCAGCACTGCCAGCGAGTTGGGCTGACCGTAGGCTGTCAGGTTCGTGCCTTCGAGCGGATCGACTGCTATGTCGATCTCTTCCCCGCCGGCACCGACCTTCTCGCCGATGTAGAGCATGGGCGCCTCATCGCGCTCGCCTTCGCCGATGACGATCTCACCGCTGATGTCGAGCTCGTCGAAGGCCTTGCGCATCGCCTCGACTGCGGCGGCGTCCGCCCGCATCTTGTCCCCCTTGCCCATCCAGCGGGCAGCCGCCAGAGCTGCGGCTTCGGTGACCTCGAGCATTTCGACGATCCTGGTGTTGCGCATGGTCTCCTCCTCGTGACGTGGCGCTACTGTAGTCGACGTACAACGGCAGCAAAATGCCCGTCCGGACCTCCAGGTTCCGGAAGGGACTGAAAATACCCCTCGGGGGTGACCCACCTGAGCATCGACGGCGCGATGCGATCTGCGAGCGAGACTACTTCGAACGAGTCGGCCTGAGATTGCAGCGCGCTATCAACGACCTGCGCATTCTCCCTGCGGGTGAGGGTGCATGTCGAGTACACCACGAAACCTCCGGGCCGGACAACCTGCATCGCTGAGGACATGAGTTCCTCGGCAAGGCATGCGAGTTCCTCGATCTGTTCGGGGACGGTTGCCCATCGCTTCTCTGGATGTCGGCGCAAGGTTCCAAGACCGGTGCAGGGCGCATCTACGAAGACGACATCCGGGGCGCCCCCGACTGCGGCCATGACCGCTGAAGCGTCACGCGCATCCAGAACAACGCTCGACACGCCGGGCACCGCAAGATCGGAGACTCGCTTATCGAGCAGCCGGGTCTTGAACTCGTGGATATCGGCCGCGACGATTCGAGCCTCCCCACCCGCGCGAGCGGCCGCAGCCTGAAGGAGCACGGTCTTGGTACCACGACCTGCTGCAGATTCGAACAGCGTTTGGCCCGGATCGAGAGGCGTCGCGGCGACAATGGCCTGGGGGGCCAGGTCGCACACGATCGCACGCCCCTCACGCAGAGCCTCGCTCGTGACGGCGCGCGACGGATCATCGCACAGTACCGAGCCGGGTACGTCAGATGCGTGAGGCCCGCAGCCCGCATCCTCAAGCTCGGCGATCAGATCCGGCAGGGATGTCGCAAACGGATTGACAGCCAGGTAGAGCGGCGCAGGCGACTCGTCAGCCAGCATCGCGGAGCGTGCGGTGTCCTCTCCGAACTCATCGGCCAGGAGTGCGGCAAGCCATGACGGATGGCCTGTCGACAGTGCGAACGCATCGAGATCGGTATCAACGTCACCGAACGGATCGTCTGCGGCGCGCTCGGCGATTCTGTGGAGGACCGCGTTTGCCAGCCCGACCGCACGCGGCTGGACGCTTCGCACTAGCTCAACGCCCTCGTTCACGGCTGCCCTGTCGGGGGTCGATAGATACACGGTGTCGTACGCGGCCACCCGCAATGCGTCTCTGACCCGGGGTTCTATGGATGACGGTCGATCAGCGGCGCTGTCGATCAGGACGTCGAGGGTCCCAAGATGCTCCACGGTCCCCCGGGCAAGCGCGTGCACGAACGCTCGCTCGCGAGCCCCGAGTTTCGACGCAGCGGAGTCGCCTTCGATGGCCGCCTGAATCCAGGCACCGTCACGCCGAACGCGAGTCAGCGCGCGAAGTGCAGCGGCTCGCTGCGGATCGACGCTCACGCCGGCCCCCACTGACACTCGTCGGGAATCCGTGCGCCTCGGGCCCAGGCACACCCGGCCATGCACGCTCTGCCTTCAGGTCGGACTTCCTCGGCGACGATCGTGCCGTCCGAGAAGCCGAGGAACAGCGCGTCTTTCACCGATCGCGCGGCACCTTCGGGCAACGGGTCCTCGCTCATGGTCGCAGCCGTGATATCGAGCGTGCAGCCCGCAAGCGAGATCTTCGCTCGAGCGCTACGTGTAGAAGCGCGTATGCGTCGCAGTGCAGTCTCGATATCGAGATCCGGTCGCAGTGCGACATCTACCGCTGTGACCTTCGGGGCGTAGGTGGCTCTGCGGTCGTCTTGTGCGTGCCACACAACGGAACCGTCGCCCAGGTCTTCCAGGACCTCGATGAGCAGCCGAGCGCCTTCACGCGCCAGTTCCTGTTCGAGCTCGGGCACCGTCTTGCCTGCGACGGGCGTTTGATAGACCAGTGAATATGGTCCCGTGTCCAGTCCGGCCTCCATGCGCATTATGGTGACACCGGTGAAGGTCCGCCCGTCCAGGACAGCGCGATGAATCGGCGCCGCGCCCCGATATTCCGGCAGCAATGATGCGTGAACGTTCACGCATCCCTGTGTCGGGATCTCGAGTACCGCTGGCGGCAGAATCATGCCGTACGCCGCGACACAGATCACGTCGGGCGCATCGGCGCGCAACTCGTCGAGTACTGATTCATCGGCCAGGCGAGCTGGCTGGCGCACCGGGATGCCCAGTTGCTGCGCAGCCGATTTGACGGGACTGGGGACAGAGGTGCGCCCCCGGCCGCGCGGTCTGTCAGGTTGAGTGTAGACAGCGAGTACGAGGTGGGCGTCAGTCAGCGCCTCAAGTGACGGCACGGCAAAATCGGGCGTGCCCATGAACACGACGCGCATGAAATCCCCCTACGGGTGCCGAACTAACCTACCGGAGCGATCTCGTTGTATCGGCGGACCGCGGCCTTGCGCTCTTCGGGTGCCGCACGATCGATGATCAGGACGCCGTTCAGATGGTCGATCTCATGTTGGAGAACCCGGGCGAGCAGTTCAGTGGCCTCGATCCGTACAGAATCGCCATTCATGTCGAGTGCCTCGCACGTCACGTTGACCGATCTTTCCACGGGAACCGTGATGCCGGGCAACGACAGGCATCCCTCGTCGTCGAGTACGGTCTCCTCGCCGAACTCCACGATCTCGGGATTGCACAGGGCGACCAGACCGTCATCAATGTCGAAGATGATGACTCGCTTCTGAACTCCGATCTGCGGAGCAGCGAGCCCGACGCCCGGAGCGTCGTACATTAGCTTCGCCATGCGCACCATGAGATCGGGCAAACCGGTATCCGTGGCGGGGTTTACGGTGTCCGCCACCTGCTTCAACACCGGATTGGGATGTGTCAGAATCTGCATGAATCCTCGGAGCCTTTCGTCATGCGTTTTCGTTAGTTCGCGCAACGCTAGTGCAAGCAAATCGCGCGCCTGTTGCTATCATACCCGCTGTTGAGGGCGCGTCCTACAGCAGGTCCTGTGGGTCGATGTCGGGCGCGATCGAGACCCCGGGGATCCTCCCAACGGCCGCAAGCGCTGAACTCACGACCGTCGACAGGTCGCCCGTAGATGGTGACTTCACCAGAATGTGCCACCGATACGCCCGCTTGATCTTGGCAAGAGGCGCTGGGCTGGGGCCCAACACGGACATATCGGTGTCGATGCGCTCGCGGAGTGCATCTGCGAGCCGCTGTGCTGCGGCCGATGCGGCCTCATCCGATGTGCCGCTCAGGACGATATTCCCGAGTCTCCCAAACGGCGGGTAGCCAAGTGCGCGGCGCTCCAATGCCTCCTGTGCATAGAAGTTCCGCGGGTCGTGTTGCGCAGCAGCTGTGATCGCTCGATGACCCGGCCAGTATGTCTGTATGACGACCGTGCCCCCGGCCTTGGAGCGTCCCGCTCGTCCTGAGACCTGCGCCAGCATCTGGAACGTGCGCTCTGCAGCGCGGAAGTCCGGCAGGTGCAGCGTAGTGTCTGCATTGAGCACTCCCACGAGCGTTACGTCTGGATAGTCCAGCCCCTTCGCCACCATCTGAGTGCCAACAAGCACCGCCCCAGCCTGGGCTTCGAATGCTGCGAGCACTCGCTCGTGTCCGCCCTTGCCTGAAGTCGTATCGGCGTCCATGCGAACGATCGCAACCCCGGGCAGTAGCTCGGCGAGTTCGTGCTCGACGCGCTGGGTACCGGCGCCGAACTGCCGCAGGTACGGGCTGCCACATTCCGGACACACCGCAGGTGTCGCTCGACGAGCGCCGCAGTGGTGACAGGCAAGAAAGCTCGTGCCCTCATCGTGATAGGTGAGCGATGTTGAGCACGAGTCGCACATCGGCACGTGCCCACACTCCCGACATAGCAGAAACGACGCAAACCCACGGCGGTTCAGGAGCAAGACGCTGCGGTGACCGCTGCGGGCGTTGGCCTCCAGTGCGCCCGACAATGCGGCCGAGAACATCGACCGGTTGCCCGATGCGAACTCGGCGCCCATATCAACAACATGCACCGGCGGAAGCTCCCCTCCGCCGACGCGCTCGGGCATGGCAACACTGGTGATCTCACCCGCCTGCGCACCTACAATCCGTTCCATGGAGGGTGTAGCCGATCCCATTACTACCGGGCACCCTCGTAGCCTGGAAAGCTCCACGGCCACATCGCGCGCATCGTAGCGGGGCGCCTGACCTTGCTTGTACGAGCTAGAGTGCTCCTCGTCTATCACGATCAATCCCAGGTCGGAGGCCGGAGCGAACAGCGCGGAGCGGGCTCCGACGATGACCCGTGCCTCACCGGAGGCGATTCTCTCCCATTCATCGAATCGCTCCCCGCTACCCAGCCTGCTGTGAAGCACGGCCACGTTCACGCCGAACCTCGCGCGAAAGCGACCGACCGTCTGGGGCGTCAGAGAAATCTCGGGGACCAGAACGATCGCCGAGGAGCCCGCTGCGACAACACGCTCGATTGCGCGCAGATACACCTCTGTCTTGCCCGATCCGGTAATGCCTTCGAGCAAGACGACCTCACCACCGGCCGCACGCTCTATGGCCTGCAGAGCAGAGAGCTGACCGTCGGACAAGCATTCGTGCCGGGGTGCGCTGCGAGCGGAGCCCTGATCGGACCGGTATTTGCGGCGCTCGGTGATGGTGACTGAACCCAGCTCAGAGAGCCTGCGCAATGATCCGTCCACCGCACCGAGCTCGGCGCGTAGCTCGGCAACTGACACCGGTCCGGCGCACAGTGCGTCCAGGATCGCGCGCTGCACGTTCGCGTTGGCGGGTGGAGGCGGAGGAGCGGGTGCGGCAAGTTCGGCCCACCGCTCGTCTACCCTGCCAACCGAAGGCTTGCGCACGTTCCAGGAGCTTGAAGGATCGCTTCCGGACCGTGGGCTGTGCTCGAGGTGCGGGACCGTCCCGGCGGGCAACCACAGACGCAGTGCGTCGCTGAGTGGTGCACAGTACCGATGAGCGATCCACGTCGCCACCTGGACGGTTACCGCATCGAATCGAGGACCGGTCAGCACCTGCAGCAAGGGTTTGAGCTCCAGATCTTCCTCGGATACTCCGTCGGACACGATCCAGCCCATAGCCGGACGCCGGCCGAATTCCACGAGCACCGCACAACCAATCCTCGCCTCAGCGGCCAAGTTCGGCGGAACGGAGTACGTGAACGCGCCGGTCAAAGCGCGCGTGGGTATGTCGAGAATCACAGAGACCGAGTCCATGCGTCAGCCAATCCATCGAGCGGTATCGACCTAGAGCATACCGAAGGCCACCGACATCGTGATCGGCGGCCTTCGGGCCAGGTCCGTAGGTGGTGATCCGTGTCAGAGACCGGCTGCCTTTGCCAGTTCCTCTACTCGATCGGTGCGCTCCCAGGTGAAGTCCTTGTCGGCACGGCCGAAGTGGCCGTAGGCTGCGGTCTTGCGATAGATCGGACGGCGAAGGTCGAGATCGCGAATGATCGCACCCGGTCGAAGGTCGAAGACCTCCTTAATGGCACCCTCGATGGCTTCGATGTCGACCTTCTCGGTGCCGAACGTCTCGACCGTCACCGACAACGGGTGCGCTACACCGATGGCGTACGCGAGTTCGATCTCGCAGCGATCGGCAAGTCCGGCGGCAACGACGTTCTTGGCGACCCAGCGCGCGGCGTAGGCAGCCGAACGGTCCACCTTCGTGCAGTCCTTGCCGGAGAATGCTCCGCCGCCGTGACGCCCCATGCCGCCGTACGTGTCGACGATGATCTTGCGGCCGGTCAGACCAGTGTCTCCCATTGGGCCACCTATCACGAAGCGCCCAGTGGGGTTCACGTAGATGGTGGCATCGGAGTAGTCGATACCCTCTTGCTCGAAGACCGGCTTGATCACGTGCTCGATCAGGTCGGGCTTGAGAAGGTCGTCGATGCTCACGCCGTCAGCGTGCTGCGTGGAGATCAGGATCGTCTCAACGCCGACCGCCTTGCCATCGCGGTACTTCACGGTGACCTGGGTCTTGCCGTCCGGGCGCAGATAGTCGAGAACCTCGGCCTTGCGCACAGCCGTAAGACGCTCGGCCAGCCGCTGCGCAAGGTAGATCGGCATGGGCATCAGCGTGCTGGTTTCGTTGCACGCGTAGCCGAACATCATGCCCTGATCCCCGGCGCCGATCAGGTCGATCGGGTCCGCGGCCACTTGACCGTGTTGCACCTCAAAGGATTCATCCACGCCCATGGCGATGTCGCAGCTCTGCTCGTGGATAGTGGTGATAACGCCGCATGTCTCGTAGTCGAAACCGTACTTCGCACGCGTGTAACCGATGTCCTTGACAACTTCGCGCACGACAGAAGGAACGTCGACGTATGCATGGGTACGAATCTCGCCCGAGACCACCACGAGGCCCGTCGTGATCAGCGTCTCACAGGCAACACGCACGTGTGCCGGATCCGCCTTCGACCCCTTGTCGGTGACGTAGCCTTCCTCGGCAAGTTCGGTCTCGCGCGTGATGATCGCGTCCAGGATCGCATCGGATATCTGGTCGCACATCTTGTCGGGGTGGCCCTCGGTAACAGACTCAGAAGTGAACAAGTACTCGCGTTCCGACATGCTTCCTCCATTCAGTCCAGGCACGAAAAAACCCTTGCCTGTGCGGACAAGGGCCCTAGCTGAGTGGCGCGAGAAAGACGCCAGACGCTATTCCCTCATCTTCCAGGCACGAACACCTGCCGCGAATTGGCACCGTGCGTCACTTTCGACGCCGGTTGCCGGGGTTTCACCGGGCGCGGTCCCTCAACCCTCTGCGGATGCGTGTTGCCGTCCGCCTCATGATGAGAACCCAACGACAGTAGCACGGCGAGCCATCTGCGCGCAATCGAGCCAAACAAGGTAGGATATCCCCCGTCACACACACGCTATGTGCCGAGGAGATTCACACGTGAGCGACCCCGTCAGAGTCAGATTCGCCCCGAGCCCCACCGGCCTCCTGCACATCGGTGGAGCCCGGACAGCCATCTACAACTGGGCCTTCGCGCGCAGTCAGGGCGGCACCTTCGTGCTCAGAATCGACGATACCGATCGGGAACGCTCGACCGATGAGAACACCGCATCGATCCTTCAGGCCATGCGTTGGCTCGGGCTCGACTGGGACGAGGGGCCCGATGCGGGCGGTGACGTCGGGCCGTACTTCCAGACCCAGCGCGGTGACCTCTACACACACGCCCTTGAGTTGCTCAAGGACAAGGGACAAGCGTATCCGTGCTTCTGCAGCGCCGAGGAGCTGGACGCGCGGCGACAGGCAGCCATGGCCTCGGCGACTTTCTCCGGCTACGATCGCACGTGCCGCTCCGTATCTCGCGAACAGGCCGACGCCCGCATCATGGCCGGTGAGCCGCATGTCTGGCGCGTGAGAGTCCCTGAGAACCGGGGCGACGTCGTGATCGACGACGTGATTCGAGGCGAAGTGACGTGGCCGGCTGAGTCGATGGACGATTTCATCCTCGTTCGCACCGATGCAACGCCCACCTACATGTTCGCTACCGTCGTGGACGACTGGAAGATGGGGATCACGCATATCATCCGCGGCGACGATCACCTGTCCAACACCCCCCGGCAGATAGCCGTCTACGAAGCACTAGGGGCACCCGTGCCCCTGTTCGCGCACATGGGGCTGATCTTTGGCGCAGACGGCAAGCGCCTCTCCAAGCGACACGGCGCGACGAGTGTGGTCGCATACGCCGAGCAAGGGTACCTGTCCGAAGCTCTCTTGAACTACCTCGCGCTCCTGGGCTGGTCCATCGATGATGCCACCACGGTCTTCGACCGCGAACGGCTGGTGAGCGAGTTCGATCTCACTCGAGTCTCCAAGACGCCGGCTGTCTGGGACCCCGAGAAGCTCGACTGGATGAACGGCGTCTACATCAGGGCAATGAGCCCCTCTCAGCTTGTTGACGCGATGACTCCCTGGCTAGAAGCCGAGAATCTAGCGTCCGCCGAGGATATCCAGGCGCGGCGCCCGTGGTTCGATGCATTGGCACCGCTTATCTCCGAACGCGTCAAGCGTATGGACGAGATCGTGCCAATGGTGCGATTCCTTTTCGACGAAAGCGTTGAGATCGACGAGGCATCGCGCAGCAAGGTCCTTGAGAAGGATGGCGCCGGATCCGCACTGGACGCTGCAGCCGAGGGCTTCGCGGCGCTTGAGGACTTCGACGCCGAGCACATAGAGGCGACGCTCAGAGCCGTGCCTGAAGCGACCGGAGTGAAGGCCAAAATCGCGTTTCAGGCCGTTCGAGTAGCGGTGACGGGCACGATGGTCTCCCCGCCGCTGTTCGAGTCGCTCGAACTCCTCGGGAAGCAGGCGTCACTCGCACGCATTGCGGCCGCACGCCCGCTGGCTTCAGACTAGTCGAGTCGGGTTGACACGGGTAGTCAGCGCAGGTAGCATACCTACTCGCGCCTCTTCAGGCGCTGTGAGGCACTGGGGTATGGTGTAACTGGCAACACGCCGGATTCTGGTTCCGGAGAGTCTAGGTTCGAGCCCTAGTACCCCAGCCAAGCGGCCCGTTCGTCTAGCGGCCTAGGACACCGCCCTCTCAAGGCGGAGGCACGGGTTCGAACCCCGTACGGGCTACCAACAACGCACCACGCAGACCGCCCCCTGGGCGGTCGTGCTGTTTTCGGCGTAGAATACGCAGCCGGAGTGGGTCGGGCGATCGCGCTGCCCTCGCTGGCGGTGAGGAAAGTCCGGACTCCACAGGGCAAGGTGCCTGCTAACGGCAGGGCGCGGCGACGCGACGGAAAGTGCCACAGAAAAGAAGACTCCCCCGCTTTCGGGCGGGAGAAAAGCTGAAACGGTGCGGTAAGAGCGCACCAGCGTCACGGCAACGTGGCGGCTTGGCAAACCCCACCTGGAGCAAGGGCAAATAGGAGCGGCTAAGGTCGGCCCGACCAACGCTCGGGTAAGCCCGCGCGAGGCTGCCGGCGACGGCAGTCCCAGATAGATGATCGTCCTCGACAGAATCCGGCTTACAGACCCACTCCGACCCTGCACACAAAACGGGCGGCTCATCGTGAGCCGCCCGTTCGTGTACGTAATGAACTGCCGTAATACGGTTACCGGGGAACGATCCTCACCGCACTGGGAGAGACGCGAACGATCTCGTAATCCCGGATCGTAGTCGTGTAGTACCCCGCCGTCGCCGTGTTACCCGCCGGATCCCTGACGGACAGCGTGTAGCGGAACGTTCCGACGCCCTTGCGGTTGTACTTGCTCACGCCATCCCAGACAACAGACTGCCAGCCGCTTCCGACGCTACGAGAGCGGGTCGCGTACACCTGCCCGGTCGAGTCGTACACGTTGAGCGTCGCAGTGCCACCCTCGCTGCACCAGAACGAGACCGCCATCGTGTCTTTGTAGCCGTCCACGATCATCGGATAGAACGGGTCTGTCGAATCGGTGACCGATGAGATCACCGGTACCGTCTTGTCGATCGTGAACGTGTGACTCGTGCTCACTTCTCGGCCCAACATGTCCTTCGCACGGGCGGTGATCGTGTGCGTGCCCGTGCTATATGCGGACATGTTCTTAGTGGCCGTGTACGGAGCGCCTCGGTCCGTCGCGAAGCTGACGCCATCGATCGCGAAGTCCACCCACTGGATACCGGCCTCGTCTTTGGCCGTCGCGCTGAAGACCGCATTCAGGCCGACCTTGCCACCGTTCACGGGGCTCGTTATCGAGACCGTGGGCGTGTCCGGGTCCGAGTAGAAGAACGCGCTTGCTCGCGGACTGACGTTCGTGGCACGGTCCACCGCGAAGACATCGATGGTGTGCTTGCCGCCTGAGAGATCCTCGAGCGTCACCGACTCGAAGATGTGGTCCGCCTCGAACTTGGACGTCACGTACTCGCCATCAACGTAGATGTCGTATTTCGCGACCTCGGACAATGCATCGTAATCCTTGTCCTCCCAGGTCACGTGCGCCCGGCGCGTGGCGAACCACTGGTTGGTCGGACCCACGTAAGACCAGGATGGTCTTGCGACGAGTCCAGTCACCGCAAGCGGAGGCGTGAGATCGACACCAATGGGGACGTGATGAGTCGTGTAGAGATTCGCAGCCATGTCGTACCACATCATGTGCAGGTACCACTGGCCTTCCCAGGGCACACGCATGCCCGGGTCTACGTACATCCACCCTCCGGACGGCGCGTCGTTGAGGTACACGTCGACCATGTTGAGGCTGCCGAGCTGCACGAGCGTGCTGACCGGCGACGAGGACTGATAGTACGTCGCCGTGTCGGTCAGATTGAGTGTTGTGTCTGCGGAGCGGTCGACCACGTAGTAGAAGCCCTGTATCCCGCCGGGCGTAACCGGATCGGGATGATCGAATGTGAATTGTGGCATGGTGGTCTTTCCCCACGCCTGACGCCACCACGACAACGGATATGGCGACGCGTCTTCAGGATGAGGCAGGAGATGGTACTCCGACTCGACGGGAGTGGGATACATGGGATTGGTGAGTGAGGTACCCGAGGGAGGATCGTTGCCTGACCCTGCTGCTAGTGACGGCGTCAGCATGAGAAGCATCACGACGGTGAGCAGGATTTGCGCCACGCTACTGCGGCCCCTGGTGAACATAATGTCTCCCGTTCGCTACTACAACTAGTCTACGACGCTCGAATATTGTACATCATCGTGAGTATCGGCCGCGACTGGACTGCGCTTGAACACCTGTCGCGGCGCAGGTACGGACCGTCAGCCGTTCAGCACCGTCGTGCGAACCGTGTCGGCGACGGCATGTCCGTCGAGTTCGGACAGACGTACGTACTCCGCATCCGCGGCCCGCGCAATGTCGCGTGCGCCACTCACCGTTCTGGGACCGGTGCCGGTATCGATCACAACCATGTTGATGCCTGACGAGCGAACCCGGGCGGCCACAGCGCGTGCATCCTCTGAGCCCAGACCTCCGTCGAGGCCAACATTGGCTCTCCCGTCCGTGACGAGAACGATCCATGGCACCACATCTGAACTGCGACGGCGTTCGATCTCGAGCAGCTCCAAAGCGCGCAGGAGACCTGCCGCCAGAGGGGTCGCTCCCCCGGTGGGGAGGGACTTCAACTTGAGATTGGCAAGCTCGCCACTGGCAGTGGGTGCAAGCGCGACCTCGGCGTCGTTGCCACGAAAAGAGACGAGCCCGACACGATCGCGTCGTTGGTAGGCATCAACGAGAAGTTCGAGGATCGCGGACTTGGCAGCCGACATCCGGTCGGCGGCGCCCATCGAGCCGCTCGCATCAACGCAAAACACGATCGAAGCCCCTACCTTGCGCACGCGAACCTTGGTGTGCACATCCTCCGGCCTGACGTTGATCGCCATTTCGCCCTCACGCTGCGCTTGGAGCGGGGCCGCAGCGCGTATCGTGGCATCGAGAGCGACATCTACCGAAGTCGCCGCCTGCGCGTGCTGAGCGCGAGTGTACCGTCCGCGGGAATCTGCCGAGACGGACTCCTGACGCCGGCCCCCGATACTTCGTCTCGCCTGATCCACCGGACGGTCGAATTCAGGGTCGACCGTACTCAGGAGCTGCTCGGATTCGGGCCCGCCGACGGCCAGGAGCGCGCTGAGCGCGTCCTCGGCACCCGGAAGTGGTGCATCCGTCTCTCCTGCCGAGGACTGGGACGCGCCGCCCTGCTCGGCAAGCGCGCGCGACACGCTCTCGCGCAACTGCTCCTCGTCGTACACCTCGTCGTGAAACGGCGTGCGTCGAACCCGATGCGCAAACACCAGCGGGGCCACGCGCTGAAGATGGCTGTCAGTGACTGTGTTGTCGCCCTCGAGAGCGGCGAGCGCGACCGCAGCTCGTACCAACGTGAGGTCCGCTCTATGACCGTCGACCCCCATGCCCGCACACAAACGTGCGACCGCCTCAAGCATGGCATCGGGCACATCCACAGAAGGAAGACGCAATCGCGCGTGCTTGAGGCGAACCTGGAGCTCGTCCTCGGCATCGACCCAGTCCCGTGCGAATGCCACTGCGTCCTCATCGAAGGCGCGGCGACGCTTGAGGATCTCGACGCGCAGGCGGGGATCTCGCTCGCCCCTGACCTCAACGCACAGACCGAAACGATCCAGAAGCTGAGGTCTGACCTCGCCTTCCTCCGGATTCATAGTGCCGATCAGAATGAAGCGGGCCGGGTGCGAGAACGACACGCCCTCGCGTTCGACTGTATTGACTCCCATTGCGGCAGCATCGAGCAGCGTGTCGATCAGATGATCGTCCAGCAGATTGACCTCATCGACATACAGGATCGCACGGTTGGCCCGGGCCAGTAGTCCCGGCTCGTAGACCTTCTCTCCGTGCTTCAGCGCGTGCTCGAGGTCGAGTGTTCCGACCAGGCGATCTTCAGTCGCCGAGATAGGCAGATCCACCACGGTCGATCGCCTGCGGGACTTGGGTAGCGGGCCATCCTCGCGGCGCTCCTTGCATTCGGTGCACCACGCCCCGGGTTCGGCGGGATCACATGCAAAGCGGCATCCTTCGACAACGTCGATTTCCGGGAGCACTGCTGCAAGGGCGCGCACTGCCGTGGACTTAGCCGTTCCCTTCTCGCCCCGGATCAAAATGCCCCCGACCCGTGGGTCGACCGCGTTGAGCAGGATCGCTGTCTTGAGCGTCTCCTGGCCCACGATGGCCGTGAACGGGTAGATGTGCGCGGGACGACTCGTTGGAACAACCCCCAACCGGAGAATCGACAGTCCGCCTACAATATACTGTAGGCGGACCGGCAGTGTCATCCCATATTTAGTGTTTGGGTGGCTCGGTGTGGTGCTAGACCGACTTCCACTGGAAGGTGCCGCACGAAGCTGGCTCGAGCTCTTCTTTGTTCGGACAGGTGTTCACGTACACACAGTCGTCGCAGGTCAGCGACGCGAGTTCGGACTCCTCGGCTGAGAGTTCGGCAGGCGCGTTGTCGGGTGCCGATGTCACAGACGGCACCGACACGACCTCGGGAATCTCGGGTGCGGCTGGTGACTCGGGCTGCGCCAGGTCTTGTGGTGCCTCGATTGTCTCGAGGTCTGCAAGCATGCTCTCGTCTTCGCCGGGCGAATCCAGCACGGGAACCGGGGCCTCGAGCGAAATGCTCGCAGGCTCTGCGACTGCAGGGCGATCGAAAGGAGATGATGTGTCGTCTTCATCCGCGTACGCGCCCATGATCAGCGGCTTTGGCATCACGAAGTCGTCAGAAGACCCTGCGAGCAGATCCGTGCCGTCGAGTGCCGGCTCTTCAAAATCGGGAACCTCGAAGCCGGGCTCGGGCGCTGAAGCGGTTTCCGGCTTCTCGGCTTCGCCGGCGGCCGTCGGCTCCCACGGCCAGGAAGCATCGGGCGCGGCTGCCTGGTCGGTAAGCGCTTCAACCGGCTGCGCTTCTTGCTCTTCTGTAGCTTGCTCCGGGCCAACGGATTCGGGAGCGGTTATTCCTTGCGCCTCGAGCGTGCCGGCTGCGCGCTTCAATGCATCCGCCAGATCATCGTCGTCGACGGGCGTCTCGGGTATCACCGCGTCCGCAATCACGGCACTGGCAATCGGTTCGGGGACGAGCTCGACGACAGGCTCGGGAATCTCGACCGGCGGAACTGCGGGGGCTTCCCACACACCTGCGGTCTCCTCAAGCTCCGGCTCGGGCACGACCTCGGGCTCAACCTCGACCACGACGTCGGGTATCGGCGCGACCTCGGCAGGCGGTGCCGGCGGCTCGGGAATCGGCGGTGCCGCCGGTGCGACGAGCAGCACGGGGACCGCGGCATCCAGGTCGACGACGAACACATCGGCGTCGCGATGTGCAAAATCGAGATCGGCGGAGAGACGCGAAAGCGAATCGAGCGCCTTCTGCCGATCGGCGAACAGCTCCTCGACGATCAAACGCAAATCTCCGTGCTCACGGCCACGGCCGAGAAGGAAGAACCCCATCTTCAGGCACCCCATATCGATTGGTCGTCGTGTGCGAGTCGCGTATGTGGGTCGTTCCCTATGCTAGAGCCGACCGCCCTGCAGGGCAACAGCCCTTTGGGTCCTTTGAGTGGTCATCGGCACGTATCCCGAAGCTCCTTGAGTACCTTGATATTCACAACGTCCTTCTCGGGTATCTCTCCAGGCATTTCGGTGATCGCTGGCACATCGCGCAGACGAGAGGCACACAGCATGCTTCGAAAGGAGCCCTCACCCAAGAAGCCCCGGCCGATCCATTCGTGCCGATCCTTTCGTGAGCCGCGTTCGAACTTGCAGTCGTTGGCGTGCACCAGTCCCAGAGCACCGGCCCCGCACGTCGCATCGATCTGATCGAGAACGTGCCCCCAGGCATCGTCGGTTGAAAGATCGATCCCATACGCATGGGCGTGGCACGTGTCCAGACACACACCGACGTGTTGGCGGTTTTCGGGCTCCAGATGCTCCAGGATCCAACCCAGTTGTTCGAAGTCCGAGCCGTACGAGCGGCCCGCACCTGCGGTGTTTTCGAGCAGCAGACGAACTCCGCGAGCCCGGTCGGATGCTGCGGCATACGACGCGTCTATCGCCGCAGCGGCCCGGCGTGCGGCCTCGAGCGGAGCGGCGACAGGATCGTTGCCAACATGCGTGACCACGCCGGACGCCCCCAGCAGCGCTCCTCGGCTCAGCTCATCGGCCAGCGCGATGATGGATTTCTCCCGCAGTGCCTCGTCATCGGTGGACAGGTTGATGAGGTAGGCGGTGTGGGTGAATACCGGCCCGATGCCGGCTGCGTCGCGCAACGTCACGAGCTGCGACGCAACGTCGGGGTCGAGTGGTCGGGCCTGCCACTGCCGGGGGCTCTTGGCGAATATCTGCAGGCACTCGGCGCCCACCTGGGACGCGTATTCGATGGTCGCCGCGTAGCCGTCCGCTACAGAAAGATGGGCGCCTATCAGCATGTCGTGGTGTCCCCTATCGTGGCTGGTGCGGCCGTGGTGATTGTACCCGTTGATGGCACTACACTAAGGACATGGATGAGCAACACCCAAAGACCTGGAGCGGGCGCGCGATTCTGCACGTCGATCTCGACGCGTTTTTCGCGGCTGTGGAGCAGCTCGATCACCCCGAATGGCGCGGTCTGCCGGTTATCGTAGGCGGTTCGGCGGATGGCCGAGGCGTGGTCTCGACAGCCTCGTACGAGGCCCGCCGCTACGGCATCCACTCTGCGATGTCGGCCGCCCGTGCGGTACGCCTTGCACCGCCCGAGACCGTGTGGGCACGTCCTCGTTTCGAGCGCTACAACGAGATCTCACGTGCGGTGATGGACATCCTGGTGCAGATCACACCTCACGTTCAGCAGGTTTCGATCGATGAGGCATTCCTGGACGTGACGCCAGGTGAGTACGGCGGAATGGACCCGATCGAGGCTGCACGCATCATCAAGAGCCGGGTTGCCGAGCTGGGCGTGACGCTCTCGGTGGGTGTCTCGGCCTCGAAGACCGTGGCGAAGATCGCATCGGACTTCGACAAGCCCGACGGTTTGACCGTCGTGTGGCCCGGCGAGGAGGCGGCGTTCCTCGCGCCGCTCCCTATCCGTGCAATGGGCGGCATCGGACCCAAGACCGCATCACGGCTCAACGCCTTCGGGGTCCACACCCTGGGCGAACTCGCCGGGCTTGATGATGCCACGGTCACCCAGCTCCTGGGGCCCTCGAGCGGGAGTCTGGCGCGCAGGGCCCGGGGAGAGTCGCTCGGCAGCGTGCATGCCCGCGAGCCGGTGAAGTCCGTTTCCAACGAGCGCACCTTCGCCAAGGACGTTCACGACGCCGGGGAGATCCGTCGCGCACTGCTCTCGCTTTCAGAGCGTGTTGCCCGCAGACTGCGCCGCAAGGGCTTCGCCGGGAGAACCGTGCACGTCAAGGTGCGTTTCTCGGACTTCACAACCAAGACGGTCCAGCGCACCCTGTCCGCGACGACCGACGATGAGGCGACGATCGGCCCGATTGCCGAGGAGCTCGTGCGCACGGTGTGGAATCCCGGTGTGGGCGTGCGGCTGCTGGGCGTCGGCGTCACGGGGCTCGACGACATCTCGCAACAGCTCGACCTGTTCGCGCCCGATGAGGAGCAGCCGGCTGAGTCCGGAGACGAGCGCTCGCGCAAACTTGCCCGCGGGATGGATGCCGTCCGTGAGCGATTCGGCGAGGACGCGATCCTTCGCGGCTCCAGGATAGCCGGCCCTAAGACCACCGGCACACCGGCGAGCTCGATTCAGCCCGACGATCTTGCTGACGACGAGTAGTCGGTGTTCTCCCACGACTCTTCTTCCGGCGCGCCCGCGCCCCCGAGCGAGGGTCCCATGGGGCCGGACGGCACACCGCGCCTGAGTCGCACAAGCGACCCGCTCGCAGTGCGCACGATGTAGGGCTGCACGTCACTCGCAATGATCGCGACTCCGCGCTCGGTGTTGTTTTGCAACTTGCCTGTCACCAGGTAGCAGCGGTGCTTCACGATCACGCCCCCTACCCGGTTGAGCGTGTCCTCGAACACGACCGCATCGAGCAGGCCGGTCGGGTCCTCGAGTGTGAGAAAGCACGTGCGCTTGCCGGAGCGCGTCCGCGGAGTCTGTGCGCGCTCCCGCACTCCGCATACGGTCACACGCGTACCATCGGGCAGGTTGCGCAGCTCCCGGGCGCTCGTAACACCGCGAGCCGCCAGATCATCTGCCGCAAGATCGAGCGGGTGGCACGTGAGCGACAGGCCGAGGAACTCCAGCTCGGCGCTGAGCCGGCGCGCCGGCGCCCACCCGCTCGGGTGCGAGAGGTCCTCGGCAGGTTGCGTGGGCGCAGGCGCAAGGCATAACACGTCATCGCCGGCGTTACCTTCGCGTCTGATCACGGCTTTGAGCTCGGGAAGCAGCGCGAGCATCTCGTCACGTGTGGGTGGGCGGCCAAGCTCGGTCGTGCCCAGCCCGTCGAGCGCACCCACGCGGATCAGCGACTCGGCGGGGCCGGGCTCCGCATTGGTACGGCGCAGGAAGTCAGCCAGGTCGCGGAAAGGTCGTACCTGCGCTTCTGCGGGAATCACGTCGAGCAGACGCGCCGTCATCCGATGCAAGTCCTTGAGCCCCACGCGGATCGCCGTACCGTTACCACCGACCGTATAGGTAGCTTGTGACTCATTCACGTGCGGTGTGAGCATCTCGATGCCGTGAGCCCGTGCATCGTTGAGTACATGCCGAGGAGTGTAGAAGCCCATGGGCTCGTTGTTCATGATCGCGGCCGCGAACTCGGCAGGATAGTAGGTCTTGAGCCACGCGCTCGCGTAGGAGACCACTGCGAAACACGCCGCGTGCGCTTTGTTGAATCCATAGGCCGCGAACCCCTCGAGCTGCCGAAAGACTTCCTCGGCGACTTCAAGGGCGACTCCCCGCCCGACCGCGCGCTCGATGAAATGCTCCCGGATGCGTGCCATCTCCTCGCGACTGCGCCCTTTGGTCATGGCTCGGCGCAGCGAATCGGCCTCGGCCAAGTCGAAGCCGGCGACCGCCTGCGAGACGAGCAGCACCTGTTCCTGATAGACGATCACGCCATAGGAATCGCGCAGCGGGCGCTCCATGTCCGGATGCGGCACGACTACCGGTTCCAGTCCGTGACGGCGGCGGATGAACGGAGTGATCATCTCGGCCTCGAGCGGACCGGGGCGAAAGAGCGATATCTGGGCGATGATGTCTTCGAAACGCGTGGCCTGCAAACGCTGCGAGAGATTTCGCTGGCCGCTGGACTCAAGCTGGAACATGCCCACAGTGTCCGCGCGCTGCAGCATCTCGTAGACGTGCGGATCGTCGGGAGTGAGCTCGAACGGTTCGATGATGGCCGCCTCGCCCACCCGCGCGCGTGCCATCTCAACCGCATCGCTGATCGCCGAGTGAATCCTCAGACCCAGGATATCCATCTTCACCAGGCCTAATGCCTCGATATCATCCTTGTCGTACTGCGAGACGACCACACCCTTGGCGGCCCACTGCAACGGAGTCCACGTATCTATAGGCTCACGGGTGATGATGAAGCCGCCCAGATGCGTGCCCAGGTGCATGGGGCAGTGGTCGAGCTGCTCGGCAAGCTCGAGAAGCAGGTCGTGGCGCCTGTCATGCAGGGGATGATCGCGGCATTCGGGATAGGTATCGAGCACTTCGCGGATCTTGCGGGCGCTCACCCACGGAAGATGGCGCGAGAGCGCATTCACGGTGGCGATCGGATAGCCGAATGCACGCGCTACGGTGCGCACGGCGCTGCGCGCAGTCATGGTATTGACGGTGGCCACCATCGCGACGTGATCGTGCCCGAAACGGTCGTAGATGAACGCGATAACCTCGTCTCGGCGGGCGGAATCGAAGTCAACGTCGATATCGGGCATCTGCCGGCGCTCGGGATTGAGAAAGCGCTCGAAGAGCAGGTCGTGGCGGATCGGATCGGCATCAGTGATACCTAAAACGTGCGTGACGATGCTGTCGCCCGCACTCCCCCGCCCCGAGTAGCGGATACCACGAGAGCGCGCGAAGTCCACGATCTCCTTCACTATCAGGAAGTATTCGGGAAAGCCCAGGTCCTGGATGATGGCGAGCTCGTGCTGGAGGCGGCGGACCGCCTCAGGAGTGACGGGCCGGTAGCGCTGCTCGAGTCCTCGCCAGGAGAGCTTCGAGAGTACGGAATACGGTGTTTCGCCGTGTGGTACTTCGGCCGCCGGGAAGTGAAACTGCCCCAGGCCCAGGTCGAGATCGCAGCGCTCGGCGATTTCGAGCGTGGCATCGCAGGCGTGCGGGTAGTGCGCGAACAGAGCGCGCATCTGCCCGGCCGACTTGAGGTAGAGCTCGGCGTTCGGCCGCTCGTAGGGACCGGGAAGCTCCATGCGGGCACCCGCCGAGGCGAGCACGTCATGTATGCGGAATTCCTCGGGCCGGACGTAGTGCACGTTATTGGTAGCCACAATCGGTACGCCACACGACTGGGCCAACGATGCGAGCCCGGCGATGTAGCGCGGAGAATCCGGCGTGAGTGTGTGCACGAGCTCCACATAGAGGTCTCCGGGAGCAAAACACCCCCGTAGCCGTTCGAGCGCTGAGCGGGCCCGGGCTGGCTCTCCCGCCAGTACGGCAGCTCCGATCTCACCTCGCGGACACCCCGAGAGCGCGATCAGCCCTTCACTCAGACGCCCCAGATCGCGGATGCTCACGATCGAGGGCGCATCTCCCGAGCGCACGTGCGCGCGGGAGAGCAGCCTGCACAGGTTGCGATAGCCGACGATATCGCGCACGAGCAGCGTCAGGTGCCAGCCCGCACCCGCTGCTCGCCCGAACCCGACCGGTGCCGGCAGGTGCAGACGCTGTTCGGGTGGCAGATCAGCCTCCTCGCCGAGAAGCCCTGCTGCTTCCACGACCACCTCGGCTCCGATGATCGCCTTGATGCCCGCCTCCCGGGCCTTACGGTAGAAGCGCAGCGCCCCGTAGAGTCCCTGATGGTCGGTGAGGGCGAGTGCGGACATGCCCAGTTCCGCGCTCCGGGCAATCAGGTCGTCCATATCGCAGGCTCCGTCGCCGAAACTGAAGCGCGAATGCACGTGCAGGTGTACGAATCCCGGGGGCATGTCTTTAGTCCTGCTCGCCCAGGAGCAACCAGCGGCGCTCGAGCCGATCGTAGGCAAGATCGTAGGTGCCCCCGCGCGCAAGCACCCGCCAGCAGCGCCGACTCACCCTGCGCCTGAGGTCCCACCAGTACAGCTCGATGGCCCAGACCTGAATGACCTGTTCGACCGGATAGTCACGCGCATGCCACTCGAAAGCTGCCGGCGCGCGATCAAGAGCGTTCCATGCGACCGCGACAGGTTCTTCGCGGCGCTTGCCCAAAGCGGCGTCGTGCTCGTGCACGAGATCGGACCCGCGGGCGATCCACGGGCTTTTGAGCATCTCAACCACGACCGAAAGGCGTCCCTCCTTGGCGGAGAACATATCCGCGGTCTTTCCGATTGCCGGATCAAAGCGTTTGATAGCGATGTTTCGTCCCACGGGAGGGGTCCTCCGGGTCCAGACGACAATGCCGCAGGAGATAGCTCTGCGGCTGTTCCAGTATATCGAACGTATGTTCGGTATACAAGACAGGTCTGACACCAGAGCGGGACAACGATCAGGGGAGCGAACGAAGGAGCGTCAGGCCCAGTACGGGCCCAGAAGCGGCAAGAGCCGGGCAACCACGCCACCAACGAGCAGTGCAACAGCGATCGTCACCAGTAAGACCGCCGAGGCCCTTCGCCAGCCGAGCACCCGACCCAGGACCGCCACCGTCGAGATACACGGCATCGCCAGCGTGTTGACGAGTGCATAGACGACCAGGTCCGTTCGGGACATGAACGTGAGCAGATCCCCTGCGCCCGACCCCATCGTGGCAATCGCCAGCGTAGCGAGCAGCTGTAACGCGAACTCCTTGCGCAGCAGACCGAACAGCAGCGTAAGCCCCGCTATCGCAGGCAACCCGAGCCACCACACGATGATTGGTTCCAACGGGTGTGACAGCGTGAAGATGGCGCCGCTCTCGTAGAGTCCGCCCAGGACGATGCTGCCGATCACCACGAGCGGAGTGGCGACGAACAGAAACTCCTTGAACTGTCCCCAGGCCTTGCGTGAAACGATCGCAAGCTTGGGCCGACGAAATGGAAACATCTCCATGACGAATCCGGTCGACTTGCCCGGCACCATGCGGTCCATGGCGATTCCCACCAGCACGGTCACAAACATCGTGATCCCGAACACCGCGAGAGCCGGAAGCCAACCTATATACGCACCCACCGATCCCAGAACCACCGCGGTACGTGCGCTGCACGGCACGAACGAGACCAGTGTCGCGGCGAGGAATCGCTCACGCTCGGTGGGCAGGACCCGCACACTCAGAACCGCCGGCACGCTACACCCCGCACCCGCGACAAGCGGGATCACCGCACGTCCGTGCAGTCCCAACCGGTGCATCGCCCTGTCTGCGAGGAAGGCGACCGCATTGAGATACCCGCTGTCCTCGAGCAGCGCCAGCAAGAAGTAGAACGTGAGGATGTAGGGCAGACCGATCGAGAGCGCTGCCTCGAGACCCGCGTCCAGTCCCCAGAGCAAGGTCGTTGAGAGCATTCCTTGCCCAAACACCCCGTGAACCGCTCCCTGAATGAGCGGCGAGGCAAATGTCTGCCACAACGCCGAAAAGGCCTCGGCGAGCGCGCCGCCCAGCACGAAGAGCAGCCCGAAAATCCCTAGCAGCGCCGCCGCGAGCAGCGGAATCCCGGTCAACGCGCGCGTACTCCACCTGCGCAGTCGCGCCTCAAGACCGACAGAGACCTGCGCGACTACCGCCACACAGCGATCCGCGATGATGCCTGCCGCCCCGTGACGCTCGCGGGTCAGCGCCTGCGCGG
>JBGSMX010000063.1:0-1515 GCA_041739935.1 Coriobacteriia bacterium | reverse complement strand
TTGATCTTCTTGGCGATGCGTTTGTATGCGGCGTCAATCGCCTCGTCAACCTCGTCGGCCGTAACGGTCACGGTCAGCCGGACGTTGCTGCCGTCCAGTTCCTCGACATGCGTCTTCAAAGGTCCTCCTACGATCGTTTCTGGTCTCGACCGGATTGTTACGTGGTGCGGGCGAGAGGACTCGAACCTCCATGAGTCGCCTCACCGGGACCTAAACCCGGCGCGTCTACCAATTCCGCCACGCCCGCGTATGCACAACGGCTATCAAGTATAGCGAAACTGCCGGGGAAACGCCGCATGGACTAATTCGCACGATTATGACTCTGAATGTCAGACGCTCTGATATGCTGAACATGCCAAGGAGGTGTTCGCACATGACCGAGTACATACGCATGGGAAAACGCGGGACCGTGGTGATTCCCGCAGGCACACGGCGCACTTACGGTCTGGACGAAGGCGAGATGCTCGTCATGGAGGAGCGGGCCGAAGGGCTGCTTCTCAAACCCGTACGGGCTTTCGAGGTCGAGGTCTACTCGCCCAGGCGCCAGGCGGAGTTCCTGCTCAACAACGCGGTCACGGCAACCGAGTACGACCAGGCGGTCGCCGCCGCGCAGGCGATGGGCCTCGACCCTGATGACATCCCACACCAGCCGCGACCGGAGTCGTAGCGTGGATCGCGTCTTCCTTGATGCGAATGTCCTGGTGTCCGCTGCGCTCAGACCGGATTCTCGTCTCTCACTGCTCTGGGACAGAGCGGACTGCCGCCTTATCGCATCGCCCTATGTTGTCGCCGAAGCCCGGCGCAACGTCGCGGACCCGGAAGCATGTGTGCGCCTTGAGGCGCTCATCGGGCGAATGGCGATCCTCCCCTACGAGCCAGCCGACTTCGAGATAGACGACGATCCCGGGCTGCCACCCAAAGACCGGCCCATACTACTCGCAGCCATCGTCTCCCATGCCGACCTCCTGCTCACCGGTGACGCCTCTCACTTCGGCGCATGCTACGGACGCCGGATCGCTGGTGTGCTGATTCAACGCCCCGGAGACTACCTTCGGGCGAGATGATCTGCTTCTGACACTCCGTGTCGCGCGCATTTCCCGGGCACAACGATAGCGAGGCCCCCGATCGCATGATCGGGGGCCTCGAAAGATGCGGTGGTGGGCCATATAGGGATCGAACCTATGACCTTGGGATTAAGAGTCCCCTGCTCTGCCAGCTGAGCTAATGGCCCGCGAAGGGGATTCTACCGCCCCGTCCGCGAATTGCAAGTCACACGCCCCCGTCGACGCGGCCGTCCACGAGGCGCAGGAGCACGTCGGCCTCTGCGGCCATGCGGGGATCGTGCGTCACCATGAGGCACGTCATCGACCGGCGATGGATGTGGGCCCGTAGCATGTCCACGACCTGCGTGCCCCGCTCGGTGTCGAGGTTCGAGGTCGGCTCGTCCACGAGCATCACCGCCGGCTCGTTCATCATCGCGCGCGCGATCGCCACGCGCTGGCGCTCACCGCCGGA
>JBGSMX010000038.1:0-3678 GCA_041739935.1 Coriobacteriia bacterium | reverse complement strand
CGGCCAGGGCGCGCTGAACCCGGTCCTCGCCGGCCAGTGCGTTGAAGACCGCCTTGCGGGCTCGCACGCCTCGCGCGGCCTTCTCCACGATATCGTCTCGAGTGCCAACCAGTGTGCCGTCAGCGGCTATCGGGTCCTTCGCGCTCATGCGCGCATCCCCCCATACGGTGGGTCGGGTTGTCAGATGTTGAATCCGCCGTGCTTCTTGAAGTGCGCAACGAGGCCGCCATCGGCCAGCAGCTGCTCCATCACCGGAGGCAGCGGCGCGAACGGTATCTCGATTCCTTTCGTCACGTTGCGCACCACACCTCCGTGCAGCTCGAGTTCGAGTTCATCGCCGTCATCGATCAGATCCGTATCGCACTCAACGACCGGTAGCCCGGTGTTGATGGCGTTGCGGAAGAAGATCCTCGCGAAGCTCTTCGCCAGCACTGCCTTGGTGTTCGAGTGAATCAGCACCAGGGGCGCCTGCTCGCGGCTCGAGCCCATCCCGAAGTTCTTACCCGCCACAAGGAATCCGCCGCCGGGTTTCACCTTGGCGTGGTAGTCCGGGTCGAGATCTTCCATGGCATGCACGGCCATGGCTTCCATATCGGCCGACTTGAACTTGTACTTGCCACTGATGATGTAGTCGGTGTTGATATCGTCTCCGTACTTGAAGGCCTTCGCCTTGAGTTCCATGCCTTTCGACTCCCTGTCGTCTTGATTCGCGCCAGCTGACTATCCGGATATCCGCTACCGGCCCATGTACTTCCTGGGATCGGTGATCTTGCCTTCGATGACAGAGGCGGCCACTGTCGCGGGGCTTCCCAGATAGATGAACGCGTTGCTGTTGCCCATACGGCCTTTGAAGTTGCGGTTGGCTGTCGAGATGACGTTCTCGCCATCGCTTGGCACCCCGTTGTGAGTGCCCACGCACGGACCGCACCCGGGCGTCACGACCGCTGCCCCGGCTTCGACAAGCGTCTGGATCGTGCCGTCGTTCATGGCATCCAGATAGATCTGCTTTGATGCCGGAGCGACGATGAACCGCACGTCAGGATGCACGTGACGATCCTTGAGTATCGCTGCGGCGATATGCAGGTCCTCGAGGCGTCCGTTGGTGCACGTGCCCAGGAAGCCCTGCGCGATAGGCGTGCCCTCGACATCTTCGACAGGTGCAACGTTGTCGACCGCGTGCGGGCGAGCTATCTGCGGGCCGATCGCCGAAGCATCGAACGTGATCTCGTGCGCGTAGAGCGCGTCGGCATCGGGCGATACGGGCGCGGGCGTCTTGCTGCCGCGGCCTTCGAACCACGCGAGCGTCTTGCGGTCGGAAGCCATGAGGCCGGCCTTCGCGCCCACTTCGATAGCCATATTGCTTATGGTCATGCGCGCCTCGACCGAGAGCTCGTCGATCACGGGCCCGTCGAACTCGAGCGCCATATACGTGGCTCCGTCGGCACCGATCTTGCCCGCAAGCGCAAGGATGAGGTCCTTGGAATACACGCCCGGCTGCAACTCGCCGGTATAGGTGACCCTCATGGTCTCGGGGACCTTGAACCACAGCTTGCCACCGGCCATCGCCGCGGCGCCGTCGGTGCTGCCCACGCCGGTCGAGAACACGTTCACCGCACCGTAGGTACAGGTGTGACTGTCGCATCCGACCATGAGATCGCCGGGAACAACGTGTCCGTGCTCGGGGATGAGCTGGTGGCATACGCCTTCGCCAACGTCATAGACCGTGCAGCCGGTCTTCTTGCCGAACTCGCGCATCATGGTGTGAAGCGCGCTGACACCCTCGATCGGACTCGGGCTGGAATGGTCCATGACGAGCGCCACTTTGGCGGGATCGAAGACCTCATCCACTCCCATGTTCTCGAGCGCGCGGATGGCCAGCGGCGAGGTGCCGTCCTGACCCATGACGAAGTCGACATCGGCGATGACGATATCGCCCTCGCGTGCATCGGTTCCGGAGTGCGCCGAGAAGATCTTCTCGGCAATCGTCTTGCCGGAAATGGTGATCACCCTTCCTAGTCGCGCCGTCGGCCGCTTAGCTCGCGGCGGGTTGCTTCTGCTTCTTGAAGTCGTGGTAGATGTAGAGCAGCTCTTTGTCGAAGAGACTGCGCTTGAGCTCGATGGCCATGGTACGCACGAGCGGCAGCATCTCGGTGGATTGCTCCTTGGAAAGCTCTATACCGTACTCGGCGAACTTCATCTCGATGGCCTTCGAGCCGGAGTGCTTGCCGATGACGATCTGACGCACGAGCCCGACCTCGTCGGGCGAGAACACCTCGTAGGTCTTGGGGTTCTTGATGACGCCGTCGGCATGTATACCGCTCTCGTGCGCGAACATATTCGTGCCGATTACGGACTTCCACACGGGAATCTTGCGTCCGGCGGCCTTCATGACGTACTCGGCGATCTCACGGAAGCGCGTCGTATCCATCTCGATCTCGATGTCCTCGACGTACTTGAGCGCCATCACGACTTCCTCGAGGGCCGCGTTGCCGGCACGCTCGCCCAGACCGGCCACGGTAACGTTGACCCACGTCGCCCCGGCGCGGATGCCGGCTATCGCGTTGGCGACCGCCATGCCGAAGTCATTGTGCGTGTGCATCTCGATCTCGAGCCCTGTCTCCTCACGCAGCGTCTTGATCGCGCTGTACAGGCGAAATGGCTCCATGATGCCCACGGTGTCGCAGAAACGGATGCGGTCCGCGCCCTCGGCCTTGGCGGCCAGCGCGTACTCGATCAGAAAGCCCATCTCGGTGCGCGAGGCGTCCTCGGCGTTGACCGAGACGTAGACCCCGTGGCTCTTGGCAAAGGCGACGGCCTCGCGAATGGAGCTCAGAACCCAGGCGCGGTCTTTCTTGAGCTTGGTCTCGATGTGGATGTCCGAGGTGGCAAGCGAGATGGCGACCGCGTCGACACCGCAGTCGATCGACTGCTTTATGTCGGCGACATTGGCGCGGTTCCAGCCCAGGACCGACGCCTTGAGGCCCAGGTGTGCGATCTCTTCGATCGTGTCGCGCTCGTCGCCACCCATAGCAGCGATGCCTGCCTCGATCTGGTGCACGCCGATCTCGTCGAGCAGCTTCGCGATGCGGATCTTCTCTTTGTTGGCGAAGACCACACCGGCAGTCTGCTCCCCATCGCGCAGTGTCGTATCGTCGAGCATGATGGGGCGCTTGCCCAGCTCGCTCGGAAAGGGCACCTGATAGACAGGGATGGTGGTGTCCAACGCGCGCAACCTCCTCGACCGATGGAGAGGGCCGCGTGACGGCGGCCCTGCATCTGCCTCGCTATGGGGTGACCCGCGGCGGAGCGCGGGCGAACAGGCACACGAGTGCAGACAGACATTCTACGACAGGCGCTCGTGTTCGGGAAGGAAGCAAGGTAGAGACGTTTGGAATCTTGCGTTCGGAGGCCCGATTGAGCGTTGCGCTTGCATACAGCGATGCGCTTGCCGCCTACGACCTCGGACCCGCGCACCCGCTCAAGCCCGAGCGGTTCGTCCTGGCCGTCGACCTCATGCGCGCCTATGCCCTGCTCGCCGAGGAGCCGGAAGCTCCCGCATCCGGCCGGGCGCGTCGGGTCGAACCCGAGACAGTCACGCGCGAAGACCTCGAGCTCGTGCACGAATCCGGGTACGTCGACGCGGTGATCGATGCGTCGCGCGACCCGCACGCGTTTCAC
>JBGSMX010000275.1:0-3220 GCA_041739935.1 Coriobacteriia bacterium | reverse complement strand
CGACAATGATTACGCACTCGCTGCCTAAATAGAGCAGCGACGCCGCCCGGTGTACGCCTCCGACACCGGTTCACGGCGCCATTCAGGAGGCTACCAAGCGACCGATGACGATACGTCGTAAGGGAAACCTCATCGCCTAGGGAAGGTCACGCGGGTCATCCGGGTGTCGACCTGACCGAATCACCAACCGGTGACTGAGCCTGGAGATGCTTCCCAGGGGGCTGTTGTGGACATGGGTTCGACTCCCATCGCCTCCACCACTGACAACACGGGACGCTCATTCGTCTCGAACAAGGGCCCGCCACTCGCGGGCCCTTGGCATTCCGGGCGTAACCGGCGCGCTAACCGGATCCGACCCGGCTGTGTTAGCGTGCGAACGTGCGGGAATCTACTAGGCGAGCCCCTCGGGGGTCAGCTCGGGCTCGCACAGCGACGACGAGGAAGCAATGCCACACGAACCACAGGCTGATGGGGGAGAGCCCGGGCACGAACGGAGCACCGACCCGTGCATCGATGCGGCGCTCCGGGCGCTGCTCGACGGGCTGCCGCTTCTGGCCTGGATGACCGATCCGGCGGGCCGCCTCGCTCATGCGAATCGCAGCTGGGCCGAGTTCACCGGGGACGTGGTCGGGACCGCGTCTGACGGGCTGCTCGATCGTATCTTGCCCGAGGACCGACCCAAGGTCCGTCGTCACATCGCCGATGCGCTCAAGTACGGTCAGCCGTTCGAGTGCGAGTTCCAGCTGCGCCGTAGTGACGGTCAGTATCGCTGGCTCGCGTGCTTCGCGAGTCCGTATTTCGACGCGAATGAGGTCGTGGCGGGCGTGATCGGTCTGTCTATGGACCTGACCGACCGTCGTCAGCGCGAAGAGCAACTCGCGTTCATGGCCACGCATGACTCCCTGACCGGACTTCCGAACCGTCGCATGTTCGAGTCCACTCTGGCCCGCGCCGTTTCCCGTGCGCGCCGCGGCACGCAATCGGTTCTACTCGTTCTCGATATCGACAACTTCAAGTCGTACAACGACGCGCGAGGCCATCTGGAAGGCGACCAGGCACTCATCAACTTCTCGCTGCTGCTTCAACGGCACGTTCGCGCGGGCGATCTGTTGGCCCGAATAGGCGGCGACGAGTTCGCGGTGCTCTTCGAGCAGACGACGGTTCCCGAGGCGGTTGAGATCGCAGAACGCATGCGGGCAGCCGCTGCCAAAGAAGAGTTCGTGGCCAAGGCGCGCGTTCACGACCTGGGCTTCTCGGGCGGGCTCGTGCCCGTGGATGGTTTGCTCGAGGCTCGATCGGCGTTCGACCTCGCCGATGAGGCCATGTATGAGGCCAAGGAGCAGGGCAGGAACCGCGTGGTCGTGCTCCGATCCGACGAGGCATCCGGGAGCCGCGATTCGGACCGTCTGGCAGGCCGGGTTCGCGAGGCGCTGACCGAGCAGAACTTCGTGCTCTATTACCAGCCCGTGATCCGGCTCGCGGACGACTCGGTAGCCTACTACGAGTCGCTCGTACGGATGCCCGCCGAGGACGCGCGGCTGTTGTTGCCGGGGGACTTCCTGCCAACTATCGAGCGCCTGGGGCTCATGCCGCGACTGACCCGGCTGATTGTCGGCATGGTCGTGCGCGCGCTCGACGAGCATTCGGGCGCGCACGTGTCGATCAACCTGTCCAGGGGCGATCTTGCCGATGATTCACTCCCGCGCTTCGTTGACGAGGAGCTTCGAAGGCAAGGCGTCGAGCCATCGCGATTGGCCTTTGAGATCTCCGAGGCTGCTGTCGTAGGTAACCTGTCCTCGGCGCGCAACTGGTTCGACCGGCTCAGGCCCCTGGGGTGCCGCTTCGTACTCGACGAATTCGGAGCCGGGCTCGGGCTATTCGGGCTTCTGCGCGACCTTCCCTTCGATCAGGTGAAACTCGACGGATCGATCGTCTCGGCGCTGTCCGCCGACGGGGAGAACACCGCGTTTGTCGAGGCAGTCAGGGGGCTGATCGAATCGCAGGGCCACACGGCGGTGGCCTCGTGGGTGGAAGATGAGGCGCTGCTACGGCGTGTGCTTGATGTGGGCTTCGAGATGGGACAAGGCTACCACCTGCAAGTCCCATCTCCGGATCTGGGTGAGCTCATACGCAAGCTCGGCTGAGTCCCCGGGGCGGGCGATCTTACCGTAACCGGAGCGTCACGTTGCCTCATACCTTTCGTGGTTTAGAATCCTTGGAGCAGAGGCGTTGCGTGTTTGATAGCCGAGAGGACTGACGTGGAAGACCTGGTCGCCGGATTACCGCCCTATATCAAGTACGTCGTGCTTGCCTTCGTGCCGTGGATCGAACTGCGCGGTGCGATTCCCTGGGCGATACAGCAAGGTGATCGCATCTATCTGCCGCTCATCCTGCTCAGCAATTGCCTGATCTTCTTCCCGGTCTACTTCATCACCGAATGGGTGTATGAGTTCATTCCCGAGGGGTCGTGGCTCCACCGTAAGCTCGAGCGGATTCGGGAGAAGGCCCGTCCCGGGGTGGAGAAGTACGGAGTCCTCGGCCTTGCGCTCTTCGTGGGCATCCCGCTTCCCGGAACCGGGGCGTACTCGGGCTCGCTGGCCGCGTGGCTCCTCGACATGGAGTGGCACCGCGCCCTCGCAGGTGTGACGCTCGGTGTAGTGATCGCTTTCGGGATCGTATGGGCAGCATCGGAAGCTGTGGCTGCCGGGATCAACCTGTTCTGATCACCCGGGCACCCGCGAGTCCGCCCTGTTGCGCCGCAGTCTCCGTGCGATTCGGGCTACAATCTTTCGCATGCCTGACTCGGATCGCAATGTTGTCGACGTGATGGGAGTGCTCGGCGGCAGCGCTGGCATCGTCACGGGCCTGACCTTCATCCCGCATGAAGCATTGGCGGGAATGCGGTGGGGAATCTCCGGCATGCCGGCGCTCCTAGTCGCCGTAGTCGAGCGGATCTCCCCGGATTTCGCGTTCGTCCCCTCGTGGGAGCCCTGGGCGGCCGAGGCGCACGATCGGATCGCGGCAGGCGGCGCCGATGTGTTCTGGGCAGTCCCCGGCCCGTTCGGCGCAGTCGCGCAGCGGGATGGATGGGACGAAACGCTCCGGCGCACGCTCGCGGATCCCGACTCACTACGCGAGGATCTCGAGTCCGAGATGCCGGCGGTGCTTGAGGCGGTTCGCCGGGGCACGGCGCTCGGCGCGCGGGCGATCGTACTGGCCG
>JBGSMX010000271.1:0-11206 GCA_041739935.1 Coriobacteriia bacterium | reverse complement strand
CGCCGGCGCGCTCTGCGGCACGCCGGCGACGACGACCGGCGTCGGCGGGTCGGTGGACCAGTCCAGCTTGGGGCAATCGTCGAGGGTGGAGTCGTAGGGAGGGACGTGCATGTTGAAGATGGCGCTGGTGAAATCGTCGATGCCCTCCACCGACTTCTCGAGCAACCGCTCCAGGGTCTCCTCGTCGGTCTCCCTCGGCGTGTTCCACGGCGTCGGGTTGCTGTACCCGCAGTTCGCCATGGGGTAGTGATCCTCGAGAAGGACGACCTTCTCCTCACAGTTCACGACGTGCTCGCTCTGTGCCGCATCGAGCAGGTCGAGCAGGTCCTGCGGGTCGTCGTTGCCGCCCGTCACATAGCACTTCACCCCCGTTCCGTCCAGGCGCTCGTCGGCGAACGCGATCCACCGCTCCAGCCGGGCGTGCGCCTCGCGCCGGAACGCTTCGTCGATGTTCTTCTGGTCGCTCTGCATCTCGCGCAGCCCGTCCTCGCTCACGGTCACGTGGTAGAAGCCGAGCGTCTCGATGCGCTGCTTGAGCTCACCGAGGGCCTGATCGCCCTCGAGATGGCTGAGCTCCTCCTGGAGCGTGACGCGGTAGCGCCCGCCACCCTCGTCGACGATCGGGATCAGGAACTTGCCCATGATGTCGCCGCCCATGACCACGTGGTCGACCTTGTAGAAGGCGGCGGCGTTGATGAATTTGCGGTAGGTGCGCTCGGAGCCGTGGATGTCGGTCGCGTAGAACAGGCGGACGCGCGTGCCGCCGTCGCCTTCCTTCTTCTTCCAGAATGCCATGGACCTGCCGCCTCTCCCGTGTAGCCTTCAGCCGACCTCGTTGTACCAGCGCTTCTTGTCGCCGATCCTGGCGCGCAGCTTCCACTTCGTGGCAACAGTGCCGACGCGAGAGTGGCACCGGCTCTGACCGCGGTCAGCCCAGGAGTCGCGCTTGGGGACGGCAATCACGGCTCCGCGCGCGCAGCCCCCGTAAGTGCACTCTCCGCCATGTCATCCCTCCCCTGTGACGCGGGCCGCCGCCTCATGCCCGCATGTCTCGCCCTCGCGGGCCGCGGCCGACGGCGACCGAACGCCGTTCACGAGCCCGGCGGTCCAGAGCAGAAGCTCAACTTCGCGAGTGCGCGTCTCCGCCGGGCTCGGCGGCAACGCCAAGGTGTATCTACCGTCCGACAATGCTTGCCGATGAAGCTGCGTTTCTGCGGCGAATCCTGCTGAGATGACAATCAAGTCACACCCGAGGCGCGTCCAGCGCCCGTGCCGGTCCTGTAACGAAATCGCTGTCACCTGTTGGACTCCGTGGGCTCGAACCGTCTTCGTTGCCGGCAGGACTGCAATCTGTCTCTTCTTCAAGGCGTGGTGTAGCTTCTCGTCAATCGCGTGACGAGGTCTGGAGTCCGCTAAGCACCGGACTTCTACACCAGCCTCTTGCAGTTGCAGTGCCGTCTCGTAGCAGGCGTCGTCCGAGGCAGCAAAGACGGCGCGTCGACCCGGCAGCACGCTGTGTCGGCCCAGTAGCCTCTGCGCTCCGGATGCGAGCATGACGCCCGGAAGGTCTGAGTTCGAGAACGGCTGGCCCAGCTCGTAGGCACCCGTCGCTAGGACGACCGCCGAGGCCTCAACGACCAGGAGGTCGGGATGCATATCCACCGCAATCAGGTTCTCCTCATACCATCCGATGGCTTCGGCGTCTGTCAGAACAACGATTCCGCCATTGCTGTTCACCGCAGCGCAAAGGTCAGGCAGACCTCTGACATCGACAGGCAGCGACTCGTGGTCATGCCTCAGACGCAGGTAATCACCGTATCGACCACCGAGTTGGGAATCCCGTTCGACGAGAAGAACGTGGGCACCGTCGTCTGCCGCCGCCAGCGCGGCGGATATGCCGGCGAGTCCGCCACCGACGACGAGCACGTCGACAGCGCGCATTTCGACGCCGGCTTTGGCCGATCTCGCTGCGGCTTCAGGGGACGGCATCGCGCCTTGGCCCGCCACTCGGGCAAGCCCGCGCTCGAATGCCGAGAAGAGGCGGGGAGAGTGGCAGAACCAACGGTAGTAGAACCCGGGCGGCATCAGGGGCGTCAGAACCTCCGCGCCGCGAAGGATATCGTGCTGGGCCGAGGGCCACGCGTGCTCTCTCTCGACTTCCATGCCTGGTTTCAGCGTCGTAACACAGGTTCGGACGCCGGGCAGGCCGTCGACCCGCATCGCGCAGCAAGAGCAATGACCGTGTCCACAGCGGTAGCCTCGGGGCCGGTGATACTTCGAACTACGGCCAAGTACCGTGACGCCGTTCCTAAGCAGCGCTGCCGCAATGGTGTCGCCCTGCAGCCCGTCAAGCGAACGACCCTCGAAGGAGAAGGTGATTCGCGTCATGCCCGAAGTGAGAGGCGTCCGCTCAGGCGGCGGAGCAGCCATCACGCGCTCCTTTCGGAATCGACAATGACGATCGACTTGTCGCGAACAAGCTTGCCGCTGCTGAACCGCTCAATGCCGAATGGGGCAAGCGTTCGCGGCGCCGAGCCTGTCGTGATGAGTTCGGCCATCAGCGAACCGGCGGCGGGAGCGCCCATGAAGCCGTAGGTCCACCCACAGTCGAGGTAGAAGCCTTGGCATCCAGGGGCCTCACACAGTATGGGTGACGAATCAGCCGTCTGTGTCACCAGCCCGGACCAATGACGCATCATGCGAACGCCGGCGAGTCCCGGGAACACACGCAGCCACCGGGTGGCCATGTCGCGGGCAAGGGCCAGCGTTGACCTGACGCCTGTGCTGTAGTCAGTGATGTCCGGAGTTGTACCGCCGACGAACTCCCCTCGCGAGGTCTGATGGCAGTATCCGTTGATGGCAGATGCGCTCACGAGAGGTCGGAGAAACGGCTCGAGGGGCTCGGTGACAAAGGCTTCCCAGCGAACCGTGTCCACTGGCACGTCGACGCCCGCAAGCAGTGCCACATCCCGCGCCTGACCGCCCGCGGCATCGACCACAACTGGAGTTGAGAACGTACCCTTGGTGGTGTGTATGGCCGTCACGGCCCCCGATTCCACCGTCACATCTGTGACAGTTGTGTATGGGTGGACCTCTACGCCGTGACGGTGAGCTGCGGCGCCGTATGCCCAGACGGCCGCGTCGTGATGCGCATTGCCCGCGTCGGTCTGCAACAGACCGCCGACTATCATCTCCGGCGCAATCGCGGGACAGAGTTCGCGGACCTGATTGTGGTCGAGCAGCTCGACACTAAGGCCGTAGTGGCGATGCAGGCCGTAAGCGTCGCGCTGCTTATGATCGACGTCCGGAGTCGAGGCCAGCAACAACTCCCCGCGCTTCGTGAAGAGAACGTTGAAATCCAGCTCGTCCGACAATCTCTGCCAGCGCTTCAGGCTGTCATCGAAGAGTTCAATCCACTCCGGCGATGAGAAGCATGAGCGGATCATCTCCCCGCAGCGACCAGTCGCCCCAGACCCCGGATATGAAGCGTCGATCACCACGATTCGGCCAAATCTGCGGCGAGCAAGCTCGTAGGCTAGGCTTAGACCGACTATTCCGGCCCCGATAATCACCGCATCGTAAGTCCGACGCATCTCCCCGGAGCTCGTCCATGGCAGGACAGACCAAGTGCCAGCGGACGGTCTTGACGAGCTCATTGCCGATGTCGCGCCGCAAGGGTCCCGATCCGAACCGGCGAAACCGGGGGCCGCGTCGGCGGCACGGGTACCTGCTCGATGGAGCGCCCGGTCAGCGCAGCCACGTATCGGCGGATGGCGTCCTGACAGGTCTTGCCTTGGCAAGGGCCCGTCACGGCGCCCGTGAATCGCTTCAGGGTTTCCATGTCACCGTAGCCTTCGGCGACGGCGCGCTTCACGTCCTCTGCCGTGATGTCTCGGCAGAGACAGAGCACTGTCTTGGCCATCGATGCTCCTCCCGTCGCTTCCCCCTGGTAGATGGGCTGCGCATTATCAGGGGCACCTTCTTGTCAATGGAGCGCGCCCTGGCTTCGCACCAGCGTACTGACGCGTCGGTCACTCCCAAGACGATGCTTCACGCCCCAGCTTCCAGTTGGGGCGCATGCCGTCCATCTGCACTACTGACGATGTATCTCACTGGGACGAGGCAGTCCTGGCATCGAGCACGGCGGCCCTGAGGGCAAGCGCACGTCGATGCCAAGAGCGTCGAGTTTGGCTTCGCTCGGAATGCCATCCTCGTCCCACTGGCGAAGCCGGTAGTAATCGCGGAGAGCGTCCACGAAAGCTGCTCGTCCGATTGGTGCTGGGGCGGGGCTGCGCGACGGCGCCACGCGTTCGTACAGTGCCGCTGGGATGTCATCGACCTCGACTCCTTCGCGCAGATTGAACAGCCGTCCGAGATTCCACACACGGTCGCCAATCTCATTCACCTGCTCGTCGGTGAAAGCGCGCTTATGCAAGCGTTCGAGCAGGGTTCGTATCTGGCCGGAGGTGACAGCCCAGAAATCGCAGAACACCGCACTGAACTTGACGGCCTTGAAGTTCTGCTTGGCAACGCAGTACTCGACTTTGCCCGTCAGGCTGTGCGGCGACATGGAGCGGGAGATGATTTCTGGGCCGACCGTCGTAGCTCGCATGTGACAGCCCCCACGGTCTGCGGTTGCGTAAGCCACACTCATGCCGAACGCGCCACGGGGGTCGTACCCGGGTAGTTCGAGGGCCTTGACTTCCATAGCGAGCTCGGGGTGGCCGTACTTCGCCGCCAAGGCGCGTGCTCCGAGCGCCAGCTCGGATCCGACTCCCTCACGTAAGGCGACCATGCGAGGCACTTCAACGTAGGTATCAGTCTCTCCAAAGTGAACACCGAAGTCCGCAATGCCCTTCTCAGTCATGTCCATCGCCAGAGCCAACACCGCGCCTGATGAGATCGTGTCGAGACCCCACTCGTCGCATTCAGCGTTGAACTTCATGAGGGCAGCGATATCGTCAATCCCGCAGTTGGCTCCGCAGAGCGCAATGGTCTCGTACTCGGGACCCTCGCCTAGCACCCGTGTGCCCTGGTATTCCGCACGATGGACATTGCGGCAGCCGAGAACGCACTGGTAGCAGGCTCGCTTCTTGATGCGAAGCTGCTGAAAGGCCGAGGAGTTGATTCTCTCTGCCCCCTCGAAGCTGCCCGCAGACCAGTTGCGTGTCGGCAAGGCGCCGCCCTCGTTCACCGGATCTACGAAGATGGGTGTCCCTTCCTCATACGCCCACAGGTTGTCGGCAGTCAGGACGTCAGCCTGCATGTCGAGCATCAGTGCCAGGAACGACTTCGCGTCGCCAACGTCAACGGCGCCTGATCCGCGCACGGCGATGGCCTTCAGGTTCTTGTTGCCCATCAGGGCGCCGTGGCCCCCCCGCCCTGCTTTGTGATACTGATCGCACGAGATGCATGCCCAAGGCACTTCGTTCTCCCCGGCTGGCCCGATTGAGAGGACTTTGGCCCTTCGGTCGAAGTCCTTCCGGACCATCTCTTCAACTTGCGACGTTCGCATACCTCGACACTTGACTGCGGATCGGAAGTCAACGACGTCGTCCCGTATTGCGATGTAGGTGGGAGCGGCAGCTCGGCCTTCGATAATCACGGCGTCATAGCCTGCAAACTTGAGCTCGGGCCCAAAAGAACCCCCGACGCAACTGTCGTTCAGGATTCCGGTGACGGGACTCTTGCATCCGATGTACATACGTGACCCAGTTGTGACCCCGGTTCCAGCGAACGGACCGGTCATCACAATGAGTGGGTTCTCTGGGGACCACGGATCGATTCCTGGCGCCACTTCATCCCACAGGTAGCGAAGGAGTAGTCCCTTGCCGCCGAGGTACAGCCGCGCCCAGTCAACGTTCAGCGGCTCCACAGTGGCTTGAGTGTGACTCAGGTTGATGCGAAGAACGCGCCCAGTATAGAAGTCCACGGCTCCCAGCCCTCAATATCGTGCATGATTCAACAATTCCTGAGCGTTCTCAACGGTAACATGCCTCATGTGCGGATATCAACGGTGGAAGCGATCCCGCCGGCAGAGAGCACCGGTCCCAGCGGGAGTTGCCGTCGCCTGCGGGTAGGCATGACGCCTGAGTTCCATCCCGGCGGAACTCGCGATGCTCGCCCGGGATGAGCGATTCCTGCGGACAACGGGCCATATCTCCACGAAGCGCTCGCAGTCTCAGCGCTCTGCGCGCGTCTTGATGCTGATGAACCCCTTCAGCATCCATGGCCCGCCACGCCAGCCGATCGTGCGTGACTTCAGCTCCGACAGGCACCGCGCACTAGTCCGTTCGACGTCCGGTCGCTTTCGGGTCTCGAATGCATGGACGCTAGCGGTGTGTGAGGGGACTACTCCACTTGCGGGAGGACAACTGAGACCCCGCACCGGCATACATGCTCCTTCATACCGGGAGGCAGTGCAGCGGCCGCCAGGTGGTCCACGTCCGACCAGTCCGCTACGTGTGCGAGAGCCGATCGGCCAATCTTCTGTGGTGATGCCAGAATGGTGGTGCAATCCGCGTTGGCTGACATCGCTCTGGCAATCGCTGCATCATCGATGTTCCTGAGAAAGACGCCTCCGTCCGCGGTGATGCCGTCGATACCCAGCACGGCCGCGTCCGCATGAAGCTCGCTTATGGCGCCGACAGCCATGGGTCCTATCATGCCGAAGGACGTTTCGCGAAACAGCCCGCCAACGACAAGCACGGTGATCGTCTCGCTGGGCGCCAGAAACTGCGCGATGTTCAACGCGCTGGTTATGACCGTGAGCCGCCGACGCACCATGCACTGGGCAGCGGCGAACGCCGTGCTCCCATCGTTCAAGAACACCGTTGCCCCGTCCTCCAAGAGGTCGACTGCCAGGCGTCCGATGATGCGCTTCTCTCTGCGATCACGTCGCCGCCGCATCTCGAAGTTCTCCTCAAGTGTGCTGGGGTGTCGAACTGCTTTCGCTCCGCCTCTTGACCGAACTGCGATTCCTTCTCGCTCGAGTTCAACGAGGTCCCTACGGGTGGTTGCTTCGCTGGTGCGCGCCACTCGCATGATCTCGCTCAACGTCGCGAAGCCCTGCTCTCGAAGCAGGTCGACAATCAGTTCCCGTCGCTCGTCGGCGTGCATTCGAGTCCGAATGACGCTGGCGCCATCAATCCCGTTCATTCAGGAGCCTCCCAGGTGCGTACCCGACGAGCTTCGTCATTCATTTAGCCAACTTCGGCGCGCAGCCTGCGCGCCAGGCAACAGCCGCTCGCTTCGGTCTCGGTGCGGTTCTGTTCACGCCGCATTTGTATGTTACTCGGACGCACTGTGGCTGCGCTCCTCACCCCGCTTAGAACCAGTTGTCTGGTTGAAGTCGGCAATCTCGCTCACACATGGCGTTGACATGACGGAAAATGACGAGAATACTACGGGCGCAGGGTCTGCTTATGCTGTGCTGGTCACGGCCATCAAGGCACGGATAAGGGTGCGGCCGGATTCTCGACCTGTGTGAACAGGCCTCAGCCGTCGATGCAGGGCCGGGTGACCTTGAAGTCGTGCCGCGATAGCAGAATCCCCGTAGCTGGACAGACACCGATGGCCCTCGCGTGCGCTGGCCCAAGGCAAGTCCACCCCCAAGCGAACGCGGTGGTTGCCGTTTTCGCGGAGTACTTGTGCATCGCTACAGCATGCCCGAGCTCGCGCGACAGCTCGCGCAGTCGCGATGCGGCCTGCTCGCGGCAGCCGAATGTCTCTCTTGGCGACCGGCCTCGGTCGATCACGTCAGCGTCCGGAGACGAGCTCGACGGGGCGCATCGCGTATATGCCAACACGGCCACCGGGCAGCACAGATGTCGTCGTCGGCAGCCGCTCGTCCCACCACAATCACGGTGCCGCCGCGCGGCGTGGACTGGCACAACAGGAATCCGGAGTCCTGCAGTTGCGTGTGGCCTGAATGCTAGGCGCTGCATGGCGCAGCCTCGCGCGACAGCAATGCCCTCGCGGGTAGGTGTCTATACGGCGTGGGCGGCGGTGATGCCGGCTTTGGGGGAGGCGCGAGTCGACGGCTGGGCCCCGCGCTCCGTCCAGGCTCCAAGTAAGGCCAGCGTGGGAGCGGTGCAGAGGACAGGCGAAAGGAGCTACTGCGAGTCATGGGACTGACCGAGAAGGCATCCAAATCGGTGTCGTCGACTTGTGACGCACGCGGCGTTGACGAGCAAAGGGGCCACGTGACATGAGCAAGCGTACGGCCATAGATGCTGATGTCCTCGTCGTTGGTGCGGGAGTTGTCGGGTGTGCGATTGCGCGACGGCTATCGATGTACGACATGCGTGTTGTAGTTGTCGAGCGCAGGCATGACGTCGGCTGTGGCGCAGCGAGCGCAAACAGCGGCATTGCTGCCTCGGGCTGGGCAGAGACGGTGGACAGCATCCAAGCCAGACTAGTTGTCGACTCAAATCCGCGATGGGAAGAGTTGGCGGACCAGCTCTGCATCGCATACGAGCGCTGCGGCGGCATCACCCCCATCAGGACCGAGGAGGAAGCCGAACTGGTCCCAGCCAGGTTGGCTCAGGCTGAGGCCAACGGCGTGCCTGTTCGTCAAATCGATGCTGAAGAGGTGTATCGCCGAGCGCCCTACATCACGCCGGGCGTCCTAGGCGGACTACTCCTTCCCACCGAGGGGATCATCGACTCCCCCCGACTGACCATCGGCTACGCTGAACTCGCAGCGCTCAACGGAGTCCAGTTCCACTTCTGCGAGCCTGTGACCGGCGCCCGTCGTGACGCGCAGCGTGTGCTCGAGGTATACACCCCACACCTGGCTATCTCCACGAAATACGTCGTCAACGCGGCGGGACTGGGTGCCGATACCGTGTCGCGAATACTGGGATGCGAGGACTTTCAGATGACGGCCCGCCGTGGCGAGTACTTGGTGCTCGACCGCGAGTTTGGACGCCGTCTTACTGGCACGGTCCACCCTATGCCCACTCCGACCGCGCACGGCCTGATGATCATCCCGACCGTCCACGGAGGAGCTTTGGTGGGACCGACGCAGGACGACATCGATGACAAGACCGACACCTCCACCCATCAGGATATCTTGGAGCACATTCTCGAAGAGGGCCGCAGGCTAGTACCTGAGTTGGATGCGAAGTACGTCATCAAGACATACGCCGGGAATCGACCCCACTCTGAGGACGGGCTCTATCGGATAATGCCATCCGAGCAAGCTCACAACGTCATTCAGACGGTGGCAGTACGGTCTGTCGGGGTGTCAGTGTCTCCGGCCCTCGGTGACTATGTCTTCGATCTCCTGGTCGAGCAAGGGCTTCGGGCACCTGTGGACGCGAAGGCCCTTGAGCGCCTTGATCGGCCCCGGAGCCTGCTGGAGACGCTCGACTGCAAATGTGCGGCGCGAGCACCTCTTGGTCAGACCATCGTTTGTGCGTGCGAGAAGGTCACTGCGGAGGAGATACACGCCGCCCTGCAGGCGCCGCTGCCTGCCCGGTCAATCGCCGGCATCGCGAGGCGCACTCGTGCGACGTATGGGCGCTGTCAGGGGGCAGCCTGCGGTGCAGGCGTTGCGCTGATTGCGTCCCTCTACCACAAGGGGGAGGCATGGGAGGTGCCGGTCGGCGAACCAGAGGGCACGCTCGGCGTTGGAGAAGCTGACCATGTCTAGTGTCGCGGTCGTCGGGTCTGGACGGACGGGGCTTATCTGCGCAGCGGAGCTGGCCCGGAAGTCTGTCAACGTCACGCTGATCGAGCGTCTGCCTCAACCGGGCGGGCAAGAACCGGAACCCGACGTTGGCGGGTTGGTCAAAGCTGCATCCGAGGCGGGTGTGAGGTGGGAACTTGGCACTATGGCTGTCAGCTACCTCAACGGACAACTCCAGACGCTGGGTGTCGAGGGTGCGGCGACGCGCCACTTCGACGCCTTGCTCGTCGCGTCCGGCTGCCGGCCCGCAACTCGTGGCGAGTTGGGAATCGCGGGAGCTCGCTGCGCCGGAGTGGTGCCAGGGCCGGTAGCGCTCCATCTGACCGAGTCAGGCGTCCTGCTGGGACGCTACCCGGTCATCCTGGGAGGCGGGCAACTTGCGTTGGAATGCACCGACCTTCTGCTGAGGGCAGGGGCACAACACGTCGTAGTCGTCGCTCCTGAGGGGCCGCAAGTAGAGTTCCCGACTGGAGTCGAGATACACGAGGGCTGGATGATTACGAGTGTGCAGGGCTCGCTCGGACGGGTCACGGGAGTCACGGTCGACTCGCCCGGCGAGACGATTACCTGCGATGCCGTCATATTGGCATTCCAGCGTCGTCCAGCGCGCAACATAGAGGGCGCCGTGTTCGATGGTGAGTCCGTCGTGTTCTGCCACTCCACTGTGGATCCCAAGGACGAGATAGACGCGCGCGAGAAGGCCAGTGCTGCGGTAGCGGAGGCACTCGATGTGCTGGCCGCCCGCGTCGGTAGAGCCCCGTCAGGCAATGCATCGAACACGGAGGCACACTAGATGCGCGTTCTCACTCCCGTAGGTACCTTTCCGCTGCATCTTGCTGGCGTTCGTGTCTCGGACAACAGACCCGTGATTGACACAGCGATGGGCGCATGGCGTTCCGAGATTCGGTTCGATCGCGACGACGTCCTCTTGGTCGCTGCTGTCTTGGGTGTGCTTGCCGCTGCGTTTGCCGTTGGCCGGGCCAGCAAGCGGCGCGGGTAGTCGTAAGGTTGCGAGGCGGGGAGCCGCCGATGCTGGACACGGAGAGGCGGTATTGTCCTCTCGATGGTTCGATTCCGTCGCCGAAACCGTCTCTGCCGGTTGCCACGGCTACGGATTGCTCAATGGTGAGACTACAGTCGGTCGGTAGGCGGTGATGCTTTGAACGTCGAAGGCTCGAGGAGCCTGAGATGATCGACCTGATCGAGGTCTTCGAGCGCGCCGAGGTCGGCCCGCTCACCTCCGAGACCGACTACTACATGAAGCGCTACGTCCCCAAGCTCAGCGAGGTGATCGCGGGGCACAAGGTCAAGTGGGACAAAGCGACCATCATCAACACCGACGACGCCCTCACCGACGCGGTGTTCGAGGCCGCGGTCGACCTCATCGCCGAGGCCGGCGCCTACTGCCCCGAGACCAACCGCGTCATGCAGTTCACCCGCGACGAGATCGTCACCGCCTGCGCGCAGTGCCCGACGTCGGCCACGTTCGGTGAAGGCCGTGAGCGCAAGACG
>JBGSMX010000253.1:0-2884 GCA_041739935.1 Coriobacteriia bacterium | reverse complement strand
CGGTACATCCCCAGCTCGCGCGAGCGTCGTGTGGCTGTGGCGTAGCGCTCGCGAAAGTCACGCTCGATGAAGGCTATGCCGGCTGCGGCAGCCGCGGCGCGCCCTTCCTCGGCGATCGCGACCGGGTCCTGGTACGGGCTCACACTGAGCGTCGTCGAGATGGCGTCGTACCCGTTGACCGCCGCGTAATCGGCGGTCATTCCGAGACGGAGCCGATAGCACGCGCGGCAGCGGCGCGCGGGGTCGTCCTCGAGTCCTTCGACCGCTCGCATCCACAGCCGCGGGTCGTAGTCGAGCTCCACAGCTGCTATCCCCTTCTGCCGGGCGTAGTCGAGCAGTGTGTCCCGGCGGCGCTCGTACTCGGCCACAGGATGGATGTTGGGATTCGCGTAGGCAACGTCGACCTCGTGCCCTTCGGTGAGCGCATCCAACGGTTCGAGCAAGCACGGACCGCAACACGCGTGAAGCAACACCTTCATCTTCCCGGCTCCAATCGGCGGACTCGCCTGGCGACCATTCTACCCCCGGTAGCCCGACCCGGAGACGAGAAAGGGCGGTCCCGAAGGACCGCCCACAAGATCACATGTTCGTCAGAAGCTAGCCCGCCTGAACGTTGCTGGCTTGCAGCTTGCCGTTCTGGCCCGTCGTGACCTCGAAGGTAACGGCCTGGCCCTCCTCGAGCGTCTTGAAGCCCTCCATGTTGATCTCGCTGTAGTGGACAAAAAGATCATCGCCGTCTTCACGCGAGATGAAGCCGTATCCCTTGTCCGGATTGAACCACTTGACGGTACCTTCGGCCATTCCCTCTCATCCTTTCCCCCGATCGTGCGGGGTTCACGCCGTGCGACGCCCCGGGCCGGTACGGTTGTTCGCGGTGGGGTCGCCGCATCTACAAGCGAGTCCGTGGACTCTTGGATGATTCTTGCATAGCGTCCGAGGGCAGGCAACACCGGGGGGCGCGCTCACTCCTCGGCCTCGACCTGCCGCTTCTGTCGCGCGAGCGCGATGATGAGGGCCACGACCGCCAGCACGAGCAAACCGATCACGATCGTCACTGTGCTCACACCGGAACCAGACTCCTGGACGGCGCCCGCAGGAAGGTACGTGGCCTTGAACGTCAGGGTCTCGCCCGGCAGTGGCGCGACCGATACGAGCGTGTAGAGCGACTCGCCCGCTGCGTTCGTCGCGGGCTGGCCGGGAGCGTCAGGATCGAGCGCGACGTCGGTCGCCCCCGCCGGAAACTTCCAGGCGACCGACTGGTCGCGGGACGCCACGGTCTGGATCCAGTCGAACGTCACGCTGCGCTCGGCGCCGTCAGCCGCTGTCGCGGGGATGAACGCCTCGTACTGGAAGCTTCTGAATGTCTCGATGGTGAAGCGGACGGCCGAGCCGCCTTCGCCGGGAACGATCTCGTGCGTGCGTTGCACGTCAAGATCGGGATTGGTGCCCTCGATCTCGCCCACCCACTGTACCTGGGCTCCGAGCGGCAACGGCAGCTCGACGGTGGCGGGCAACGGGGTATCGGTCGGTATGGTAGCGCCTACGATGACCAGGGTGTTCTGGGCGTCTATCTCCGGCCAAACCTGCACCTGGAGCGTGGTGTCGTCGAAAGACAGGGCATCCGTCTGCGCACTCGCGATGCCGGACGCAGAGAGAACGATGAGCGCGGTCGCGACGACCAGCGCAGGTATTCGCAGAACACCGGTTCGAGCCATGATCAACCGCCCAATCTGTATCCGAGTTGCGTACGCCGGTCCGTGTATCACGGCCTGCTATCCACAGGAATCACGCTATTGTAACCGAGCTGTTCGGCTTGTGGCTGTTCCGCACTGCAGCCGGCACACCCCGAGCCGGTCTGCCACCATCCCATCGCATATCCCGTGCCGAGCAGCGCGAAGAACAGCAGGGCCGTCGCAACACCCACCGCCACAGGCCGCAAGGACTCGCCGTCTCGCCCGGTCGACACGCTCAGGGCACCCGGGACCGGGCAGGATTCTACGCACTCGGTGCACATGGTGCAGAGTTGGTCACGCACGCTCTCTTGCCGCTGCACGTCGATCCGCGAGGGGCATGCGTTCGTGCACAAGCCGCAATCCGTGCAGCTGCCGGCGTCGCGCCTTACCTTGGTGACGCCCAGAGTCCCCAGGCCCCCGACCACCGCGCCGAGTGGACACAGGTAGAGGCACCAGAAGCGCTCAACGAGCAGACCGCCCACGACCGTGCCCGCAACGAGTGCCACCGCGACCCAGGACTCGAACTTGAAGTGAAACAGCGCGCGGAACGGATCGTAGTCTGCGAACCAGAGTCCCAGGGCCTGCCAGCTCATCCAGACGACCACGCCCAGGACGAGCCACCGCCCGTATCTGAGCACCCGGTGAAGTCCGTCAGGAACGAGCAGCGCCCTGCCGAAGAGCCTCCGCCGCACCGCGCTCAACGCATCTTGCACGGCGCCGAACGGGCAGAGCCATCCACAGAAGCCGGCACCGAGACCGATGGTCACCAGAATCACGGAACCGATCAGCACGAGATTCGAGCTGCCGATCTTCCCTATGAAGCCGGAGCCGGCAAGCAGTGAAGGTAGCGTCTCGAGCGCCCCGAACGGGCAGAAGGAGTCCAACGGAGCCGCCCCGGCCGCCGGGCCCACAAGCTGGTGACGTATGCCCAGATAGGCGACGAGGGCGACCATGCCAAGCTGTATAGACCAGCGAGCGATACGCGCAGGAGTGCGCCGGGGTGCCGCCATGTCCGTCCCTTCGAAGTGAGCGTTCTCGTGGTGTGCGGTAGAGGGGAATTCGAACACCGGCTAACGAATACCGTGCCACGGCCGGCGGACGTGCCGCGAGCGCTCAGCCCGCGTCGATCGCGGCCGCGACCGTGTTGACCA
>JBGSMX010000228.1:0-3573 GCA_041739935.1 Coriobacteriia bacterium | reverse complement strand
CCCACGTAGTCACCGCCGAGAAGCACCAGGTCGGGTTCCTCGGCATTGATCGTCTCGACGAGGCCCCGTACGCGGGTGGCGCCAAAGACCGGGCCGGCATGGATGTCGGCGGCGAACACGACGGTGGTGCCGTCGAGCGCCTCGGGGATACGCGGGTCGGTGATGGTGTGCCGGTCGATGCGCACGGTGCGTGCTTCGAGCCACGCGAGGAGGAACCAGCCCAGCACGATGAGCACCGCAGCGACAAGAGCGCCCCTGCCGATCCCGGGCGCGAGGGCGCGTATGTTCAAGGCTGCGTTCATGGGCTGTGTGAAGAGCAAGAGCCAGGCCACTCCCCGCGACGTTGGGATACGATGGGGTCCCCTTAGCTTGGAGTACCCCGATGCTCACCGCTATCCTCGGCTCGGCAACGGCTGTGCTGTTCGGGACCGCCGATTTTCTGGGCGGTCTGGCATCGCGGCGCGAGTCGGCATTCGTGGTGACCGCGACCGCGCATATTCTGGGGGTCGTTCTGCTCGCGACAGCGGCGGCGGTGTTCCCGTACGAAAGCGTGCTCGCATCGGACGCGGTGTACGGCGCTGTCGCGGGTGTCTGCGGAGGGATCGGAGTCGTCGCGCTCTACGCAGGGCTGGCCGTCGGCCGGATGAGCATCGTCGCGCCGCTGACCGCTGCGCTGTCGGGCTCGCTGCCCGCGGTCTACGACCTGCTGACCGGCGACGGCATAGGTTGGCTTTCGGGAGTCGGCCTCTCGCTCGCGGTGGCTGCGATCGTGATGGTGAGCCTGTCCTCGCACGCCGATGAGGATCACGGTGTCCCTTCCAGGGCCATCGTGCTGGCAGTCGTGTCCGGGTGCGGGTTTGCGGGCTCGTTCATCGCATTCTCGTTCACCCGACCGGAGAGCGGGATGTGGCCGCTGGTGGCCGCGCGCGTCGTGTCGGCAACGTTGCTCGGGGGCATGGCGCTCGTGCGCAGCCGTCGGGTGTTTGTCGCGCGCGACGTGGCCGGCCTGACGCTCGGCGCGGGAGTCCTGGATTCTGCGGCGAACCTCACGATGATCTCGGCGATCCGCAGTGGTCCGCTCGCGGTGGCCTCCGTACTCGGCTCGCTCTACCCGGTCGTCACCGTTCTGCTGGCGCTTGGCATCTTGCGCGAGCGAGTGACGCCGCTGCAGCGCTTCGGGGTGCTCGTTGCGCTCGCGGCTGTCATCCTGACCGCCGCGGCGTAGCGCAGAGTCAGCCGTCCGATCCGGATTGGCTTGCAGCCGGGTCGCGCGGGTCGCGTCTGACCCGGCCGATCAGCATCGCCACCACGGTCACCAGGTACAGCTGGCCCAGAAGCGACTGCACCACAGCGAGCATGCGGACGATGTCCGAGGATGGCGTTATGTCACCGTAGCCCACGGTCGCCATCGTGATGAAGCTGAAATAGAGGTAGTCGACGGGTCCGCCGTTCAAGCGACCCACGAGCGCGGCATGAGGCAGCAGGGCGCTCGACAGGCTGTAGGCCACGGAGAAGAACAGGCCGATCAGCAGATAGATGCACAGCGCGCCGGCGACCGTATGGCCGCTCACATGATCGTGCTTCAGAAGCCGCCATCCAATGGCGATCGGCGCCATCCCGGCAAGCACGGCTACGAGCACGTCGCCTACTGCGACAGCGATCTCGGTACCGCCCCAGATCGAGCCTGCCACTGTTCCCGCAACTCCAAGTAGTGTCACTACCACGGCGGCGAGGCGCATCCACCGCGGTGTCCCCGAGGCAGCCAGGGCCGCCGCGAGCGTGGTGCCCTGAAGGACCAGCAACACGACAGACCAGGCTTCCGACGCTGATTGAAGCGCGGTGACGAAGAGGATGACGAGGATGAGCATCAGCACCAGGCCGAACCGATCGAGCATTCTCTCGCCTCGCATGAGCACTCCGATTCTCGCCCCTGGCTGTGCATGACATGCACGCTATGCTGCGATGATACCCCCCGGCGCGCGTCTAGAAGAAGCCGGGAGTCGTCTCTTCGAGCAACCCCGAGTTGATCACCTGGCGAAACACGTCTACCGGAATGGTCGTGTTCCAATTGCCCGTGAGCTTGGCTACCGCGTAGATCCCGAGCCACAGTCCCACGACGAGCAGCGGCCACACCCACGGCGCGATATGCAGACGTCCGAACGCACGCGCCTCAAGGCAGCCGTCAACGGGGCAGGCCTTAACGCAGTCCATGCAACCGTCGCACTCGGGCGCGCGAACGGTTCCGGTGTTCTCGACATCCACGAATGCGTGGCAGGTGTCGGTGCATGCATGGCAGTGGATGCATGTCTCGGCGTCCCTTCGCACGGCGCACGGAGACGCGATGCCCAGGAGCGAGTACAGCGCACCCAGCGGGCACAGCCAACGGCACCACACGGGTCCGAACAGCATTGAGAGCGCGAAGGCGAGCAGTATCACGAGCAGAAACATGGGAGTAACGAAGTTCTCAATGGTCTTGATGTCGGCGATCCACATATACGGCAGCGTGCGGAACTGCACCGCCTCTTGCAACGACACGAGACCCACGAAGCCGAACGCCAGCGCACCGATCAGATAGCGTAGGCTCCGTCCGGCGAGATCGAGCCAGCGGGGGAGGCGCAGGTTGTGACCCCCAAGCAGCGAGCGTCCGGCCTGCGCGGCGAGTTCCCAGACGGTGCCGACCGGGCAGATCCAGCCGCAGAAGCCGCGCTTGAACAGCAGCGAAACCGCGACGGCTGCGATGATGATCACGAGACCTGCCGGTAGCAGCGTGTCCCAACCGCCGCCCTTCAACCAGGCAAAGAAGCTCGTGAAGTGCCCTACCGGCAGGATCCCGGCGACCGCTTCGGGTCGCGATACGTACGGGCCGTTGCCGCGCGCCCACTCGGCGAAGCGCCACAGCTGGATGCTCGAGAATACGAAGAAAGCGAGGAAGGCGGATCGGACAAAGAGCCGCGACGTCACGATGTCGCGTATGCGGAGCAGCCGGTCTGGCACGGTAGAGCCTCTCTGACGCCTGCGGGCATGAGATGTGGTCCGGCCGCCGGTCCGGATCCGGGGCGCGCCGTCGCAAACAAGCGAGCATCGTGCGCCAGAATAGCATGTGGTGTGCCCTGTAGAGCACATGCTACGCTCGGTGCCCGAGGATTTCGCTGCAAGGGAGGACGCCCGTGCTTCCGATCGACATTCCCGGTGCTGCGTCGCTGTCGCTCGAACACCTCGTGCTCGACGTGAACGGCACCCTCGCCTTCGACGGAGAACCGCTTCCCGGTGTCCGCGAGGCGCTCTATGCGCTGGCTCCGGCGCTGCGGATCGTTGCGATCACCGCCGACACTCACGGAACAGCTGCGGAGCTAGCGCGCGAGCTAGGCGTGGACCTGCGGGTGATCGAGGCGGGGAACGAAGCAGAGCAGAAGGCCGCGTTCGTGCGCGAGCTGGGACCGGACTCCGTGGTTGCGATAGGGAACGGCGCAAACGATGAGTTGATGCTGCGCGAAGCCGCCGTTGGAATCGCCGTGATCGGCTCCGAGGGCGCATCGGCGACGGCAGTTGCCGCCGCCGATGTCGTCGTCGTTG
>JBGSMX010000182.1:0-7915 GCA_041739935.1 Coriobacteriia bacterium | reverse complement strand
GAAGGGCCTGCGCAAGAGGAACTCACGCCCGTGCGCGACGCGCAGGTGGACGAACTGACCGGGGCACACCTGCGAGGCGACCCGCGGAGCTTCGAGCACGAGCAGGCCCACGCCCTCGGTCACGCGGTCGTTCGAGACGACACGCACAGCCTCGAGGAGTGCGTGGCTCGCTGAGCCGCTTTCGCAGGCCTGGCTCACTCGTCAGCTCCTTCGAAATCCTGCAGCGCGATCGCCTGGAGGCGTCCGGCCTTGATGGCTTCAATGGCCTGAACTACGGCATCGGCGGCAGGCAGGGTCGTTATGTTGGGAACCCCGTGTTGAACCGCGGCCGTGCGCAGGTGGTAACCGTCAGAGCGTGTTTCCTGCCCGAACGGCGTGTTGATGACAATCTGAACGTCGCCGTTGACGATCGAGTCGATGATGTTGGGTCGTCCTTCGTGCTTCTTGAGCACCTCGGTGACCGGAATGCCGGCGGCGCGGATCGCACGCGCGGTACCCCGCGTGGACATGATCTGGAAGCCGAGTTGGTGCAAGTGGCGCACGACCGATATCACCGCGCGCTTGTCGCGATCGCTCACCGATACGAAAGCAGCCCCTTCTGTGGGCAGCGAGTAGTCGATTGCGAGCTGCGACTTCGCGTAGGCCGCCGGGAAGTCCTCGGCAACGCCCATCACTTCGCCGGTCGACTTCATCTCCGGGCCCAGGACACTGTCCGCACCAGGGAAGCGCCCGAACGGCATGACAGCCTCCTTTACGCAGAAGCGCCCCAGCTCCCGGCCCTCGGGCGGCAGACCCATGTCCGCGAGCTTCACGCCCGCCATCACCCGAGCTGCGACCTTTGCGAGCGGCACGCCTGTGGCTTTGCTCACGTAGGGCACGGTGCGCGACGCACGCGGATTCACCTCAAGGACGTACACGCGCTGGTCTTTGACCGCGAACTGCACGTTCATGAGCCCGCATACCCCCAGCGCAAGCGCGAGGCTTCGAGCGTGCGCCATGATCGTCTCGACGGTCTCTTCAGACAGTGAGAACGGAGGGATGCAGCACGCCGAGTCACCCGAGTGAATGCCCGCCTCCTCTATGTGCTCCATGACGCCACCGATGTAGACCGTATCGGTGTCACATACCGCGTCGACGTCCACCTCGATCGCGCCCTCCAAGAAGCGGTCGAGCAAGACGGGATGGTCCGGGGAGATAGCCGCAGCCTCGTGCATGTAACGCTCGAGGTAATCCTCGTTGTACGCGATCACCATGCCGCGACCGCCCAGCACGTAGCTGGGCCGCACGAGCAGCGGGAATCCAACGCGCCTCGCGACTTCGAGCGCTTCCTCGAAGCTCGAAGCCGTGCCTGCGTCGGGGTACGCGATACCCAGCCGGTCGAGCACCTCGGCGAAACGGCGGCGGTCCTCGGCTAGATCGATTGCCTCTGGCTTTGTGCCCATGATAGGCACACCAGCCCGCTCGAGCGCATGCGCGAGCTTAAGCGGTGTCTGGCCTCCGAACGTGACCACGACGCCTGCGGGCTGCTCCGCATCGCAGATGTCCATCACGTCTTCGAAGGTCAGCGGTTCGAAGTAGAGACGGTCACTCGTGTCGTAGTCGGTCGATACCGTCTCGGGGTTGCAGTTGACCATGATCGTCTCGTAGCCCTCGTCGTGAAGGGCGTACGCCGCATGTACGCAGCAGTAATCGAACTCGATGCCCTGCCCGATCCGGTTAGGGCCGGCACCCAGGATCATCGCCTTCGGCTTGTCGCTGGGAGCGATCTCGTCTTGCTCCTCGTAGGTCTTGTAGTAGTACGGCGTGCTGGCCTCGAACTCCGCAGCGCACGTGTCGACCGCCTTGAAGGTAGGTCTAACCCCGAGCTCGAGCCTTTTCGCACGTACCTCGGCCTCAGGCGTGCCTGTAAGGTACGCGATCTGGACGTCAGAGAGCCCGTGCTGCTTCGCGCGACGCATCAACTCCGAGTCGATCGAGTCGAGCGAGCGCCCCTCCAGCTCCAGTTCGACCCCCACCATCGCTTCGATGCGTCCCAGGAACCACGGATCGACCCGCGTGAGTCCGTGCACGTCAGCCACGGTACGACCTCGCCTGAAGGCCTCGGCGATGTAGAAGATCCGCGATTCTGTGGGAGTGGCAAGCATGGAATCGAACTTGTTCTCGGCGAAGGTGCCCTTCCCATCGGCGCCCAGACCGCCCCGCCCGTTTTCGAGCGAGCGCATGGCCTTTCCAAGCGCCTCTTCGAACGTGCGGCCTATCGCCATGACCTCGCCTACCGACTTCATCTTGGTCGTCAGCGTGGTATCCGTGCCCGGGAACTTCTCGAAAGCCCAGCGCGGCACTTTGACCACCGTGTAATCGATGCTCGGCTCGAAGCACGCCGGCGTCTTGCGGGTGATGTCGTTCGGGATCTCGTCGAGCGTGTATCCGACCGCCAGTTTGGCGGCGAATTTGGCGATCGGGAAGCCTGTCGCTTTGGAGGCGAGTGCCGAGGAACGCGATACCCGGGGGTTCATCTCGATGACGACCATGCGACCGTCGTCGGGGTTGATGGCGAACTGCACATTGCTACCGCCGGTCTCAACGCCGATCTCACGCATGATCTCGAGCGATGCATCGCGCATCATCTGATACTCGCGGTCAGTGAGCGTCTGCGCGGGAGCAACCGTGATCGAGTCTCCCGTGTGAACGCCCATCGCGTCGAAGTTCTCGATCGAACAGATGATCACGGCGTTATCGTTGCGATCCCGCATTACCTCCATCTCGTACTCTTTCCAACCCAGAACGCTCTCTTCGATGAGCACCTCTCCCACGGGGGACAGCGCAACGCCTCCTGCGGTGATCTCGCGCAGCTCGTCGATATTGAAGGCGATGCCTCCACCCGCGCCCCCGAGCGTGAACGACGGTCGGATCACGATTGGAAAGCCGAGTTCTCCCACGAGTTTCTCGGCATCACTGATCGAATACGCGTAGCCGCTGTCTGGCGTCTCGAGGCCGATGCGCTCCATGGCCTCGGCAAAGAGCTTGCGGTCCTCGCCCTTCTGGATGACTTCGAGCCGCGCTCCGATGAGCTCGACTCCATGTTTGTCCAGGACCCCGGACTCGGCGAGCGCCACGGCGCAGTTCAGACCGGTCTGTCCGCCCAGCGTGGGCAGCAGGGCGTCCGGCTTCTCGCGCTCGATGATCTTCTCGACGAATTCCGGAGTCACAGGCTCAACGTACGTGCGATTGGCCAGCCCCGGATCGGTCATAATCGTGGCCGGGTTCGAGTTGACGAGCACCACTTCGAAGCCGTCTTCTCTGAGCACCTTGCACGCCTGCGAACCCGAGTAGTCGAACTCGCAGGCCTGGCCGATGATGATCGGACCGGCGCCGATCACGAGGATCTTGTGTATGTCGTTCCGACGGGGCATTGCGCATTGGCTCCTTCTTGAGTTACGGCACGATCATGACCGGGCAGCTCGCCTGCCGCATCAGCGTCATCGAGGTCGAACCCAGCACCGCTTCCTGGAACACGCTTTGGCCGCGCGATCCCACGATGATCCCTGTGGCGCGCCGCTCGTTGGCCTCCTGCAACACCGCACGTTTCGGATCACCGAAACGTATGACCCCGCGTGCGGTCACGCCCTGGTCCTCGGCGATCTTGCGCTGGGTGCGGAGCTGGAACTCCGCACCCTCCTCGGCCTTGCGCTTCTTCTCGCCGGTCAGGCCGGCCTCAAGCACGTGAAGCAGATACAGCGTTCCTAAAGACCGCGCGGGTAGCTCGAGCGTGCCGAGGAGCGCACGCGTTGACGATGCAGAGAAGTCCGTGGGCAGGATCAGCGATCGGCCGAACGAACGGGCGTACTCGGCAGGATCGCTCTTCGTTCGAAGCAGATCGTAGCGCGCGAGCATGACCGGAACGTTGGCCTCGAGCGCGATTTGCTCGGATACCGAACCCGAGAAGAGCTTGGCAAGGATTCCCCTGCCGTGGCTGCCGCACACGACGGCGCCGACGTGCGTCTCGTTTGCGATCCCGATGAGCCCCTGGACCGGATCGCCCGTCTCGACGCGCACCTCGACGTCCAGGCCGACCTCGGCAAGCGGTGCGGCCAGTTGCCTGAGCTGCTCGCGCGCGCGATCGACCTTCGTGGCGATGAGCGGACCTTCCATGCCGCTTGCCTCGATGACGTGCCCGAGCACGACTCGGCGGGTGCCAAGCGCCTCGAGCCCCGAGGCGAAGTGAAGCACCAGTGAGCACTCGTCACTGAAGTCGGCCGGCAGCATCACTGAGCGAAGCACGGGTCGGCCTCCTACTCGATCGTATCCAGATAGTCCTCACGGCCCTCCATGAGCCGCGTGAACGCGTCGAACAGGTAGCGCGCGTCGTGGGGCCCGGGAGCGGCCTCCGGGTGGTACTGGACCGAGAACGCGGGCTGGTCGAGCAGGCGAATCCCCTCGGTCGTCATGTCGTTGAGGTTCACGTGAGTCAGCTGCACGCGCCCAAACCGCGGGGAGTCCACGACGGGGGCGACGCCCGCGCGCACCCAGGCCCCGATATCCGCGGTGTCGTGAGTCAAATCACCGCTCAACTCGGGAACGAGCGCGCCGATCGCACTGAAATCCACACAGAAGCCGTGATTCTGGCTCGTGATCTCAACGCGGCCGTTGAGCAGGTTCTTCACAGGCTGGTTGCCACCCCTGTGCCCGTACTTGAGCTTGTAGGTCCCCGCGCCCACCGCGAGCGAGAGCATCTGGTGGCCCAGACATATCCCGAACACGGGTTTGATGCCTATGAGTTCTCGCAGCGTGGCGTACAGATAGTCGACCGCAGCCGGGTCACCGGGACCGTTGGCCACGAATATCCCGTCGGGCTCCAAGGCGAGCGCGTCTTGCGCACTCGTGGTCGGCGGCACCACCGTGACCGCACAGCCCGCCTCGGACAGTCGGCGCAAGATGTTGTACTTGATACCGGAGTCGAAAGCGACGACCTTGTACGCCGGAACCGGCGAGAGCACACCGGTATCGACCGGCATGGTACCTTCAGGGCCTTCGGAGCCCCATTCGTAGACATGCGTGACCGCCACCTCGCCAACCAGGTCGCGTCCCACGAGACCCGGCGAGCCCTGCGCTTTGTCGATGAGGGACTCGGGCACGAAATCGGTGGTGGAGATCACCGCACGCATCGCACCGGCCTCACGGATGTGCCTCGTGAGACGCCTCGTGTCCACGCCCTCGATAGCCACGACACCGTGCCTGCGCAAGAACTCGGGAAGCGACTCCTCGGCACGCCAGCTCGATGGGGTTTCACACATCTCGCGAACGATGAAGCCTTTGGCAAACACACCGCGTGACTCCATGTCCGCGCCGTTCACACCGTAGTTGCCAATGTGAGGCGAGGTCATCGTGACGATCTGGCCGGCGTAACTCGGGTCGGTGAAAACCTCCTGGTAGCCGGACATACTCGTGTTGAAGACCACCTCTCCGGATGCTTCACCGGCCGCGCCGCACGAGCGGCCTTCGAAGACGGTCCCGTCCTCGAGCGCGAGCCACGCTCTGGGTCCTGACAGTGCCACCTACCCGACCACCTTCCCGTTACGAAGGGCGAACTCGCCGCCTACCAGCACCTCGCTGGCCTTGCCGAGAAGTTTTCGGCCAAGAAACGCCGAGTTTCGCGAGTTGGACTCGAACCACTCGGGAGCGACTTCCACCCGCGCCTCGGGGTCGATCACGGTGATGTCTGCAACCGATCCCGCCGCGAGCGTCACGGGCGGTAGACCCAGCGAGCTGCGGGGTCCGATGGCCATCACGCGAACAACGTCTGCCCAGTCCAGCGTACCCGGACCCACGAGTTCGGTCACCACGAGCGACAGCGCCGTCTCAAGACCTGTCGTGCCGAAGGGGGCGAGTTCGAACTCCATCTCCTTTTCGTGCGGCGCGTGCGGGGCATGATCGGTCGCGATGCAGTCGATCGTGCCGTCAAGCAGGCCGTCAAGCAGCGCGGTCCGATCGGCCGCGGTGCGAAGCGGAGGATTCATCTTGAGGTTCGTGTCGTAGGTCGTCACCATCGCCTCGTCGAGGAACAGATGATGCGGCGTGACCTCGGCGGTGACGGGCAGCCCTGCGGCCTTCGCTTCCCGCACAAGTTGAACAGAGCCCGCGGTAGACAGATGCGCCATATGCAGTCTGCATCCGGTGAGGCCGGCCAGTCGGATGTCTCTGGCCACCTGGATCTCCTCGGCGGCGGCAGGCCACCCGGGAAGCCCCATGCGCGTCGAGATCTCACCTTCGTTGACAACGCCCCGCCCGGCGAGCGCCTCATCCTCGCAGTGCGAGATCACGACGGTGTTGAAGGCACGCGCGTAGTCCATGACCCGGCGCATCATGCCGGTGTCCTGGACGCCGTGGCCGTCGTCGGAGAAGGCGACCGCACCCTCGGCTACCATGTCGCCGATCTCCGCTATCGCCTCGCCACGCTGTCCGGTCGTCAGCGATCCAATCGGATGCACGCGCACGATGCCGCGCTCTGCCGCGCGCTCCACGATGAACCGCACGTTAGAGCCTGTGTCGCATACCGGCTCGGTGTTGGGCATGGGGCACACCGCCGTGAACCCACCGTGCGCCGCCGCACGCGTCCCGCTCTCCACGGTCTCCTCGTCCTCACGCCCCGGCTCTCTGAGGTGCGTGTGAGCGTCCACCAGCCCGGGCACGACGATCTTCTCGGCACACTCGACGATCTGCACTCCCTTGGCCGGCTCGATCTCGGGCGCGATCTGGGCGATCACGCCATCAACGATGAGCAGATCCATGACGCCATCGACACCGGCGGCCGGATCGACCAGGCGTCCGCCTCTAAGCAGCACTTTCATGCATCTCACCCCCGAGCAACAGGTACATCGTGGCCATGCGCACCGCGACACCCGCATTGACCTGGTCGAGCACCAAAGACCGTTCCGAATCCGCAACTGCCGAGGAAACCTCGACGCCCCGGTTCATGGGGCCCGGGTGCATGACGATCGCCTCGGGCTTCATGCGGTTCAGCCTCTCCATGTTCATACCGTAGAAGCGGGCATACTCGCGCAGTGAGGGGAACGGCATGCCCTCGGCGCGCTCCATCTGAATCCGAAGCATGTATGCGACGTCGAGTTGGTCGACGACCTCATCGAGGGTGTGCGCGACCTCGGCACCCAGTATGTCGGGCCGTGCCGGCATGAGCGTGGGCGGGCCGATCACGATGGGTCGGGCACCGACCATGCGCAGTGCAGGCACGAGCGAGCCTGCGACGCGGGAGTGCGCGATGTCGCCGACGATTCCTACCGTGAGCCCCTCGAGATGCCCGAGGGCACGGCGCATCGTGAACAGATCGAGAAGCGCTTGCGTGGGGTGCTGGTGCATCCCGTCGCCGCCGTTGACCACGCACGCGTCCATGCTCTCGGAGAGCACGTGTGGAGCGCCGGCGTACTTGTGGCGCACGACGATCAGGTCGCACGCCATGGCAGAGAGCGTCTTGGCCGTGTCGCGCAGCGACTCGCCCTTGACGGTAGCGCTCGCCGAACCGGTCATATTGATCGCATCGGCGCTCAGGCGCTTGGCCGCGATCTCGAAGCTCGTGCGCGTGCGCGTGCTGGGCTCGAGGAACAGGTTGATGATCGTGCGACCCCGCAAGGTCGGCAGCTTCTTGATCCGACGCTCGTTGACTTCCTTGAACGACTCCGCGGTATCCAGAATCATCATGATGTCGTCAGGGGTGAGATCGTCCATCGTCATGATGTGGCGGCACGACAGCATGGGCTATTCGACCTCCCCGACCGCTTCGAGGATGAGCGCCTCGTCGACCCCGTCTAGCTCGTTGAACAGCACTTTCACGCGTTCCCGACGTGCTGTCGGAACGTTCTTGCCCACGTAGTCGGCGCGGATCGGCAACTCACGGTGACCG
>JBGSMX010000161.1:0-6059 GCA_041739935.1 Coriobacteriia bacterium | reverse complement strand
AGGTCACGCTGGCCGGCGCGGACCGCTACGCGACTTCGGCGGCGATAGCGACCGAGACGTTCGACTCCAGCGAGGTGGCGATTCTTGCCAGTGGCCGCAACTTCCCCGACGCGCTGTCTGCTGCCGGGCTCGCGGGCTCCTACGACGCGCCGCTGCTGCTCACCGATCCTGACACGTTGCCTCCGGCGATCAGCGATGCGCTGCTCTCACTCGGCGTGCGCGAGGTCTACGTGGTGGGTGGCACGGCAGCGGTGTCCGATACGGTGTTTGAGGCGCTCGTTGCCGACTACGCCGTCACCCGAATCTCGGGCGCGGACCGCTATGCGACCTCCGCCAGAGTCGGCGAGACCGTCGCCGCGCACGAAGGCGCCGCGTTCACCGGTCATGTATTCCTCGCACGTGGGGACCGCTTCCCCGACGCGCTGTCGGTCGCACCGCTTGCATACAGCTCTCGCGTCCCGGTGCTACTCACCAGAACAAGCGTCCTCTCGCCCGTCACGGCCTCGGCTCTCGAGGCGCTCGATATCGAGAGCGCAACCGTGGTCGGCGGCACGAACGCTGTGTCTGACGACACCCGCGCCGCTCTGGACCGCGTGCTTGTCGCCAACGGCGGCACGCCCTCGGAGCGCTGGTACGGCGCGAACCGCTACGCCACCGCTGCAGCCATCGCCGCTCACGGCATCGAGAACGGTATGGCAAGCTGGAGCCGGGTTGGCATTGCGACGGGCCAGAACTACCCCGACGCGCTGTCCGGAGGCGTGCGCATGGGCCACGAGGGCGGCGTGCTGCTCCTCACGGAAACCAGCGTCCTGTCCGATGACACGCAGCTCGCGCTCAACGAGCATGCCGAGGAGATCGAGGGGCTGGACGTGTTCGGCGGAGTCGCCGCCGTGAGTGACGCGGTGCGTGTCTCGATCGACAGCGTGCTGGGCTGGTAAGGGTCGGGCACGAGCCCTACCCCGGGCACACCGGCACCACGCTCGTACCCGCCTCGCCGGCGACGATACGCTCGATGTCTTCGAGCCGGCCGATCGCTGCGCGCTTGCCGGTTGACTCCACGAATCGGATGGCGGCCTGGACTTTGGGGCCCATCGAGCCCGCCGCGAAGTCGTATCCTCGCAGCTCCGAGGGCGTCACGCACTCCAGCATCCGCTGGGCGGGCGTGCCCCATCCGGCGTAGACACCCTCCTCGTCGGTCGCCATGACGAACAGGTCGGCGCCCAGCTTGCGCGCAAGCAGCTCGCTCGCGAGGTCCTTATCGATCACGGCCTCGGCACCGACGAGCGTGTTGGTACCGTCCGGCAGATATGCCACCGGGATGCCGCCGCCGCCCGCGCATATAACGAGTACCTCTTTTTCGATGAGCCACCTGATCGGGTCGAGTTCGAAGATCTGCTGGGGTTCCGGCGATGCGACCACCCGGCGCATCTTGTTCCCGTCGAGCTTGAACACCCAGCCCTTCTGGACAGCAAGGCGCTCGGCCTCTTCAGGCTCATACTGCGGGCCCACGAACTTGGTGGGGTCATGAAACGCCGGATCGCCCGGATCAACCTCGACCATCGTGAGAACCGTGGCAATGCGCTTCTCGAACGGCAGCAGGTTGCCGAGTTCCTGCTCGATCAGGTAGCCGATCATCGACTGCGTCTGCGCGCCCAGGACGTCGAGCGAGAACGGTTCGCACTCGGTGTAGGCAGCGGCCTGCAGCGCAAGCAGCCCGACCTGCGGACCGTTGCCGTGAGCGAGAACCACGTTGTAAGACTCCGAGACCGGGACCAGCGCCCGGGCTGCAACGCGCACGTTGTCCCGCTGCGCTGCCACGGTCATGGGATCCGTGCGTTTGAGCAGCGCGTTTCCGCCCAGTGCGATCACGATCGTCTGTTTGGGCATACGTGTGTGGCCTTCCGAGTCGGTCGGGTATGCGGTGCACGCTCATGGTACCGCGTGCACTCGCACCCGACATGCCACGGCGCAGAACTACGCGCTCAACCACCCCGCATCGGCAGGGATGATCGCGCCGTTGATCATCTTAGCCTCGTCACTTGCCAGGAACAGGGCAAGCTGAGCGATGTCGACGGCCTTGAGCTGGCCCGGAATCGCTGCGTAGTACGTCTGGCAGCGCGCCGATCCCGCCGGATCCATCTTGTTGGAGTCGACACTGGCCATGATGTTGGTCTCCACTGCGCCTGCGGCGATCGCGTTGCAACGGATCCCCTCCTGCGCGTAGCGAAACGCTGTCTGCTTGGTCATGCCCACCAGGCCGTGCTTGGACACGGTGTACGCCAGCCCCGCCGCGCCGCCGCCCACGCCAGCGACCGAAGCGGTGTTGACGATAACCCCGCCACCGCTTGCGAGCATCGCCGGGATCGCCTTGCGCGTGAGATACATAGGCCCGTTCAGGTTGATGCCCAGCACGCGCTCCCACGTCTCGTTCGTGAGATCGGCGGCGCCGTGATTGTTGTCCATGACGCCAGCGTTGTTGCACAAGATGTCGAGCCGGCCGTAGCTCTCGATCGCCTTGTCGATGATCGCCTCGGCCTGGGCCTGATCGGCGACGTTGCCCTGGATTCCGGTGATCGCGCCGCCGTTTGCGCCCACCTCGGCCACCGCGCCGTCGAGTGCCTCGGCATTCCAGTCAGCCGCGACGACCTTGGCGCCCTCGGCGACGAACAACTCCGCCATGGCGCGTCCCATGCCCGATGCCGCTCCCGTGATCACGGCGACCTTGCCTTCGAGTCGCATGAGCAACCCCTCCCTGTCTCGCGCCGTTTCCGGCGCCCCCTTGTGCGTACCGTAAGTCTGTACCCCGGCGTGCCGAGGAACCCGCCGCGCGGGGACGAACACCAATCGGGACCGGACAGTCCGCCGAACACGATGCGCTTCACGGCGTGGCAAGGCGATTGCTCACACATTTGGTGGTGCGCGCGAATCCACCGCACGGGTCCGCATGCGCGGCTTGTGCCGGCGCGAGGGGCGGTGCTAGCGTGAGGACGCCGGTCAATCGATGGGAGCTCCACAACATGCGACGACTCCATGCAACGACGGGTGGCCGTCCGGCCGCCCTGCTCAACCTGCTCCTCGTACTCGCGTTGATCACATCGGCGGTCGCACCCATGGCCGCGACCGCCGCGCCGGTTGTCATCGCATCAGGCACCGTGACGAGCGCTTCATCCACCGATCCGATCCCGGGAGCTTACGTCTCCGTCCGGTTCAACGATCCGGGCATGGGTTGGTCCGATCTGGGTGGGGTCACAACCGACGCAAACGGCGACTACACCATCTATGACGACGCCGGCAACGGAGCCGGAGAGTACCAGCTCACCGTCTCGGCGACTTCGTTCGTCACTCAGAAAGACACCCCCGTGAGTTGGGACGGCGCCACAACCGTGCCAATGGACTTCGCGCTCACGGACGCGACCCAGATCTCAAGCGGCATGGTCACGGATGCGGCCACCACCGCGGCGATCGGCGGCGCGCAGATTCTCGCCGAACGCGACGCTTCCGGCTCGGGCGAGTGGGTTCAGGCCGGCTATGCGGTGACGGGCATCGACGGCGGTTACACCGTCTACGATGAGGCCGGCCTTGGCGCAGGCAACTACCGGCTGACCGCCATCGCGGCAGGATACGTCGCCGACGACATCACGAGCGCGTGGGATGGCTCGACGCCGCTCGCATTGAACCTCGCGCTCGACCGCCCAACTCCACTCGCCACAGGCACCGTCAGCAGCTCGGGACTCGGGCTCGAAGGTGCGTATGTGTGGGCGGAGTTCCACGACCCGACTAGCGGGGAGTGGTGGAATGCGGGCAGCACGATCACGGATGCGAACGGCGATTTCTCGCTCCTCGATATCGGCCAGTACGGCGCGGGCGAATACCGCTTCTCCGCGGCGGCCGGCGGCTACCAATTGGGCACGCAGACCGGCACGTGGAACGGCACCGATTCGCTCGTCGTGGACTTCGAGCTCCTGCCGGAGACACCGCTGGCGACAGGCTCGATCACCGAGACCGTCACCGGAGACCCAATCGTGGGTGCGACCGTGCAGGCGGAGTTTTACGACGCCGATGACAAGCAGTGGCTGTACGCGGGAGAGACGCTCACCGTGGCCGGAGGCGCTTACGAGTTGCCCGACGACTACCTCTACGGCGCGGGCGACTACCGCATCTGGGCGTGGGCTGACGGCTACGAGGCGCTGACCGCGCTCGTGACCCGGACCGGCATTGAGACGCTACACGTGGACCTGGTGCTCTCGCCCCCCACGCTCGACGCCTTCGAGCCCGACGACACATCAGGCACCGCTAAGCCCCTTGTGCTCGGCGCCGATCCGCAGGCACGCACGCTCTTCCCTGCCGGCGACCTCGACTGGGCGAGCTTCGAGGCCACGGCTGGCACGACCTACGCGTTTGAGACGACCCAGCGCGGTCCCGTCGCAACCGACACGTATCTGACGCTGTTTGCCGGGGACGGCACAACCGTCCTGGCGCAGAACGATGACTCCGGCAGTGCGCTCGCGCGTATCGAGTGGCTGGCCGAGGAAGATCGCACGGTCTACGTGCGCGTGCGCCACGCCGACGACGGAGTGGGAACCGGCCTGTACGGGCTGCGCGCCATTCTCGATCCGACCGTCCCGAACCAGGCGCCGGTCGCCGTAGCTGACAGCTATAGCGTCGATGAGGACGAAGTGCTCGCGGTCGCCGCCCCTGGAGTCCTGAGCAATGACACCGATCCGGACTCCGATCCGGAGTTCGATCCGCTCACCTCGGTTCGGGACACGGATGTCGCGGATGGAGAACTCACACTCAACTCCGACGGCGGCTTCAGCTACGTGCCCGAGGCGGACTTCTTCGGCACCGACACCTTCACCTACCACGCGAACGACGGCGAACTCAACTCCAACACAGTGACCGTGACGATCACCGTGAACCCCATTGACGAGCCGCCCACCGAGCTCGTCATCACACCCATCGCCGGTGCATCGCGCATCGATACTGCGATCGAGGCGTCGAAGAAAGCATTTCCCGAAGGCGCCGACACAGTCGTGATCGCCACGGGCTACAACTGGCCCGATGCCCTGGGCGGCGCTTCTCTCGCTGGTGCCCTCGGCGGCCCGATCCTGCTCACGAAGCCCGACACGCTGCCCGCGACCGTACTTGCCGAGGTCGATCGTCTTGGTGCCGGAAAGGCCGTCATCCTGGGCGGCACGGGCGCGGTCTCGCCCGCCGTGGAGTCCTCGCTCAACGCGGTTCTGGGCTCGGCAAACGTGGATCGCATCGCCGGGGACAACCGCTACGAGACCGCACGCATGATATCCGCACGCTGCGTAGACGAGCTCGGTGCGTCCTACGACGGCACCGCGTTTCTCGCCACGGGCCTGAACTTCCCCGACGCCCTGGGCGCTTCCCCGCTTGCGGCGGCCAAGGGCTGGCCCATCTACCTTGTGAAACCCACGACCGGAGCTGATGCGGCGCTCGTCTCGGCACTGCGAAGCGACGGCGTGGAGCACGTGCTCGTCTTGGGCGGCACCGGCGCGATTCCCGATAGCATCGTAGGCACTATCCGCACGAGCGTGCCCAGTACCACCGAGCGCCTGGCCGGCGCGAACAGGTACGCCACAGCGTGCGACGTGGCGAGCTACGGCGTCGATCACGCCGGGCTCGAATGGAACCGGCTCGCAATCGCTACCGGGCAGAACTTCCCCGACGCGCTGGCCGGTGGAGTGCTGCAGGGTACGAGCGGTTCGGTGATGTTGCTGACCCCGACCACGACGCTCAGCACAGACGTGGCGCAGATTCTGGAACAGAACAAGGCGACGATTGCCGAGGTGCGTTTCCTGGGCGGGACTGCAGCGGTGAGCCAGGCCGTCCGCGATGCGGTCCAAAACATACTGGAGTGAGGTAGCGCGTTGTCCGAGATGCACGATGCCGAGGAGCGCCGCCAGGCGGCATCGCACTCGTTGTCCAGAGTGCTGCTCGTCGTCGCGATCATGGCAACGACCTTCACGGTGACCGTGGGCTCGGCGATCATGCTGAACCTCGCGCAGGCATCGGAGGAACCCGCTCCCGGC